>JBBSBC010000055.1:0-19617 GCA_038251595.1 Phycisphaerales bacterium | reverse complement strand
TGTCTTTCAAAGATATGTACGCGGTTGCACCATCGCACGTTGTCAGGTACACCCTGAGAAATAGGCGACCAAGAAGTCGAATATGTCCTGAACCGTGATGCCACCAGAGAGGTTGAAATCGGCGGTTGGGTGGTTGGCGAAATAGGCGGAGAGGAAGTCGAAGATATCCTGCACGGAGATGCCGCCGGACTGGTTGAAGTTGCCGCGACAGCACGTGGTGGGGTTGCCGCTTGTGCCACACGCGAGCCCGACGCCTAGAGATTGTCCGCCCGCTGAGGCGCAGTCGGTGGTGCTCAGGGTGAGACACGACGACTGAACGCAGCAGGCGACGATGGTGGTTGGGGAACATCGCACGGTCAATGTGCCCGTGCCGGTGGCGGCGTTGAACCCGCCGAGACGGATGAGGTAGGGTTGTCCGGCGGTGGCATTAAAGACCACGGATGATCGGGTGCTTCCGGTGCCGCAGATGTCGGAATCATCGTTGCAGGCGAGCACGTTGCCCGCGCTGGCCGGACAGGACGAGCCGTAGATCGCGAGTTCGGTATCGAACGATGCGAGGCACGAGTCGATGATGACCGTGCCGCTGCACGAGGGGGTGTATCGAAACCAGGTGTCGGCGGCGATGGCGGGGTTGAGATCGAAGTTGCAAGATGCAGGTTCGGCGGGACCGTCGGTCGTTGCACCGAGGGTTGAAAAGACTGTTGCGCCCTCGGTGATGGAGGTCGCGTTGGCGCAGACATTGTTGGGAGGACCGGTGCTGGCCGCGCCGAGCGTGAGGGTGTAGGCGTTGCGGACATCGCTGTAGAGATAGACGCGCAAGTAGATGGTTTGGGTCACGCCTGTCGGGTTGAAGTACGCGAGCGATTCGGTGTTGGTTGTGCGGGTTGATGAGGCGACCGGGCTGGCGGCACACGATGTGAAGAGTTCAGCGTCGATATCACCGTTGAGGTGGGTGAACGCGAGGGTGACGCTGAGGGTTTGGCCCGGCGCAAGCGGGAAGCTGTACCAGTCATCGCTTGCGGCTTTGACAATCAGGTTGTTGAAGGTGCCCGATGAGATGGCGCGGGCGGAGGTGCAGGAGTTGTTGGGTTCGTAACCATCATCAGAACCCGCGGCAAGAAATGATGAGATCGCGTTGTGGGTGACATCGAAGCGCCCGAAGTCGTCGTTGAGGGTGTTTGCGGCGGTACCTGTGCACGCAGAGAACCCGCAATACAACTGCCCGTACAGCTTCTGATGGCGCGAACTGGCGGGATCGTTCCAGAAGAGACCCGAGCCTGAAGAGCCGGGCTCGGTGACACCGATGGTCCAATCCATTTGTGTGAAGTTGCTGCCAGAGCAAACCTGACCCGCAACCTTGTTGCCAAAGGCGATGCGCTTCCATGAGCCGCTGGGGTGTTGCACGCAGGCCGAAGGCGTTCCGGTTGGGGCGGCGGTTGAGACCCAGCCGACCCAAGCGAGCCCGGCTGGGAGTGCGCCCTCGACCATCAAGAGCACAAAGTCTGAGCTTGATGAGGCCGTGCCGGTCGCGACCATGGTGCATGGTCCGCTGCGGACGAGAGTAGCGATGGCTGGTGGAGCGGCGTTGCACGCGCTGGTCTGGTATCGCCAGACGATCTCGGTGGCGGCGGCCTGTGCGGCACTGTTCACGCAGTGGTTGGCGGTGAGGAAGTAGGGCGTCTGATCGGCGTTTGAGGTGGCAAGAAGCTGGCCGGTGCAGAAGAGTGCGCCGGTGCTGCCGATGGTGCTGAGACCGCCGACGGCGAGAGCGACATTGGCCCACGTTTCCTGACAGGCGACATCGGTGTGGCAGTTACCGATGCGCGACATCAGGCCCGACTCGACGGCGATGATGGTTGGATCGCGGTAGAGATGCTGGATGGCATCGATGACAAATGGAAGTGGTGCGCCGAGCGCGGGCGCACCATCTGGCTCGAAGTACTCGATGCGCACCACATCGCCACCAAAGCAGGAGGGTGCCCAGAACTCGGCGCGGCCGAGCGGACCGGTTCCATCAAAGGGTCCGAAGACCATGTCGGGAATGCTGCGGGCATGGATCGAGAGTTCTGCACCCTTGGGCATGTTGACGGACATGAAGTGGAGGCGAATGCCCGCCGCGCTGGGTGAGGCGACATCGGCGCGCCAGACCCGGCCACCCACGACCACATCCCACCGACCCATGGAGGGCGCGAGCCACAGATCGCGCCGCACACCAAACCTGAGGCGACGATCGTTGCTGGCACGCCATGCCGCATCTTCAATCGCGATGCGCGTCATATCGACAGCGGGCGCGACGATGAGGGGAACCGGGTCATCGGCATCAAGCCCGAAACGCCGCGATGGCAAAGGGTACGCGGGCTTGGCTGGTGGCTCAGGGCGCGAGTCGGTTAATCCCTCGGCCTCGGTGGGCGGATTGGCCCACGCGGTGCCCGGGGGTCGTGCGCCCAGAAGGATGAGCAAACAGACCATCACGCTGCGACGGGCGCACACGACCCGACAACTGTGCGGACGGTCCATCGTTCCTCACCCCTTGAGCAATCAAACATCAACACCCGCCGAAGAATGCTCCGAGATAATCGAAGATATCTTGCGTGCCGATCGAGCCCGAGGCGTTGATATCGGCGGCACTTTCGCCCATGAAGTATCCATCCAGAAAGTCGAAGACATCCTGAAGCGAAACACCGCCGGAGAGGTTGTAATCGCCCGCGCAGAAGATGGTGAAGGTTCCGTTGCCGGTTGCGCCATTGCTTCCCCCGACACGAACAAGCACGCTCGCGCCCGCTTGCCCGACGACCGAAAGGCTGGTTTGCAGATTCACGCTCCCCACCGGCCCACACGCGGTGGTGTCATCCGCACATGCCAACACGGTGCCAGCACCGACCGGACAGTTTGGATAGACCGCAAGGCGTGTATCAAACGTACTTCCGCAGGTTTGGACTGTCCAACGCCCGCTGGAGAGCGGCGTGTATCGAAACCACAGGTCGCTGCTGATCTGGCTTGACCCACCGCTCAGACACGCGGGCTCGGCGGGCCCATCGGTTGTCGCGGCGATGTTGCAGAAGGAGACAGGCACACCCGGAAAGGCCGGCGTCGCGCCGTTGCAGTTGTCGTTTGCCGAGTCAAAGGCGACGCGGAGCGTGAACGCACCCGCCGCGGATGTTGAGAACCTTGAAACACGAATGCGGACGCCCTCACCCTGCGCAAGGGCGCGGGTGAGCGAGGCATCGCGCTGATTGCCCGAGTCAAAGCCGGCGCACGCGCCGGTGTCGTTGCAGGCGAGCTCTATGCCGCCAAGGCCCGGGCAGGCCGACCAGAGTGAGATCACGGTGTCGATACCGGAATCAACCGATGGAGTATCGTTTGTGCCGCAGGTTGAGACGGTGAGGTTGCCGGCACACGATGCGGTAAAGGTGTACCAGACATCGCCGTTGGTGGATGAGCCGCCGCAAGTGGCGGTTGCATCGTTTGAAGCGGCGACCAACGTGCCGGTGGCGGTGCTGCCAGAAGCGACGGCGATGGCGCTTGAGCAGACGTCGTTGGTCGGCGCGGTTACCGTCCCTCGGAAGCCTGTCTCGGGCCCGCTGACGGGCCGAAGACCGGTGCCGGTGTTGGCCTCGAGCCAGTAGAAGTATGTGGTGGATGTGTTCGTGCTGAAATCATCGAACTGGATCGCGGGCGCGGAGGGGGAAGCGAAGAGCGTTGCGCTGGCCCGCACGCTGGTCACGCCGCGATAGACCGCGTAAGTGCTTGCACCGGTCACGGCGTTCCAGTTGAGACGGACCCTGTCGGTGAACGCCCCATCGCTGGCGGAGAAGACCGGGGCGGAGTTTGCGGTGATCGTGAGGGTGTAGAGCTGTGTCTCGATCGGTGAGTTGTTCTCGCGCACGCGCACATACAAGTTGCCGGGCGGTGAGAGCAGGATGTTGTTGAGAGCCTCGGATCCACCGAACGACGTGAGGTTGGCCGTTGCGATGGTTGTGCCCGAAGCGTTGATCAGGTCAAGCACGAGATCAGCCTGGTTGAGCGAGTTGAAGTTGGGCGAGGTGTTGCTGCACTGTGAATCCTGCACATAGTCGGCGTAGTTGCTGCCGACCGGGACGAGCGAGAGCGACCCGATCATGGGCGAACTGATATTGATCAGGTACCAATCCTGATCGGCATCAAGACTGATGGAGGTGAGCGAGCCGTTGAGGATGACCGCAAGCCCGGTTCCGGGAGGCGTGCTCGGATTCAGCGTTGCGCCAAGCGCGAGCACGCCAAGATTGCTTGCGGTGGCCTGGGTGTTGTTTGATTCGTACGCATCGCCATAGCTGTACTGAGCGGCACGAAGATCATCCTGACGCGGCCCGTCATATTCGGTGCTAATGAAGGGTTCCATCAGCTTGGTCTGGTCGGCCGGGCAGACGTGGTTGAGGCCAAGCCCGTGCCCGTGTTCGTGCATGACCGTGTTGCGAAGATAGATGTACGCGGGCGCGCCAAAGTTCCATGTCTCGTTGGCATCGAGCACCATGTCACCACCGGTCGGATAGAAGTTGTACGCAAGAATTCCGCCGTTGCCATCGATCGGGTGTGCGCCGATGCGGATATCGCCGCGTGTCGAGCCGGGCGTGTTGCTGCCTGCTGAGTTGGGGAACGAGGCACCGTCATCCCAGAGGTTGCCGTTGTTGGTCACGCGCGTGTAGCTCGTGCCTGTAAGCGCTGCCCAGCGGTCAAAGCACGCCTGGATTTGACCGATCCACACCGCGCGGTTCATCACGCCGAAGCGCGAATCCATCGCCGAAAACAACATGCTGTTTGATGTTGGTTCGCCGACCGATGGTGAACCGGGAATGCTCGTTCCGTCGGGAACAAAGCTCCACGTCAGCGTGATCGGAACGTTGTTGGCGCCGGGCCAACTGTTGTTGAGCACAAAGCGATCGGCGAGCGCGCCCCGCACCATCCGATCGAGCGCTTCCTGAACCTCAAGACTCGGCGGGCTCTTGCGATCAAAGCACGCGGCCATCGGTACCGATTCATCCGCCGGAGCCATGACGCCGAATGGTTCATCGATCCAACCCGGCGGCGGAAACTCGCCTGGTGCTTTGATGCACTGCGGAATCGCGCCGGGAAGGACACCGATCGATCCACCAACCGAACCCGATGCGAGATCGCACGGTCCGTGCATGTACCGGGCAAGACCCCGCGTTCGGAGCGAAGGTTGCTCCGCCTGCTGGTGCTCTTCAACACCCGCACCCGCGGCAAGACCATCACCTGTAACCGGAAGCATCGGCAGAACATCGGCGCGCGAAAGACCAAGGCCGCAGATGCCCAACGAAATCACACATCCGATAACGACGCTTCTCATGCCGTTTCCCAAGCTGGGGCGCTCCGAAGGCTGCTGAGCGAACGAACCGAGTCCGGCCATGCGCCTTCGCTGAAACTCTCGCCCACAATCATCGGTTTGTCAACCGGATGAACTGCGGCGGAGATCAACACATCGTTACGGGCAGGGTGCAAACCATGCCGCGAGAAAGTCAAAGATGTCCTGAACCGTCCAAAGGCCATCAAAGTTGAACTCGCCGGCGGGTGCTGATGCGAAGTACGCAGCGAGGAAGTCGAACAGGTCCTGAACTGAGTGCCTGTTATCGCCGTTGATATCGCCGCGACAGCGGTCGTTGCAGCTTGTGCTGACGATCTGCACATCGTCGATGGCCGCTTCGACGAGCGAACCGTCGCTCGCATCGTCGGCAACGAAACGCAGTCGCACCGTAGCCGAAGGTGTGATAACGCTCGCCAGATTGAGTTGCGAGAAGACCCAGCCACCGGTGTTGTTGGTCGCGGGCCCGATGGTCTGAAGGTTCTGCCAGCTTGCGCCGTTATCGGCTGATACATCGACCGTGAAGACATCCGTGCCCGGTGTTGCACCGCCGCTGTTTGAATACCATCGGTAATACGAGAGCACCGGCGCGGGCACGTTCAGAAGATTGATCGTCGGTGAAACCAGCGTGGTCTTGCCACCATCCACATCGGCAGTGCCCGCCTGCGCTCCCACCGCGGCTTGGCCCGTGAAGTAGCATTGCGTGCCTATCGCCGATTGATCGTCTTCGGGCTGAGCGATCGTGCCGTTCGGATCGGCCCGTACCCAGATGCCAGAGATCGCGGTGTCGCCCGCAAACCCCACGGTCCAGCCAAGATCGGTCTCAAAGGAATCATCAAAGACCACCGATGTTGACTCCGCAGGTGCCGTGAGCGCGGCCGAGCCGTTTGACCCCGGCGCGGCGGCCGGGAACGTTCGCAGACCGAGGGTTTGGCCGATGAGCTGAACATAAAACTGCGGCGTGCTGCCGCACGGAGCGGGCGGGATGCGCGCTTCATAGATCTCGCCACCAAGGAAGGTCAATGGAGCCTCGGCGAAAGAGAGCAGCGTGTCAAAGCGGTATCGAAGTTTGACCGATCCGACCGCGACCGTCTCGCCCAACGTTTGAACACGCACGCGGAGTGCTGTCGGCTGGGTCGGGTTCAACTGCGTCGGCACCGCATCAGCGAGTGAGAGCACCAGAATCGGCGGCGACTGCACCCGGTAGTCAAGCTCATACGCCTGAATGTTGGGCACAGGGCCCGGCTGGATGCGGACGAAAATGTCCCGCGCACTGTCAACGATGATCGCTGCGGTCTCGCTCACGCCCACACCCGCGGTGTTGGTCGTGCCGAGAATGGTCACGCCGTTGCTGTCGAGAAACGTGATGCCAAGATCATTGACCGCGGCGGCATTGAAGAGCACGCCCGCACTACACGAGCCATCGCCATTCTGCGCGCCGTTCAGATAGTTTCCGCCCACCGGTCGCACGGTAACGGTCAACAGTCCGGGTGCGGACACGGGTATCCGATAGACATCGTTATCCAGCCGGTCATCGCAGCTTACGCCGGTGATCGTCGTGTTCAACGTCGTCGGCGCGGTCAGTGTCGTCGCTGTCGCGGGCGTGTCATTGGGCTCATTTTGATCACCATAGAAGCGCTGCGCCAGCAGCCGGTCATCGGTCTGCGGGCCGTCGTAGGCAAGGCTGATGAACGGCTCCATCAGCTTGGTCTGGTTGGTCGGGCAGACGTGCGCCATGCCCAAACCGTGCCCGTGCTCATGGGCCAGCACGTTGCGAAGTCGCAGCGAGTTGCTCGCCGTGGATGTGTAAAAGGTATCGGCGGTGTCGATGACCATGTCGCCATTGTTCGGGAAGCTGTTGAACGCGAGCACGTTGCTCGGACCGTCAAGAGCCGTACCCGTGAGTCGAAGATCGCCGCGCACACCAAGCACGCCCGGCTGGCTGCTGATGGGCACACCGTCATCGTTGGGTTCAAAGACATAGTCAACGCCGCAGAGCTGGCTCCACCTTGTGAAGACCTGCGCATAGACCGCCTGCCACGCCGCGGTTGTGCCATAGATGCCGTTCAGGAATGCGAACAGATCGCTCGGCTGTGTTACGCCGTTGGTAAGCGTTGTGGAGGTGGTTCCATCGGGCGGGAACGAATACGTGAGCGTGGTCGTTTGCCCCTGCGTCAGCCCGCCGCCGTTGGTTGCCGTTGTTGACCACCGGTTGGCTGGCTGAAAGCGCACGCCAAACCGTCCAAAGACCACGGTGTTGAACGCATCCACAAGTTCAGGATCGGTGCCCGGTGCAAAGCAGAGCGCGGGCACATCCGCACCCGCGGCACGGCGCACCAGCAAATCAACCAGCGCGTGCTGATGGACCGGCATCATCCGGTCCCAGAGTTCGCGCGAAGCGAACTTCGAGACAAGCGCATACTCCTCATCCCCAAGCGGTGCGAGCCGCTCCCACGGGCGCGCCATGCTCGGCATGGTCGCCAGATCATCACCTTTCGGCGCAGAGCCCGCCGCGGCGATGATTCGCTGATGCTCATCGGGCAACGCGGCGAATGCGTGAAGTTCAATCAGCCGCTCCGCGACCGCTCGCCGCGCATTTGCAACTTCATCCTCGCGAACAACGCCGCGAATCCCGTGAGGACCGAGGTCCGCACCTTGCTCCACGCCCTGCTGTTGGCAGCCGGTCATGGGCGCAAGCCCCGCCGCGATTCCGAACAGTCCGGCACACAACCAAACACGGCGAACGATCGAAATCTGCATGAGTACCTCGACCAGATTTTCACCCAGCGCGGACCCTTTCGGGCTCCCTCCACGCGGGCCAGCATGGGTTAAAAGAACCGACCAAAGACCGTCCGATCGGACGGCGCGTGACGGGGGCTTGTTCGCCTCAGCCATCAACTCGGTTCCATGCTGCATGAAGTTTCGGAAAAAGGTCGTGGCCGATGATCATGGATCACGCCGCAAACCGGCCACATATACCCAAATTGACACTGGCCGCTCGGATCGCAATCTGTATCTACCGAAAAGGGCGAAACCACCTCTCGGTGGTCGCGCCCATGGATTCAAATGTCTTATGAACATCCCGCGAAGTAGAGCGAGAGGAAGTCGAAGATATCCTGGACGCTCACCGTGCCGGAGTCGTTGATATCAGCAGCGATGTCGCCACCAAAGTACCCCGACAGGAAATCGAAGATGTCCTGCACCGAGACTCCGCCCTGCTGATTGAAGTTGGCCCGGCAGCAGGTCACAGGGTTGCCCGCAAAGTCACACGTTGTGCCTGAACCTCTGAACGCACCCGACGCGCCGGCACAGATATCGGCCGACACGATTGTGCAGACCGATGTCGTGCAGCACGCACCGGTCAACGGCAGACACTCGACCGCCTCGCAAACTGTCGCTGCGCCCCGGAAGGTGCCCACGCACTCGGCTTCAAGCACGATGCTGCACGTCAGATCGGCCGCACAGCAAGCGCCGAGCAGGACCTGGCACACCACCACCTCGCAGACCGAATCATCACCACTATAAAGCGAGGTACAACTCACCTGACTACTGATGGAGCACGAGCCATCAACCGCGCAGCACGCACCGGTGGGAAAGGGCACGACCGTAATGTTGATCGTCGCGGCACCCTGGCCAAGGCCGTTGACGCCGCCGTAGTTGGCCGCGCCAAGCCGGATGTAGTAGTAGCGCCCATTAAGCCCGGTGAATGAGAGCAACGGCGTGTTGCAATCGAACTCGCCAGCGCCACAAGCGATCGCATCCTCAGGCACACCGGGACACGCGGAGTCGTAAACCGCAACCGCCGGCGAGAACGCACCGGTGCAGGCACCGACCGAGACCGTGCCATCAACCGCAGGGTAGTAGATGAACCAGACATCCGAGGTCAGGGGCTCGCCCGGAGTCGTTGCGCAGGCATCGGGCATGTTGACGGGCGAATCGGTCGCACACTGCGTGTACGCCGAGTTCAAACCGTCGTAGACCGGCGCTGCGTTGTAGCACTCATCGTTTGATGCAAAGTTGTTGGCAATCACGTTGAGCGTGACCGCGCCGGTGGCACCGGCATACCCGGAAACCCGGATGATGTACGTCGTTCCCGGCACGCTCACAAATTCGATGCACGAGGGGCCGACAACCGAGCAATCGTCGTTGCACGCAAAGGTCGCGCCTGCGCACCCCGTGCGAACACTCAGCACGGTGTCAAATCCTGACCCGAAAGTATTCAACTGAACCGTGCCGGAGCACGCTGCGCTGTAGGAGTACCAGATATCCGCCGTCGCCTCAGAGTTGCCGCACTGCGCATCACCAGGCTCGGCCTGCGAACCGGTGGTGTAACCGAAATACGTCCCCGTGCTGACCGGTGTCGCGGCCGAGCACAGATTATTGCTCGCCGTAAACCGCGTGTTGAGCACAAATGTGCCTGTCGCATTGTTGTAGCCCGCAACACGAACGCGCCGCGTTGTTCCGGCCGTCATGCTGAAGGAGATGCGCGAAGCTCTGCTGCCGCACGGGAGGAACGCATCGTCGTTGCAGACCACCTCGGAGAAGAATCCGCTCGAACTCCACATGCTCAGCACGGTATCGAGCGACGAGCCACAGGTATCAACCTCCACCACGCCGTCGTATGCTGCGTAATAGCGGTACCACACATCCGGCGAGTCGTTCGACAACCCGCACGAGCCGCTCCGATCATTGGAAGCGTTCACCGTGGTGCCAGAAACACTTCCCACCGAGATTGAATAAGCATTGAGAAGGTTGTCATTGCCCGGCGCGGGTGGCGGCGGCACCGCGTTCACAAGAATCCGCGTATTCGACCATGCGGAGTTGTTGTCAGCATACGAATCGCCACCCTGCTTGTACGCCGCGACGAAGTAGTTGCCCGTGCCCAGCCCGACCGGCACGCTCAGTGTCGCGCTGTAGCGACCACCGGCGAATGAGTTGAAGTTACCGAATGCGAGCGAGCCGCAATAGATCGCGCCATTGAATGATCCGCGCGTGGGTGTGAGGTAGAACTCAAGCGTCGGGCTGCCCGCGATTGTCCCGACATTCTCAAGAAAGAAGTTGGTCAGTGTGAAGTTGTTGCCCGCGGTGACCGAACTCGGGAACGTGCTCCACGCGGCCCGGTTCGCGGCGTTGGGGCCGGGGCTCTGCAAGCCGGTGTTGGCCCAGAGGTACACACCAAAGTCATTGATGTTCACGATGCGGGCGGGATACGCAGCGCGAATGCCCGCCGCGTCATCGGCATAGACCATGCGAGCCTCGGCCTCCATGTCAAAGGTGTAGTAGTTCATGATCGAAGGGAAGCTGTAGCCGGGATTGGGAACCCAGGAGTGGTCCAGCCCGAAGGAGTGCCCCTGCTCGTGCAGCGCGATGGGCGGAAAGTAGATCTGCGAACCGCTTGTGCCGGAGTTGTAACCCGTCGTGTAATCGGTCGTCCAGGTATACGCAGGGTTGAAGCAAATGTCCGATTCCACGATCCGATTGTTGAGCGAGTAGTTGAAGCAGATCGCGTACTCACCCGCCCACGGCTGACCATACTGTGTGTTCAGCGTCGCGCTAGTCACAAACCCCGTCTCATTGCGGCTGTTCCCGCCGGTAATACTGTTGTTGGGGCTGGTGTACACACGGAACACATCGCTCGCATACGAGTTCCAATAGGCCAACTCACCTTCAAACTGCCCGGCAAACGCGCCCATGTTCGGCGCGATGTTGAACAGGTAAGGCACGTTCGGCGGAGCACGCGTAAACCCGTACCGCAACGACGTCGTCTGCGAGCTCGGACCGCCATCCAGCGCTTCACCGGAAATCATGAACGGCTGGGCAACCTCCGGCGGTTGAACCGATCGATTCGTCGCGACCGGCACACCGGCGACATTCATCAGCAAGCGTGCGTTCCCCGCACCAGCGTCCACAGCATTCTGCGCAAGCTCCTGATGAAAGCGCCCGAAGTTCAACACGGGCTTTTCAACATTCATCATGTCGATCATCCCTTCCACGCGGCTGGGCAGCACAAGGTCCTGGCGGCCGCGTGCCAGTGGCACTGCCCGCGCAACCTCGTTTGCAAAGTCCGCGACGGTGAAGCCCCCCGCACGATCCGCCGTCTTTGAAAAGAACGACGATTCAACTATCGTCGAAGCGCCGCAGCACGAAGTCACCCGTGTCACCCGCTCGGCACCGGGCGCGCCCGGACCAACCCGATACACGCCCTGCCACATCCCGACCGTGGGCGCAAGCGCGCCAAGATACTCACGTTTGATGAAAAGGAAGGCCCGTTCCCCAACCACGAAGCTCGGCACACCGTGCGCATCGACCGCCGCGTTGCCAATCGTGCCACCGGCGAACGTCAAGGTGACCTGCCCGTTGATCGTGCGAGCCGCAAGGGCCTGCTGCTCATCCCGCAGCACACGTTCAACCGTGAACACATAGTCGGTCACGATGTGCCGCTGCGTGGCACCCACAAACCGTCCCGTCGCGCTCACCACCACACCCTGCATGATGATGTCGGCATTGGCCACCACCTGCTCGGGCGCAATCGATGGCACCGAGGTACCACGCGCTGGCACCGCGCACACCAGCATCAGCCCCACCACCATCACCGCCTGAACCACCTTCAACAGACTTCGGAACTGAACACCCCTGTCTCGAACACTCGATCTCTGACACTCTCGGCTGCGCATCGCGAATCTCCTAAATAGATGAACCACCCGACCCGTGCGCGGCCTTGGCGCAGGTGGTTATCAGCGGAGTTCCTCCGTGCTGCTCCCGCGCACCGGACATCTTTTTGCCGATTCCATACAAAATGCTAAAATAGACTTGACTGTTTGTATTCTGATTGGTAATCTCCCCCCATGCCCGCCACCCTCACCCAAAACATCCCCTCTCAGCACCTTCCAAACCCCGTGATACTCTCCTGTTTGAGTTTGCCCGACGTGACACCCCTCGACGATCAGCCCCGCGACCAACGACTTACCGACTTGGTCACGCACGCCGCGGCCAAAGATGCCCTGCCGCTCGCGCTCGACCGGGCCATGCTCGCGGTCCACCCACGTCTGCTCGCTCGCATCGAACGCCGCCTCCCCGCCGATGTCCGCTCCACGTCTGGTCCTGAAGATATCCTGCAAGAGACCTTCAGCGACGCCTTCCGCGCCTTTTCAACCTTCACTCTGCCGCCAGCCTCCGACGCCGGCGAACTCTTTTTCCGCTGGCTCTGCACCATCGCCGAACACCGAATCATCGATGTCGTTCGCGCGCACCGCGCCCTCAAACGCGGCGGCGCAGCCAAAAGTGTCCGCACCACCGGCCCCGCAGATCAGAGCACCCTTGCCCCGCTTCTCGAACTGCTCGCCTTCCACGAACATACCCCGAGCCGATCCGCCAGCGGGCGCGAAGTCGAGGCCGCGCTCCGTTCCGCGCTTACCACGCTCTTCCCCGCATACCGCGAAGCCCTGGAGCTTCGATACCTGCTTGGCCTCTCACCCGCCGAAGTCGCCAGCCGCCTTGGTCGAACCGAAGAAGCGGTCCACAAACTCTGCAGCCGCGCCATCGGCGCGCTCCGCGAGGCCATGGGTGATCCCGACAGATTCATCAGCCGCGGCGGATAACGCATCAAAAATGAACGGTTGCGCGGGAGTGAACCCGTCGCCCTTCGCTTGGAGAAGCAGTGTCGTTGTCACCCGGTCATCCAACCCCGCTCCCGCCCGAATCCGACTCGCCCCGGATCATCGCCATACGTACGGTGGTCGAGCAGTGCATGTCGCGCCGCGCCGCGGGCGAGGCTCTCGGTGACCAATCCATCGTCGCTTCCCACACCGAGCTGATGCCCGAGCTTGGCCGCGAGCTTGCGCTCCTCTCGCTCATCGAACGGGCCAAGTCGCGCTCCGGCTCGCGCTCTGACGCGCGCTTTGGCCCTCGCCCCTCCGACCAGCTCTCGACCCCCGAGGCCCCGATCGGTTACGACTTTATCCGCGAGATCCATCGCGGCGGACAGGGTGTCGTACACGAAGCCGTGCAGCGTGCCACCGGTCGGCGCGTCGCCGTCAAGGTGCAGCATGAGAGCCTGCTTCCCGGCAGCACAAGTGTTGATCGGTTCGAGCGCGAGGTTGAAATTCTCGCTCAGCTCGATCATCCGAACATCGTCGGTGTCATCGACTCGGGCGTACACATGGGCCGTCCGTACTACGTCATGGACTTCGTCGATGGCTGCCCGCTCGATGAGCACCTCGCCGCCGCTTCGCTCGATGTCCGCTCGCTCATGGCGTTGTTTGAGAAGATCTCCGCCGCGGTCGCCGCCGCGCACGTTCGAGGCGTGATTCACCGCGATCTCAAGCCCGCAAACATCCTGGTCGATCAGACCGGCGAGCCACGGCTGGTGGACTTCGGCCTGGCACGCATGAGCGCTTCGCCCGAGCACGAACGTCGCACAATGTCCGGCCAGTTCCTCGGCTCGTTTCCATGGGCAAGCCCCGAGCAGGCCAGCGGAAACCCATCCAAGATCGATGTTCGCAGCGATGTCTATTCGCTCGGTGTCGTGCTCTTTCAGATGCTGACCGGCGTGCTGCCCTATCGCCTCCCTTCACTCGCAGGTGGCGAGGGCACCGGAGGCCTGCGCGAAGCCCTTGCCGTGATCGCCAGCGTCGCGCCCACACGTCCATCCGCGGCTCGCAAGGGTTTGAACCCGGATATCGATACCATCGTCCTCAAGTGCCTCAACAAAGAGCCCGCCCGCAGATACCAGAGTGCCGCTGAACTCACCGAAGATATCCGGCGGCACCTCGAACACCGCCCCATCTCCGCCCGCCCCAACAGCGTCGCCTATCAGCTCCGCCGCTTCGCACGGCGCAACCGCGTGTTGGTCGTCGCCGCGGCGGCCGTCGCGCTCGCGCTGACCATCGGCTCCATCAGCACGCTTGTGCAGCTCGGGCGCGCTCGCGCGGCCGAGCGCGTGGCCGAGTCACGGCGCGCCCAGGCCGAACGCCAGGCCTATCAGACCAGCATCTTCGCCGCCGAGGCTGCGCTCAAGGCGTTTGACGGCCGCACCGCTCGGGCGTTGCTCGCAGCCGCGCCCATCGACAGGCACGGATGGGAATGGGGATACCTGAACACCCAGGCAGATCAGAGCGTGTTGATCAACACATCGCCAGAGCCGGTCGCCTTTCTGCAAACCCTCGGAGATCACGGGGCACTGCTGGCGTTCGGCAAATCAGGCACACTGCGCCGCACAGACACCCGCGCGGGCACTACCGCCTGGGCCACGATGATCGGAACGCCCTACGCGATGGCCACTTCGCTTGAAGGTCGCCGTGCTGCGGTCTCAGTCGGCAACGGTGTGGTGGTGGTCGATACCGAAACTGGCGCAATCATCCGGCGAACCGCGCTTACGCAGACCATCGACATCAGTTCCATCGCGCTCAGTGGCGATGGAACACGCCTGGTCATGGCCGGGCGCGATACGTTCGGAATCCAGATCTGCCAGACCGATTCCGGAACACCCATTGTTCAAAGCTCCGAGCTCTTTTCACACGTTCGTTCCGTAGATATCACGCCCGACGGCTCGCGTGTCGCCTCGGTCGAGATTCCCGATCTGGTCGTTCGCGCTGCCGATACGCTCAAGGTGCTGTTCACGTGCCCGCTTGGCAGCGCCAAGTTCGGCGGCATAGCCTCCACCGTGATCTCCCCCGACGGCAAGCTCGTGGCCGTCACACGCATCGAGAACATTCTTCTTTTCAGCATGGAAGACGGGCATCGGCTCGGCGTGCTGCGCGGGCACACGCAGTTCGTCACCGATCTCCGCTTCACACCCGACGGCACTTCCCTCATCTCATGCTCACAAGATGCTACCCTTCGTGTGTGGGATCTTGCCACCCAGGTCTGCACGCGAGTGCTGCTCGGGCACACCGAGCAACCACAATCCGCCTGCTTTGACCCCGGCACGGGCATGATTTTCTCCGCCTCACCAAAGGAGCCCGGCCCGCGCGCCTGGCCGCCTATTGCCGGCTCGATCTCGTTGCCGATCGAAAGTGTCGTCTCCGGGCACGGGCTTGGGTTTGCACCAGAAGTTGACGGTTCGATCTACAAGTTGCGCGATGATGATGTCGTTCGCATCAACCCGACCGCATCGAACACTCCGCTTGCTCCGCCACTGGTCATCGGATCATGGAGCAATGTCATGCCCGATCGAACCGGGCGGTTTGTCTCTGTCGCGGGCGATGACCAAACCCTAAGCATCTGGGACTTGCATTCCGCAAAGCGCATCTCGACCTGCATCCGCCCGTCTACCGATCAGCGCCCATCCTCGCGCAATGCATCCGACAAGCCCTACAGCCTCAGCACCGATGGTCGGCTGGTGGCGATGCTCCCCAAGCGCTCCAACGACCAGAGCCTCGCAGATCGACGCCCCGCGCTCATTCTTGAACCTTCGACCGGCCGCGAACTCCTTATCGAGATTCCCGGTGGTGCCGGTGGTGTCACATTCGCATCAGGCGGACGCGATGTGGTCACTGCCGGGTTTGATTGGGCCGTCCGCGTGTGGGATTCATCAACCGGCGCGGAGCGGTTTGTCCTTGAGATGGCCGATGCTGAACACCGCAACGTGGCCATGGCGGCATGCCCGAATAGTCGGCTGCTGGCCACCGGCGATCAGGTCGGCAACATCCGCGTGTGGGATCTTGCCGATGGACGCGCGCTGGCGGTCTGCGGCCAATCAGGGAGCACAACTCCTCCCCCCACTTCACCAACCTTGGCGCTGGCTTTTTCGCCCGATGGCCTGAGGGTTGTTGCCGGCGGTGTCGATGGCACCATTCATCTTTACGACACACAAACCGGCGATGAGCTGCTGGCAATCCGCGGCCTCACATCCTTTGTCGATGATCTGCGTTTCAGCCCCGACGGGCGATGGTTGCTTAGTTCCATGCACGAGGGCGAGACGCGCGTGTGGGATGGCGGCGCGGGCAAACCTCCTGCCCCTCAGTCGCATCCTGCGAAATAGCCCGTCAGGAAATCAAAGATGTCCTGCACGCTGATTTCACCGGACTGATTGAAGTCGGCCGCGATCTGGCTGGCAAAGTACATCGACAAAAAATCGAAGATGTCCTGCACACTGACCACCTGATCGGCGTTGATATCCGCGCGGCAGGTAAAGTCGGAGATGTACAGTCGATAGGGCGCAATGTACTGCCCGAGCGTCTCCTGCCCGCCATACACAAGCCCCGCGTTGCTAACAATCTCGCTCTCCGAAAACGGCAGCACCGCAGCATCGCAACAGTCTGAAAGCGCGGTGATGAAGAGGTTTGCCCAGATGCCCTGAATAACCGTGTGCGGGTGGGCTGCATCGACGACAAACGCGTTGTTCGCACCCACACCCGCGCCGAGCAGATTGATCGACGTGTTGCCGACAAGAATCGTTGAACGCGGATTTGTGTTGGTGCCAAACAGATCCTTGGTCAGTGCGTGAATATCCACATACACCAGGTCGCGCTCATCCGCAAGCTCACGCAGCGACGTGTTGAACTGCGTGATGACGTTGTTCACCCGGTCGCGCGCAAACCCGACCGAATGCCCACCGCTCACAAAGGGCATGAACGAGAAGTCGAGAACGTTGGCCAGCACAATCTTCACACCTGTCTGCTGCAACACGTCCAGCATGGCTCGATAGTTCACGAGCCGCGACTCGATGTACGCCTGGATATCCGCCGCGAACCAATCGCCCATATAGAGCGCGTTGTAAGGACCGGCCCACGGAGAAAAGTCATTGCCGCCGATGAAAATAACAGCATGGCTCGTGCCGCGGATGCCGACGCTGTTGCGCAGGCCGAAGTGCGCGCCCGACACGATGGTCGTCTCGGTCGTGCCGCTGTAGCGCGCCCAGTTGTCTTCGTACCCTGAACGGCGCGGCTCGCCCCAATACGTCACCCCCGCCGCGACCGCCGTTGGGCCCATCGGGACCGAGCGCTCTTCAACCAGAAGCTGCGCCCAGCACCGCGCATACCCGCCGTAGTCCTGCTCAAAATACTCGTCGGTCAGGCTATCGCCCAGCGTGCCGAACCGGACAATGCCCGTCTGTCCAAGCACCGGCGCGGCCATCGCCAGCACGCTCGCAAGAACAACACCTGTGAGTACACGCCCGGACATTTGGGTAAACAGCGATTGGCCATTACCGAGCACATAGGTTTCGATCATCGGATGCTGCACCTCTCGGTCACCGGGTCGCCGAACTCAACTCTACATCCGAATCGCGCATCGCCCACCGGTTCATGTACGCAACTTCCATCAAGGGCACCCTGCGAAGTAAAGCGTGAGGAAGTCGAAGATGTCCTGAACAGTGACCGAGCCCGAATCGTTCACGTCGGCCGCGATATCGCCGGTGAAGTAGGCAGTGAGGAAGTCGAAGATGTCCTGAACACTGATGCCGCCCGAGTTGTTGAAGTCGGCCGCACAGGGTGCGGGTCGGAGCCAGACGATGCCCCGTGCATTCGGTGAGCCCAACGCGCCAATCTGTTCCGCGGTCATGGCTTCGTCGGTAAACATGAGGTTCGCAACATACACACTCTCGCCCTTGCCGGGCAGATCCGAGAAGAGCCCGACCGTGCTGGCCGTCGGCGCGTTGGGCGCGGTGGTCTGTGTTGCCCACGGACTCGGAAACTGGCCCCACCCGTTCCACGTCGCAGGGGCGATCGCGGTGCCCGTAACGTTGGTGCTGCTTACATCGCCCCAGCGAGGATCCGTGCCTTTGCAGGCGTTGTACACCCAATCGCTGCCTGTTGTCCCCGCGAGTGTGCCGTTCACATACACACGCCCGGTCTTGGTTCCGTAGTGATCGATCACCATCGCAAGCCTGAACCACTGGTCGGGCTGAATCGCCCCCGCCGTCACCACCGCGTTGCCCACCTGATCGATGCTGTGCCCAACCGTCGCGCTCCCCACCCCCGCCGGACCCGTCACACGGATAAACGCATCGGCAGGCCCATTGTTGTTCTGGCTGTCCTCAACAAGTGCAACAACCTGCTTGGTTCCACCCGCTGAGTTGGCCGCGTTCCATGATGACGTCGGGATCAAAAGATCCCACACCATCGTCCATTGACCGATGCGCTCATCGGGCCAGAAGTCGCGCGTGTTGGGCCAGAGCGCCAGACCAAGGCCGCGTGACTTTGCGCTGTTGCCCGGATCGCCCGCGTTTCGCGGCGGGCTGGTCTTGTACACCACATCCTCAACACCACCCACCGCAGGAATACCGAAGCTCGCGGTGCTGCCAAAGCTCGATTGCGCCACCGTGACATTCTGCGGCGTAGGCGGGCTGGGAATCGTGGTTTCCACACCCGTGCCGCCCAGGATCGGGCCAAAGGCCGCATCATCGAGGTAGCGGATCCTGGATGGACCACTCGTGGGCGCGGCCGCGCTCTCCTTGACACTCTGAAGGTTGCCCTCAAACTGCCACTCAGCAACGACCGGCGCGGGCGGAGTCCAGACACTGAACACCGCGCCACCGCTCACAATACTGACACCCAGACCAGACGGCCGCGCGATGTTCGTGATCGAAGCACGCCCGCGACCATCGGCGAGCAGTTCCTGCTTGAAGGTCAGGCTAATCGTGATCCCGCTGAATGTTCCGACGACAACCTCGGTATCAAGCAGGGTGGGCAATGCGCCGGAAGGATTCCGCATCGCGCCCCGCAACGTGCGCTGCCCACCGATGAAGAAAGAGTTGAGCACATCGCCAAGGGGCTTGGGCGAGCCGATTGATCCACCGATACCAATGGAGCCCAGCAGCCCGGTGCCATAGACCATCGGGTTAAACGAGAACTGATACCCGTTCGCTGCGTTGATGGTCGCCGTGCTGGTGCGAACGATATCGGGCGTTGCTCCCAATGAGGGCACCGCTGCTCCGGAACAATCCACAAAGATCGACGCATCTTGGGCACAGGCTGCACTGGCGCTGGCAAGCACCGTGAGGGCGATAGGCATGAGCATGCGTGCGTACATCTTCTGGTCCTCCGCGAAACACCGTAGAACCCCACACACCCACAGCCAACTTCCGACCAGAACCGATCTCGAGTTGGTGAATCGTATCAGATTCCCGCCCTTCGGCCAACCGATTTCTCACAGACACCTCAACAGGTGTTCGGTTTGTTTGTGGGCGAATCCCAGAGCACGGCAAGTCACACTTCCCAAATGACCTGCATTCATGTAAGATACCGCCCGGAGCCGTGCATATGCATCGTCGTGCCTTCACATTGATTGAACTTCTGGTCGTCATCGCGATCGTCGCGCTG
>JBBSBC010000054.1:0-19922 GCA_038251595.1 Phycisphaerales bacterium | reverse complement strand
TCGAACACCCGGTGACCGAGCTGATCACAGGGGTTGATATCGTGAAGGAGATGATCCGCGTCGCGGCGGGCGAGAGGCTGAGCATCCGCCAGCGCGATGTGCAGATCAACGGGCACGCGATCGAGTGCCGCATCAACGCCGAAGATCCTGACAAAAACTTCATGCCCAGCCCGGGCAAGATCACGCGCTACGAGCCACCGGGCGGCCCGGGTGTGCGGCTCGATTCGCACGTCGTGACCGGCTACACCGTGCCCCCCAACTACGACAGCATGATCGGCAAGCTGCTTGTCCACGCACCGACAAGGCAAGAGGCCATCGTGCGCATGGAACGCGCGCTGCGAGAGTTCAAGGTCGCCCCGATCAAGACCACGATCGCCCTGCACCGGAGGCTGATGGCCGACTCGGGGTTCGTGAAGGGCGGGGTGGATATTCACTACCTGGAGCGGTTGTTGAAGTGAGGCGGTGGGGCGAGGGGTTTTTACCGTCAGGGTCCGGACGGTCGAGCGGGCGACACTGCTGCGTTTACCGGTGAAAGGTGTAGCGGTGTCGCCTCAAGGACAGTCCGCAAAGTACGTCGTGAGGAAGTCGAAGATGTCTTGAACACTCACGATGCGAGAGTCGCTGAAATCGGCGCCGCAGGTACTCAGGGGGCGCGGGGCCGCGGAGCCATGCTCCGCTGCGCTCCGCATGCCTCTGCGGCTCCACCACGAGGTCCAATTGGGGACATGGACTTTGGCACGAACCGTGGGGGCAGATCACTCCGGCCCACCGGAACCGACGGCGTCAATACCTCGTCATTTTGACTTGGCGCTCTGCTTGGCGTTCCTGTGGCGACTCTCGTGGACTTGTAGAGACTCATGTGGACTGTGCGTCGGTTCCGCACGACCACCCTCATCCGCAAGAACTCCGCAAAAAAACGCGATTCCTTGCAAAATACCGGGAATCTCAAAACGCGGCCGGCGAGATTCGAACTCACGACCTGCGGTTTAGGAAACCGCCGCTCTATCCAGCTGAGCTACGACCGCTAAGCCAAACAATAGTCGGCGCGCTGGTGCCTTCCTACTTCACACGTTGATTGGCCATGAGATTCGCTGGATGTGTCTGGGCTTGGTGATCTGGGCTTGGTGATCTGGGCCTGGTGATCTGGGCTTGGCGATCTGGGCTTGGCGATCTGGGCTTGGCGATCTGGGCTTGGCGAAGGTTCGACCTCGTTCAGCCGCCACCACGCTCGCCCGCGCTACCATCCTCCCCCCTACCCTCACAACCTCACTTCCCTACCCCAAACCGCGTCGAGGATCTCAGGGGAAACGATTCTCAAGACCTCGCCGCTCGACCAGCCCCAAAGGGCCAAAGGATGTTCGCCTCATGGAAGCCGGTATTGTCGGGCTGCCCAACGTCGGCAAGAGCACCCTGTTCAACGCCTTGACCAAGGCGGGCGCGCTGGCCGCGAACTACCCGTTCGCGACGATCGAGCCGAACATCGGTGTGGTGCCGATTCCTGATCCGCGGCTGGAGATCATCCGCAAGCACATTGAGAGCCAGAAGATCATTCCGGCGGCGTTGCGACTGGTGGATATCGCGGGCATCGTGCGTGGCGCGAGCAAGGGAGAGGGGCTGGGCAACAAGTTTCTGAGCCATATCCGCGAAGTCGATGCCATCGTCCAGGTTGTCCGGTGTTTCGAGAAAGCACCGGGCGGTGAAGATATCACGCACGTCGAGGGGACGGTCGATCCGGTCCGAGATGTGCAGACGATCAACAGCGAGCTGATTTTGGCCGATCTGGAGACGATCGATGGCTCGCTCGGCAAGGCCGAACGCGCGGCCAAAAGTCGCGAGCCCGAGGCGATCGCTCGCTTCGAGGTGCTGAAGAAGGTCAAGCCTGTGCTTGAGGATGCGCGGCCCGCCATCACGCTGCGGATCGAAGAGCCCGACCAGAAGAAGGTGCTCAAGAGCCTCGGGCTGATCACCGCGAAGAAGGTGATGTATGTCGCCAACGTGGGTGATGATGATCCGCATGGGCGCGGCCCGCTGGCGATGAAGCTGCGCGCGTTTGTCAACACACTGGGCGGCGATGGTGAGCAGGATGTGGTGCCCGTGTGCGCCAAGATCGAGAGCGAGCTGGCTGAGCTTGGCGATGAGGATCGGCTGGAGATGCTCAAGAGCCTGGGTATGGAAGAGCCCGCGCTGAACGCGCTGGCTCGATCGGCGTATCACCTGCTCGGATTGCAGTCGTATTACACCGCGGGTCCGAAAGAGATCAGGGCGTGGACGGTGCCGATCGGCGCAACCGCTCCGCAGGCGGCGGGCGTGATCCAAACCGACTTTGAGCGCGGGTTTATTCGGGCCGAGATCTACTCCGTCGCCGATCTTGAAGAGTTGAAGACGGAGAAGGCCATCAAGGACTCTGGACGCATGCGTGTGGAGGGCAAGGGCTACATCATGCACGATGGCGATGTCTGCCACTTCCTCTTCAATGTCTGATTCGCCGGGACCAGGCACTTGATGATCTTTCACGAAGAACGCTTGCGGATCATTCGCTGTGATACGCTCTACGCTTGACCATGCCACTTGCGCCGTTTGTACTCGTGCCGACGTTCCTTCCCAAGGTCTGGGGTGGCCGTCGCCTTGCCGCGCTCAACAAGGCTCTGCCCGAGCGCCCCATCGGCGAGTCGTGGGAGCTTGCGGACCTCGGGGCGACCAGCGCGTCGGGCGCTGGTGGTCAAGCGGTGCGGTCGCTGATCGGCGCGGGTGCGTTTGCCGGCAAGACTCTTCACGAAGCATTGGAGGCCGAGGGCGAAGCGATCATGGGCGATGCCGCATCGGCGGCGGCGGCGGTTACAAAGGGTTTCCCGCTGCTTCTGAAGTTTCTCGATGCCTCAAACAACCTCTCGGTGCAGGTGCACCCGAGCCCACCCTTTGCCGCGGCGAATGCTGGTGTGCACGTCAAGACCGAGTCGTGGTACATCGTGAGCGCGGAAGCGAACGCGAAGCTTTTCATCGGTGTGCGTGCGGGCGTGACGCGCAGCGCGTTTGCTTCGGCTGCCCGGGCCAACTCGCCCGAACTTCCGCAGATGCTAAATGAGGTGCCGGCGGTCGCGGGTGTCTGCCACACGCTTCCGAGCGGGACCGTTCACGCGCTTGGGGCGGGCATCACCGTTGCCGAGGTGCAGACACCGAGCGATACGACCTTTCGACTGTATGACTGGGGCCGCGCTGGGCGCGAGCTGCACGTGCCCGATGCGCTGCGGTGTATGCGGTTCGCCGATGACCCGGTTGAGGCTCGGAATGGCCCTAGCAGCGCACCGACTTCGGCCATCCTCGGCGAGAAGGAACTCTGCGGCCGGCTCGCCAGCACACCGTACTACACCATCGACGAAGCGCGACCGCTGACGGGCGATCAGCTCACGATCGGGTATGCGTGCAAGAACACGCGCCAGGCACCATTTGTCCTCATGGTCATTGCGGGCTCGGGGGAACTCACCAGCGCGTCCGACGCCTTTGCCGCGCAACAGATTTCAAATGGGCAAACGATACTTGTTCCCGCATCACTCGCGCGGCAAACGCTGCTGCGCGCGGGTGAAGGCTTGCGTGTTCTGCGCATCAGTCTCTGCACCGAGTCCGCCTGAACAGGCTAGCCCGTTCAGGGTGGGTCGCCCGCTGAGGCGTGTTGACAAAGCCTGGAAAGCGAGTACCTTGAACTGCGCACACGATGCCTGCGTGGGCATCGTTGTCGCGAGATTTCGATGGTTTGCACAAAAGGAGCAGACGGCATGAGCAAGCGCATGATGGTTCGGTTGACGAAGGCGGCGATGGTTGTGGGGGTGACGGGTGTGATCGCTTCAACAGCGGTTACGCTGGCCGCGCCGCCGCGGGCAGGAAGTGGTTGTCCGCGTCGCGGCATCTATTGCCTTGATGTCTACAGCCCGGTGGATTGCACCGACCGGTTCGGAAATCCGGCCACGTACTCCAACAGTTGCTACGCGTACATCGCGTGTGCAACCGGGTGCAGTGCGGGCGGAACTCGATAATGTCATCCGGGCACTGCGGGAGACCGGAGTGCTCGACTTTTCACCTCGCGCCCAGAATGGCGGACGCGATCTGTTGCTGATCGCGGTCGGAGGGAACGCCGAACCAGGTTTTTCGCACAACACCTGATTCATCAATCAGCAGCGCGCCCGGCGAGATGGGGATTCGGCTGAGCCATGTGGTGTTCGGGCTTTGGGGCCAATGCGGCATGAGTGGTGGCTCGAGTTGCTTGAGGTCTTCAGACTTCCTCGCATCGGCCTGAACGCAGAGAATGTCAAGAGTGGCCGAAGTGGTTGCCTGGGTCTCTCGAAAGATTCGCTGCCAGACGGGGATGGTCTCATCACAATATGGGCAGTGGGTGCTGATGAGCAGAAGCAGGACCGGTCGCTTGGCCGGGAACGTGAGGTCGTGACGTGCGCCGCGTGCATCGAAGAGTGTAATATTGCCGACGATCTCGCCGACCGCGAGAGAATCTTTCGTCTGTTCGCGGATCAAGGCCTGCTCGATCGCTTCGAGCCTGAACTTCAGATCACGGTTCTTTCGGGCGAGCGCGAAGGCGAGCAGGCTCGTCGCCAGCACGGCGACGATGAGGAAGACCAAGAAGAGTGAGGGCTTGTTTGCTAGACTCGTCATGTCTGTTCCCTCACTCGCAATGATCCATCGTTCATGAGCCGGGGAACGACGGGGTGCGTGTCGATGCCTGCACAATCGGTGATGTCGTGATCGAGACCAATGTCGATGAGGTTCTGTCCGCCGCGACTGGCACGCAGGGCACTTTCGAGACCCGTGCGTGCCGCGGCTTCCCACGCGGCAAGTGCGATGCGTGCCTGGTCATCGAGCCTGGTGTGCGGCGCGCTTGCTGTGATGGATGCGACCATTGCGCCAGCACAGATGACATCTTCGATCGAGACCTGGCCTTGCGTGCCCGCACAGACCAGATGAATGGTTGGCTGTGCAAGAAGCGCGGAGTTTACGGCCACGAGATTGTTGAAACACCCCATGATGATCGGTGAGGCCTCGGCCTCTCGTGCGGCATAAAGAGCGCGTGTGCCATTGGTGGTGGTGAAGATGATGGTGCGGCCGGAGACTCGCGTCGGCGTGTATTCAGCCGGGGTGTTGGCAAGATCAAACCCGGCGATACGAAGGCCCGCGCGTTCGCCACCGAGCATGATGCTGTCGCGCGAGAGACCTTGTGCAATCATCGCGTCGCGCTGAAGCATTGCAAGGTCGGGCTCGAGCGAGGGGATGATGCGCTCTGCACCAGCGGCGAGCGCACGAACGATGGTTGTTGATGCTCGGAGCAGATCGATGATCACCGCCGCGCCATCGCGGAGTGCGGCGGGGGGAATCATGCTCGGGAGCATCCAGACGTGGAGTTCGCGAATCATGAATGGGCCTTGGTGCTACTTGTCGGAGCTGGGCATTTTGTAAACATCAAACTCCCAGAGCACCTGGTCGCCGGGTTCGAGTATGGATGCGCCGACACCTCGCGTACCGATCTTGGTGTTGATGCGGTATTGCCAGTTCAGGGCCGTCTTTCCGCCACCCTGATTCTTGAGATCATCAATCTGCGTGATGAAGGCGGTCTCACCCGAGCCGGTTGATTTGAAGGTGATGCCGCGGGGATGGTCTTGAGCGAGCTTCAACGCGTCGAAGACCGTCATGCCCTTGGTGAACGCAAGGTTGGTGAACGACTTCTGCACACCATCGCGATAGTCAAACATCATGCGAATCGGTGATGGTGTGGCGATGGGTGTGGGTAGCAGCGCCTCATCAGGCGGGGCCGCTCGCGTGGCGGTTCCCACGACGACCGATGCAAGCAGAAGGGTACAGAGCAGGACAAAGACGTTGCGGCGCGACAAGTTGGGTGCCATGGTCTGAGTGTACCAACCCGTGACAGGGGGAGATTGTCTGATAGACTGACAACCGAATGGACTCGCAAACTGCGTTCGATCTGGCCCCACACGCATCTGACCGATTCAAGGCATTCCACCAACGAGGATCAACACAATGAACAGTCCGATCCGCACACACACCTCGTTGATCTCTCGTCGTCGTTTCAGCGCGTCGGCCGCGGTATTGGCGGCGGCTGGCCCGCTGATTCTCACTTCGCGCTCGTTGGGTCGAACCGGAGCGAACGATCGCATCCGCATCGGGTGTATCGGCATGGGCATTCAAGCGCGGGACCACCTCGGGCGGTTCTTGAAAAACAACGCGGTCCAGGTTACGGCCGTGTGCGATGTTGATACCACACGGCGCGAGCACGCCAGAAAGATGGTTGATGCTGCATACGGCCAGAGCACACCGGGCTTCAAAGGGTGTGCGGCGTACCTTGACCATCGCGAGCTGCTGGCGAGCACCGATGTTGATGCGGTGCTCATCGCAACACCCGACCATTGGCACTGCGCGCAGGTGTTGGACGCGGCGGCCGCGAAGAAGGATATCTATTGCGAAAAACCGCTGAGCCTGACGCTGCGCGAGGCGAAGCGGATGCTCGACGCGGCACGAAGGCACAACATTGTGTTTCAGACGGGCAGCCAGCAACGAACAGAGTTTGATGGACTCTTCCGTACGGCGGTTGAGCATATTCGGAACGGGCGGATCGGCCGAGTGCTGACCGTAACGGTCGGTGTGCCGGCGCGCGGGCCGGGAATCACCACGAGCGTGCGGTGCGACCTTCCCGGCGAGGCTATGGAAGAGGGGCTTGATTGGGATCGGTGGCTCGGCCCCGCGCCGTTGCGAGCGTACAACGCGGTGTTGTCGCCACGAGGCGTGCATGGGCACTATCCGGATTGGCGGCTCTACCGCGAATACTCCGGGGGAATGCTCACGGACTTCGGGGCGCACCACTTCGACATCGCACAGTGGGGGCTCGGGATGGATGAGAGCGGTCCTGTGGAAGTGCTGCCACCCCAGGATGAGAAGAGCGTGTTTGGTGCGCGGCTTCGGTATGCAAGCGGGATTGAAGTGGTTCACGGCGGGCCGATAGGCATTCAGTTCATCGGAACCGAGGGAACCCTCTACGTGGATCGGGGCGCGCTGAGGGGAACACCCGACGATGTTCTCCGGCAGCCCGCGGCGGGGAAGAGGTTGGAAGATGAAGTGAAGGTGCCCAAGCCAGCAGGCTCAGGCGGTCATCAGTCGGATTGGATCGCGTGCATCAGGAGTCGTACACGGCCCGTGTGCGATGTGGAGGTTGGTGCGCGAACGGCAGCGTGCTGCCACCTTGTGAACCTCGCGTACGGGCATCGCAAGGCCCTGAAGTGGGACCCGCTGAAGTGGACGTTCGTTGGTGAGGGCGCAGCGGATGCGAACCGATGGGCGGATGTTGATCGTCGCGAGGGCTACGCGTTGCCGGACCTTTGATTTCGCGAGTGAAGCTGTGCCGAGAATGATAAACATAAAGCGCACGCTGATCTCTTCACGCACTCGCCGGCTTGTGCGCACGCTTGGTGTGGCGTGCGCAATCTTCATCGCGTCCCTGTTTATCGAAATCCATGGTGGTTGGGGAAAGCTCACCATCGTGGGCTTTGGTCATGGCATGGTCGGTGGCCAATACACCCGCGACGATTGGGCGCCGGCACGAATCGCCGCGAGATTCATTGCACCCTGGCATGAACCGCCGTACCTCTGGCCGATGTACGAGTTCGCGGCACGCTTTCGCTACTTAGTGATTCCGGTGTGGATGCCTGCGCTGCTCATCGGTGCGATGGCGTGCATACGTTGGAAGCGACAAGGGCGCGAAGATCCTGGTCGGTGTGCGACGTGCGGGTACGACTTACGCGCCCTCAAACACCCGCGTTGCCCGGAGTGCGGCGCGGCATTCGCTTCGTGATCGTGACCTGCAACTCCGTGCCCCATCTAAGCACAAAGACCGTGAACGGGACCACACCCTCACCACGAAGGCGGAGTTGCAGAGCATCCGGCTCGACGGCCTTGTCGCGAGTCTTGATCTCGATGACACCCGCATCGTGTTCGCGAAGCCATGCACGAGTCTGCTTCTCGCTCCAGGGTGTGTGGGCGAGCACCTCGAAGCTTGTGCAGAATGGTGAAACAGGGGGATTGTCGCCCGTCAACAGACCAAGCCCCGGGTGAAGGGCATGAAGGTCAAAGCGTTCGCAGAGCACACCGAGCAGGTGTGCCCGTTCGATGCTTGCGTCGGACTCAACCAGGTATCGAGCAAGCGGGGCTATGGGCGGCTCGCTGGGTTGGCCTGAGAGCGTGTTGGTGCTGGTGTCGGTCAGCAGCGTGGCGGTGTGGAGGGTTGACGGTTGTGCTTGCGATTCGGTGGAACGTGCGGGCACTCTGGCCAGCGGCCCGAGCCACGCAATGCACTGCGTCAGGCGGCCGCGCTCGGAGAGAAACTCCAGCTCGTGGGGCGTTTCAGGAGGGATGTATGCCGCGATCGCGGCGGGGTTGATGCCGGGCCCGAGTTTGATCGCGCCAGCGCGGTGGCGGCTGATGAGTTCACGCCAGACTTCGGGCGGGGGTTGATGGTCTTCGAGCGTGAAGAGTCGCTTGTGCGTGCCGCTATCGCGTCGTGATGGGTCGAGATGAAATGGGTGGGAAGGGAGCGTGGTGTCGAGCACGTCGCACGCGCGTGAGTCGCAGCCTGCGTTGCGCGCGGACATCCACGCACGGATCGGGTCGTGGTCGACCGCCAGCACGCGCAGGCCCGCTTCGGTGAGGGCCATCGCATCACCGCCGATCCCGGTGCAGAGGTCGAGGATCCTCGCATCTTTGCCCAGGATGGACACGAAGCGTTGCGCCTTGTGTGAAGCGGCCAGTTGTGAACTGGCCATCTCTGCACCGCTCGGATCGGCAAAGAGGGTGTCACCGCGTTCGGGCCACTTCATGCTCAGCTTGCGGCGTGCCGAGGCAAGGTCGAGCGACAGATTGACCAGTGGCGCATCGCCAAGCCGTCGAAGCCGTGAGATGGCGGCAACATCGGTTGCGACGGTCGTAGACGCGGCCTGAATCAGCGGGGTGTTGGCCGCGGTTGCAAGGAGCTGCCAGAGTTCGAGCGATGGGGGCAAGACAAGCTCCTGTGGTTCGGGCTGCTGGCCCGACACCAGGTTTCACCGACGATGCCGTTGGCCCAAAGGGCGATCCGCGTGCTGTTCATGATCCGGGGAGGTGCTTCTCGATCCAGTCATCCTGCTTGAGCACATCGGTACGCGAGCGACGACCTCGGGCCTCGGCGCGACGCTGGGCAAGGCGGAACAGGGCCAGTGCGCGCCGGCGCGCGTGACCGGTAATCTCATCCTGCGATGGGCTCGATGGCGTGTGCCCGCGCACATACGCGGCGAGCCGCGCGGTGTTGAGGCGAACAAGTTCATCTTCCAGCGCGACGAAGATCTGCGAACTGCCCGGATCACCCTGACGACCAGCACGCCCGATGAACTGCCGATCAATGCGCTTGGCGGTGTGCATCTCGGTCAGGATGACGTGCAGGCCACCGGCCTGCTTGGCTTCGCGATCAAGCTTGATGTCGGTGCCTCGTCCGGCCATGTTGGTGGCCACCGTAATGGTCGCGTGCTTGCCCGCCATCGAAATCAGCTCGGCCTCGTCCTTGTCAAAGTTCGCATTGAGGACGCGGTGTTGAAGCCCACGCGCCGTGAGACGTGCGCTCAGCATCTCGCTGGCTTCGATCGATCGTGTGCCAACCAGCAACGGGCGGTGATCGGCATGAACCTGCTGTATCGACTCCACGATCGCGTTCCAACGTCCATCGCTGGTTCTGAAGACGCGGGTCGGCCAGGCTTTGCGGATAAGCGGGCGGTTGGTCGGGATAACCGTGACGGGTCGCTCGTACACCTTCTCCATCTCGACGGCGGCATCGGCGGCGGTGCCGGTCATGCCCGAAAGCACGGGATACATGCGGAAGAATCGCTGAAAGCTCATGCGTGCCAGCGTCTCGCGGTCGGCGGTGATCTCGACATTCTCTTTGGCTTCAACAGCCTGATGCAGCCCGTGCTCCCATGATCGATCAGGAAGAAAGCGGCCGGTGTATTCGTCAACGATCACCACGCGGCCATCAACGATTTGATATTGATGGCCGTGCAGATAGCAGTGCTGCGCGACGAGCGCCTGACGAACAAGCTCTTCGGCACGACGCGCTGCGCGCCAGATCGGCTGCCCGAAGTGAGAGCCCATCTCTTCAATGCGGTGCCGACCGCGCCGGGTAAGCTCGCTGCGCCGGCGCAGATGGTCAATGGTGAAGTCGGCCTTGGCATCAAGCCGACGGGCAAGTTCGGCGGCCTGAAGATAGATCTCGGCCATATCGTCTTCACGTCTGGCCCGCGCGATGATGAGCGGCACCACGCCTTCGTCGATCAACACCGCATCGGCCTCATCAACAAGACACGCGCGAAGGCCGGGAATCATCGGACCCTGCGAGGAATGCGACGAGAGGGGCGAGGCAGACTCCCCACCATCACCACCACCACCCGCACCTCCCAAGGACGATGAGAGGAGTCGGCGGCCGGTCCAGGCGTTGTTCAACTGGCCGCCGTTTCCCGCGCCCATGGCCGCGTTGAGTCGCAACTGGTCACGCAACCAGTCGGCGGTGATCTGCTTGGGTGTGCCATAGACGATCGGCTTGGCGTAGACAGTGAAACGCTCGCCTTCATCCATGGCCTGCACAATGGCCCCGACATCGCACAGGCATCGCTTGAAGATGGAACGGCGACTGTCGGCATCGCGCTGGGCCAGATAGTCATTGACGGTAAAGACGTGGACGTATCGGTGCCGCCACGCAAGGATCGGCGCGGCCAGAGAACCCGTGAGGGTCTTGCCCTCTCCGGTGACCATCTCGACAATGCGCCCATTGTAAAGGGCCATTGCACCCATGAGCTGAACGATGTACGCCTCTTCACCCGTTTCGCGACGGGCGACCTCGCGTACAAGCGCAAAGGCTCGATGGACCGTGCGATCATCCACCCGCCCGCGGACGAAACCCTCGCGCGTCTCGCGAACAACCTCGTTGAGCGCGGCATCGGAGTGTGATTTAAAATCCTTAGCCAGGGCATCGACGTGCATCGCCTCGGCACGCAGCCAGCCCAAGGTGATCTTGCGATGACGCAGCTTCATGCCGATGTAGGCCGCGGCCAGATCTAGCCCGCGATGGTTCGGAGGGCGTCGCCTGCGCGAACGGATCGACTCAAAGAGAGCGTGGTATCGGGTGACGGCTTGGGACATGGGAAGAACGTCGATCAGCGGGAGGACTTGGGCATGATGAGGTGAGTTACAACTTGACGCGGCCCTGAATCTCTTTACGCAGGCGGTCGATCCATTGCGCCAGCAGCGGACGCGGGGCGAGCTTGAACCGCACACGCACACGCTCGCCGGGTGTGAGGATTGAGGCCACGGGTGTGCCATCATCGGGTGGCTGGGCATCCATGTAGACCATGAAGACCGGTCGCTTGGCCACGCGGCCGGATTGATCTTTCGGATCGGTCTCGACCGATCCGCCACCCGCGTAGCTCAGCGCCGAGCTTGGCAGCACTTTCTGGCCCGCCTCAATGGGACGAACATCAACGCCGGTAAGGATGGTGTCAACATCGGAGATCGGACGAATCTGAGCGATCGTGAACCGCTGCACCGGTTCTGGCTGATCGGGCGATGATGACGGAAACAGCCAGCCGCTCTGTCGCTGGTCGAGTGTTGCGGCGATGCGGATGTGGTCGCAATCGACGATTTCGCAGAGTTGTTCGCCGCGTTTCACGAATGAGCCGAATCGCTGTTCAGGATCGGCGCTCACCACGCGACCATCCTGCGGAGCCCGCACGATCAGTGATGCGAGCCGCGCGTCAAGCTCATTGATGTTCTCTTCGGCGATCTTCATTCGTTCAAACGCCACCTGCGAGATCGCGGGCTGGCCATCGGAAAGCCCCTGCCGATACTGAACCGCGAACTCTCGGAGTTGCGCTTCAAGACCTCTGCGCCGCTGGACAAGCTCTTCGTTCTCGAGCGTGACAATCGGCTCACCCTTGATGACGCTCTCGCCGGGACGCTTGTGGACCTTGGCGATGAACCCATCGGCATCGAAGAAGACACCGGAGCGGGCGAGCGATTCCACAACACCGACGCCGCGACGGCGGTCGGGCATGGGGATGAACCCGAGGATGAGCAACACGCAGGTCACCAGGCCGATCGAGGTGAAGACGTGGCGGGTGCGATGCTCAGAGAGCTGCGGGCTCGCGGCGTTCCAGTGAATGAACTTGCCAATCGGGATGAGGAACCAGGCACCGGCTGTCCAGATGGCGAGCACGAGACCGATCGCAAAGAAGAGCCCCATCACATAAAGAGTGATGGTGATGAAGAGGAAGATGCGGTACGCCCCGCTCAGCAAGCCGTAGAGCACGAGGATGATCTGCTCTGAGCGTTGCGTGCTGGGCGCGGTGAGGTTCTTGAGACGATACACATACCGTTCGAGCAGATGGTAAAGCATCTTCTGCGATCGCTGCTGGAGATTGGGGACCTCGAGCAGATCGGAAAGGATGTAGTACCCGTCAAACCGCATCAGCGGATTGGCATTGAAGAGCACGGTCGAGACACTGGCCGTGAACATGGCGTTGAAGGCCAGTTGCTTCCACCCGGGCGAGAGATCGCCGTAGAGCCATGCCATGGCGCAGCACGAAGCGGTGAACAACTCGAAGATCATTCCACCCGCGCCGACGGCCATGCGCTTCCATCGACTCGGAAAGGCCCACGTCGCGGAGGCATCGACATAGGGCGAGGGCAGGAGCACGAGCAACATGATACCGAACTCGGGCACCTGACCGCCAAACCGTTTGCAGATGACGCCGTGACCGAACTCGTGAATCGCCTTGATCACCGCAAAGGCAACGGGGATCAGCAGGAGGTTCTGCGGGTCCTGCAGGTTCTGAAAGCTCTGGCGGAGCCTTTCCCACTCGGGAAAGAGCAGAACGAGCGTGGTCACGATGAAGGCCAGCCAGGCCAGAAATCCGAACTTGTTCAGGATCGGTCGGAGCACAGGCTCGCACGCGGTCAGCAGACGATCCGGATTGAACAACCGGATCTTGAAGTACATGATGCCGATGGCCTGCGAGGTCACCTTGCGCTTGGTTCGATCGCGCCCGCGCCGGAGCAACTGCTCGGTCTCGGGGGTCGAGTCCACGCTCAGCAGGTTGGCGCTGTAAAGCTGGCTGATGAGCTGGATGATCTCGTTCTGCGTTGGCGCGTGGTCGCCGAACTTGGTCAGCGCAAGGTTCCACGCCTCTTCGACCGCGCGAGTGCCGTCGAGAGATGCGATAAAGTCATTCGCGATCGGGTTCAGCCGGTAAAACTGGTTGCTCGTCGGGTCATGCACGACGTGCCAGCGCCGGCCGCGATAGTGCTGCCGCGTGATCTCAACATGCGGGCGCAGTCTCGGCTTCATCGTGCGGACACGGTGCCAGAAGGGCGAGAATGTGGGGCGTTCGTTGGGGGGCATTGAAGGACCGTTGTTATGCGAGGTTCAGAGCGAGCACCTCGAGCCAGCCGCTCACCAGATCCACAGCCTCACCGCGTCGATGATGCGTCGCGTGCCGATCCAAATCAGGCTGCGCCGTACGGTATCAAACTTGGCCTCGCCCTCGACACCCGCAACAAGGCGCATGTTGACCAGCTTTTCACGATTCTCGGGCGTGTCATCAATTCGTGCCCGAACCTCGAAGACGTTGTGCCCCTCGCCGGCGGTCGCGAGCGGAACGATCTGTTCGATCGTGAAGCTGAGCGGCTCGGCCGGTGCCCCCTTGGTGGCGATGCGCCCGATGCCCTTGCCCTTATCCACTTGGCCACGCACCAGCGCGATGTCGCGCTCATCAACCTTGGCGATGCAGAGGATGTCATCCGGATCGGCCACTTGAAAGAGCGGCTCGCCAAGCTTCACCGTCGCACCCAGCCGGTCCTTGACATCGCCCGCGATGATCAACCCGGAGATCGGAGCGGTGATCTTTGACCGATCAATGCGGAGTCGATAGAAGTCGGCCTGACTCTTGAATCTATCCTCTTGTGCCTGAGCCTCGGCCGCCTTGCCCGACTGTTTCGTCGAGCGGGCCGCCGCGCCCTGCAACCTGGCCTGCTGCACCTGTCCTTCGGCATCCGCCAGCCCGAGCCGATACTCGGTGGTGTCAAGTTCGAGCAGCACCTCGCCCGCCTGCACGAGCTTGCCGGGTTCGATGCCCTCGGTGATCGACTTGATGATGCCATCAAACGGCATCGAGACGATCCGCTTGGTGCGCGGATCGAGCGTCGCCTCGGCGCCGGGTCGGTAGGGCATTCTGTAAAACGTTACAAACACCAGCAGAGCAAACGCCAGGAGACTGACCATCTTCCAGACCGTGTGTCGCGGACCGACCGCCCACGCACCGGCGCGGACGCTTGAATCCACCGCGCGCAGCGCAAGGTTGCGGTCGTCGCTCCGGCGTATGCGGAGCACTGGCGCAATCAGATCAAACGCCGCCTGCATGAGTTCGATTGTGGCGAGGTCGATCGGACCATCACCCCCCGATTCAATCGTCAGCACACCGACGACCTGTTCCTCGGTGGTCTCGGCCGTGCCGGGTGTGACATCGGTCGCGCGCAGCGGCAGTGACGCAACCTTGAGCTTGGTACCGCCCGAGGCCAGTTCTCTATGGGCGTGGATGATCGCCTGCGAGAGGATCACATCGCCATTCGGCCCATCGGCCGGCGGGGGCGGATACACAACCGGCTGTTCCTGATCGAGGCACTCATCCATCGCGGCCTGCAGCTTCTGCACCATGGCCATGCGCTTGTCGAAGTTCTCGGTATCGCTGATCGCCTGCACACGCACCGTGTCGTTGCGCACCCATCCGAGCGCGGCCCGTTCGACCCCGAACTGCTTGGCCACATCGTTGGTAAGTTGAAGACACGCACCCTTGAAGTTGGGCGCGGTATTGATGGAAGCAATCAGCCGGGCCGCGATATCGAGGGCCGCGCCTGCGTGCTGGCTGCGCCTGAGTGCCTGCCGCGCCTGATGACCATAAAAATACCCGGCAAGCACTTCGGCCATCGCAAGGGTTGATCGAACCGCATCCCTTGCACGCGGCTCGATGAGCAGCGTGATCACGCCCGTCGGTGTCGGCTCGCTTCCCGGCGCGGTTGCAGAACTTGGCGTGGCGAAAAGTGGTACCGCGAGAATCGTTCCATTCGTCGAACCGCCTGCGGCATCGTAATAAACCTCCTGCTTATCCAGACTGAACGCCCGCGACTGACCCGACCCGAACGCGTTTCGAGCGACCTCGAGGACTTCCTTTTGAAACTCGAGTACCTTTGCACCCTTGCCGTTCGAGGGTCGCGCCGCCGCGGCTTCAACACCTCCGTCGGTGCTGCCATCGGTCTTTGGCCACACGATCTCAACCCGCGGCTCAACATCCTCACCATCGGTGCGATCGGGAACAAGCAACGCGGCCTGCCGCGCGGCCGAAACCTGCGCGACGATGCGGAGCAACCGCTCAAGGTACGCCCGATCATCAGGCGCACCCCCGGTGAGTTCGGCGACGACCCGCTGCCATCCGGGAGCTTTGATATTGGTTAGGTCGATCATGGTTCGCTTCCCCCTCCCAGAGGCAGGGGGCTTATGGACTTCAAAAGTGTTCGTTGATCAGGGTGCGCCGGGAATGGTGTTCACGATCGGCCCACACGCATGTGAGGAAACCAAGGGCATCACGTAGTGTGTCAGATGAACCTGCCGATCGCGATTCGTTTCTGAGCGTGCACCGGCATCACCAACCACCCACTTCCCCTCGCCGCTTGTCGCGGGCTGCGAGAAGCGCACCATAGCCTGCGTTCCCGGTGGCCAGGCCTTGGGGTTCTCGATCTCGACCCTCACCCGGCGCGTCAGGCTCACCGAATCGCCCACCGGTGAGATCTCGATCACCTTCCCTTCAACCATCGCAGGCTTGCCGGGAAGATCGATCAGCACCCACGCCTTTGAGCCGGGCCCGATGTTCAAGGTCAGGGTTTCGGCGGTTCTCGGCGTCGGGTCGAGCCACATCTTATCGATGTTCACGATCCGCAACACCTTATCCTGTTCGGTGACACCCTGACCGATCTCGGCCTGCACTTCCTCGATGATGCCATCAAACGGTGCGAGCAACCGGTAGCGCTCAAACTGCGCCTCAAGCTGTGCCAGCCGCAGGCGCTGTTGCTCACGGTTGAAGGCCGCCTGATCGCGCTGGATCTGCGCAACCTGCGCCTCGATCTCGCGCTGCTTGATCTCCTGACGTGAATACGACTCGCCCAGCCGAAGGTTCTCCAGCGTGACGTTGGCCAGTTCCAGCTGCTTCTCCGCGCCCCGAACTTCAAGGTCGTTCTCCGCCAGCGCGCGCTGCTGATCGAGCGCGGTTTTGACCTCCGAGTCTCTCGCCCGCATCAGCAGGTCGTTCTTCTTGACCCGCTCTCCACCCTTCACGGCGATCTCCACGATCTCCGACGAAAATGAGAAGGACATCTGAGCATCGCGGCTGGGCTTGGTGGCCGTGGCTGTCCCGCCAAACTCGGTGACCGCTGGCCCCCACTCCGACGAAGCCGGTTCGGCTTCAGCCTTCAGCTCGATCGTGCGCGAAGATTTGGCACCCGTCGGCTGCGCATGGCATGGGGACATCCCCACATCCGACACAACGCATACCCCGACGATCACGGTCGCCCGAACACCTTGAAGCCAACAAGAAGAGTGCATGGTCATTGCCTCCATAATAGAAGCGGCACGGGTCGAACCCAGACCCATGTATCGACATAGCGGCAACAGGTTAGCCAAATCACCCAAACGCCCACCGCAAAGCCCCTTGGTCCCACGCCCACGGACGAGTCGCCAATGACCATCGCCTCATTGCTCATACGGAGGCCGCTCGGGAATTGTTCCCCCAACCGCCCTGCCCAACCCCAATCGGGGCGCGTTCCACTCACCACTTTCATCCTCCCGCATCCTCCGAGTTCTCGGACGCTCGCGGCAGCATTTGCGCCGATCCACGATCGATCGTTCTTTCAAGTCTCAGATCTCTCCACGCACCGATACGAACGTCGATTCTTGTTCTTTCGCGACCAGAGGACCACCATGCCCATCTCCACACGCGCTGCATCCTCTCGTACCGACGATCCTCGTGCTGCCCGGCGTCACCCGGTCAGGCCCACCGACCGCATCCTCCCCAAGATTGATGTCGCAGCCTTTGACCCCACCGGCGCATGGCTCGAGCAGCTCGCCCCGACAACCACGACCGAATCGCAGACCAGCAAAGCGGGAGGTGAGTTGCGCGACCTGTCTGATCGCGCCGCGGTTCAGGTCGGCGCACTCCGACAGACGCTCGAAGTCGCCGTTCGGCTTGAGCGTGCGATGGGCTCGCGATCAAGCCATCTCGCCAATCAGGTTGATCAGGCGGCCAAGATCTCCGCACAGTTGGATCATCGCACCCAGACCGTCAGCGAGATGGGTGCCGTACTCGACCGTGCAACAACTCTCCTGTCGAGCCTTGAAGCCGTCATGGCCAACCGGCACGCCGCGCAAGCAACCAACGAGCGTTGGATGCAGGATCGTCTGACCGAGCAGCGCGAAGCCTTCGCGGCCCGGCTGGCTGAACTTGATGCCAAGGCCGCCGCATATGGCGCCGAGTTTGAGCGCAGGGCTGCGGCCACATCCGCCCGAGTCTCGCTTCTGCTCGACGATGCCGGCCAGAAGCTCGCCGATCTCGAAGCGAACGCAACCCGCGTGGGTGCAGCCGCACGCGACCGCATCGAAAGGGCGTGCGAAGCCGCTGCGGCGGTCATCGGCCACGATCCACGCTCCGCCGATACCAACAAACCAGCCAGTGGCAGCCTTGCCGATCTCGTGGCACGCTCAGAGGTCGCGTGTACGAACACCGACGAATCGATCCTGCGACTAAGCGCCATGTCCGAGCTTGCCGCTCAGGCCGAAGCGCGTCTGGGCAAGAGCATCACCGAGGCGCAGCGCTACGGCGATGAGCAGAGCCTCGCTTCACTTCGTGATGACCTGGAATCTGTCGCCGCAAGCGTACGCTACAACTTGTCTAAGGCGCAACAGGCCGAGGCCACACTCGCGGGTGTTGTGCAACAGTCCGCCATGTGCGTGACTGGGCTCGATCAGGCGATGGATCAGGCGATGGATCAGGCGACCGATCAGGCCGCGGGCCTTGTGCAGGTCGCCCGTGATGTTGCAGGCTTGATCGTCCAAGCCGAGCGAACACGCGACACACTCGCGGACCGAATCGAACGCGCAAACCCCGCCGCACGCGCGCAGCCCAAGCGTGTCGTGCTGGGCGCACCCAGGCCGCGGATCGATGACGTCGGCGATGCCACCGTCGCGGCCTGAACCCCCTCGAACTCCATTCGACGAATCAAGATCCATTCCTCCCGATCAAGCGAACCTTGAGTACGCTGTTCGTCTGCAAATCGACCGAGTTCGGTCTATTTCCGGTCTACACTGCGTCTTCGGTCTGCTCGAAATCCACGAGGAGTTTCACGAATGCCCACCGCCACCGCCGCGCCTGCTCGCCCCGCCACTACCGCTGGCTTTCCCAAGCCTTCCAACCTCGCGATCAACGGTGGAACGCCCGTGAGCAAGGCCGGTGTTCCGTTCATGCAAACCGCGCTCACCGAGAGCGATATCAACTCCGCCATCGCGGTGCTCAAAGGCGGCATGCTCCGCGCCGCCAAGAAATGCGAAGAGCTCGAAGTGCGCCTGGGCCAGATGACCGGCGCCAAGCACATGATGACCTGTGCCAACGGTACCTGCGCCCTGCAACTGGCCTATGAGCCGCTCTTCCAGGCCGGTGATGATGTGCTTGTCCCCGCGTGGTCCTACATCGCCACCGCCAGCATGATCGTTGCCCGCGGTGCCAACCCCATCTTTGTTGATGCGCTCCACGACACCTTCCAGATCGACGTGGCCGACGCGGCCCGCAAGCTCACCCCCAACACCACCGCCATCACCGCCACCCACCTTTACGGTTGCCCCGTCGATATCGATGCCGTGCAAGCACTCGCGGCCAAGCACAGCCTCAAGGTCATCTACGACGGAGCACAATCCCACCTCGCCACCTACAAGGGCAAGGGCCTCGGCACATTTGGCGATGCCTTGACCTACTCCTTCTACGCCACAAAGAACCTCGGCACCGGCGAGGGCGGCGCGATATCCTGCAACGACGATGCGCTCGCCGCCCAGATCAAAGCCCTTCGCAGCCACGGCGAGACCGACAAGTATCTGCACACCCAGGTCGGTTACAACTACCGCATGAACGACATCACCGGCGCCATCGGCTGCTCGAAGCTCGACCGGCTGGAAGCCGACACCAACGCCCGCCGCGCCGCCGCGGCCAGGTACGACGCGATTCTCAGCAAGATCAACGGCCTCAGCGCCCCGACCACGACCCCCGGCGCAGTTTCCGCGTACCACCTCTACGTCGTCAAGCTTGACCCAACCCACTTCGCCTGTACCCGCGACCAGTTCTGCGAAGCCCTCAAGGCCGAGGGTGTGCCCACCGCCGTCCACTACCCCCGCAGCCTTACGCGCCAGCCCGCTTTCAAGAAGTTCACCGATGCGCAGGGCCACCCACCGATCGCCGACAGCCTCAGCTCGATGGTCTTCGCGCTCCCCATGCACCACGCGTTGAGTGATGATCACATTCGTGCGGTTGGTGAGGCGATGGAAAAGGTGGCGGCAGCGTATCGGGCGTGAGTGGCGATCACGGACATTGCAGCACCACGCTGAGTACCGTTCATCGAGATCGATTGAACCCATGTCGATCCAGATCATCGAAATTCATGGAGAGCGATTTGTGCTACTCCCGGATCGAGAGTCTTTGATTCTCAGGGCAACGATCAATGGTGCCGGGTTGTCAACTCCGCTCTCATCAATA
>JBBSBC010000053.1:0-20047 GCA_038251595.1 Phycisphaerales bacterium | reverse complement strand
TGCGCTGGTGCCCGACCTGCTCCCCACAGTTCCCATCGACCAATACGATGGGCAACCGATCAAATACCGTGTCTACACCGAAGGCTCAGTTCAACGGGCAACCGTCTACTCAATCGGTGTCGATCGCATCGACAACGGCGGGTTTGGACCCACCAACACGCTCGACGCCATCAACATCTCCAACTTCCGCACGCCTGACTACATCGCCGCCCTGCTCGCCGATCCAAAGCAGCGCGACCACTACTCGGGTGACTGGATTCTTTACCACACCCACGAACCGCTCCCCGCACTTACCCCGACCAACACCGCTCCAGTGTCGCCCCAGCAGTAAACCGCCAAGGTCGCCCAACCTTGCCTTTCGTGCCTGTCACTTAACGCCTTCATCACGCCCGCCCGCTATCCTGCGGCAGCATGTCCACTCAAGCACAACCACTGCCGACAGCTCCCCTTCACGCAACACCCAGCTCGAAGCGTGCCTTCACCATCGAGCAGATTCCGTTTGAGTCAGCGACGTTCGATGTCATGGGCGGATCGGCCCGTCAGCAGATCAAGATCCATGAGCACGGCTTTGTTGCGCTGGTTGATGCGATGCCACGCCTTATCCCGAATGGGCAGACGGCCGACAGCGCGGTGGTGCAGGCGGCGCGTGTGAGTTATGGGCAAGGGACGAAGAAAGTGAACGAGGACCGCGGGCTCATCCGCTACCTCCTTCGCCATCGCCACACCACGCCCTTTGAGATGCTGGAGTTCAAGTTTCATATCGCCATGCCGATCTTTGTGGCCCGTCAGTGGATCCGCCACCGCACCGCCAACGTCAACGAGTACTCCGCCCGCTACTCGATCGTTCCGGATCGCTTCTACAAGCCCACGCTGAGCGAGGTCCGCAAGCAGAGCACCGGCAATCGACAGGGTGGCGAAGAGCGTTTTATCGCCGATAGCGCGGCCGCGCCCGATGAAGCCCGCACCGCCGAGCAGTTCCTGCACTACCTCGACGATGCCGAGAAGATGTACACGCGGTATGAACAACTCACACAAGCGGGTGTCAGCCGCGAACTGGCCCGTATTGCCCTCCCCGTGAGTGTCTACACCGAGTGGTATTGGAAGTGCGATCTGCACAACATTCTTCGCTTCCTCTCGCTGCGCATGGACCCGCACGCGCAGGAGGAAATCCGCATCTATGCCGATGCCATGCACGACCTCCTCGAGCCCATCGTGCCACTGACGATGGAAGCCTTCCGCGACTACGAGCTTGAATCCGTCCGCCTCACGCGGCTTGAGATCGAGGCTCTACGCTCGGGCAGTGCCGCCATCACCAGTGACAACAAGCGTGAGCAGGCCGAGTGGGTCGAGAAGAAGGCCCGCCTGGGCCTCTGACCCTTCCAGCTTGTGGTCACATCTCAGTACTTCAACACCGAATGCACCTCGGCATATTCGCGCAGCACTTCGCGCCCGTTCAGGAACCCCAGCTCGATCAGCACCGTGATCCCCGCAATCTTGGCGTTCATGCTGCCCACAAGCTGGCAGCAGGCTTTCATGGTGCCGCCCGTCGCGAGAAGGTCATCCACCAGCAGCACGCGCTGCCCGGGGTTGATAGCGTCGGCGTGGATCTCCACCGTGTCCTTGCCATACTCAAGCTCGTAGCTCATGCTCAGCTTCTTCGACGGCAGCTTGCCCGGCTTGCGTACCGGCACAAACCCGGCCGAGAGCGACTGGGCCAGCGCGGTCCCAAAGATGAACCCCCGGCTCTCCGCGCCCACAACCAGTTCAATCCCCTTCCCGCGATACGGATTGGCCATCAACTCTACCGCCAGCGCAAGCCCGGCCGGATCTCGGATCAGCGGCGTGAAATCCTTGAACAGGATGCCCGGCTTGGGAAAGTCGGGCACATCACGGATGAGCGCACGCAGGTGGTCGATTTGGGTCATGGGGTCCGCACGGGAGGGCAAAGGCATGGGATGGACTTCCGGCTCTTACGCATCGAATCGGATTCAGGGTATCCGGTCTCTTTCGAACGCTCATGGTATCTTCATCTGGCCGATCGACTCGTCAAGCCTCCCACTCTTCCCCTACACTCTACCGATGAGCAAAGAGCCCACCCCATCACGCGGCACCAGCACCAAGCTTGAGATCGTCGAACCCATCGGCGATCGCGTACTCATCCGCAAAGATGAAGACCGCAAGACAACCAAGACCGGCATCCATTTGCCCGACAAGATCGAGATTCCCACGCTTGCGGGCCGCATTGTGGCGATCTCATCCAAGATCGAGAAAGATGCCGATTATCCAATCAAGAAATATGATCGGGTGCTCTTCAACCCCAAGCACGCCATCCCCGTCGAGTTCGAGGGCGACAACCGCCTCTTCGTGATTCCTGTCGAAGATGTGGTCGCGGTGTTCAGGTCTGAAAAGAGCGAGTGAGTCACGGCTTCACAGCCCACCATGAGCCGTTATCCATGCCCGCGCCCACCTTCCTTCTCCCGCTCGACCAACTGCCCGACCCACTTCCGATCCCACCGATTGAGTGTCCGTTCGATGTGACGATCCGACCACCCGGCTCAAAGTCGATCACGAATCGAGCCTTGTTGCTGGCCGCGCTGGCGGATGGAACCAGCACGCTGCGCGGCGCGCTCGTCGATGCCGATGATGCTCAGGTGATGATCGCGGCTCTGCGGCGGCTTGGGGCGGCGATTGATGTACAGGGCGACACGGTGAAGGTTGCTGGCGTTGCCGGGCGCTGGAAGATCGCACCTGGGCAGACGGTCCATCTCGACTTGCACAACGCGGGCACCGCGACGCGCTTTCTCGCCGCAGCAGCGATGCTCGCGCCGTCGGGCACGGGCATCGTCATAGACGGTGATGCACGAATGCGCGAGCGACCGATCGAGGAACTCGCGCTGGCCCTTGACAGTCTGACCGATCCGATCCGCTGTGTCGAATACCTCGGTAACGAAGGGTTCCCACCCGTGCGCATCTCTCCTGATCGAGCCGATTGGGCGAGTGGGATGCAGCACAGCTTCGGGCGCACACAGTCAAGCCAGTTCATCTCCGCGCTCCTGCTGATCGGGCCATTCCTCCCCTACGGCATTTCGATCCACTTCACAACCACCGACATCACCAGCCGATCATACATCGACATGACCATCGGTCTTCTGAGCCGCATTGGTGCCGATGCCCGTTGGTCCAATGGCGAGTTGCTTGTCGCGCCGCATCGCTCAGGACAGCCTGCGGCCAAGTCGCCCTTGCCTGCGTTCAGTCTCGCTATCGAGCCCGATGCCTCGGGCGCAACCTATTTCCAGGGCGCAGCCGCCATTCTCCCCGGCTCGCGCATGAATATCGATGGCCTTCAACGTGCCACTGGTGAAGGCACGCTGCGCGGTCTCCAATCGCTCCAGGGTGATACGCACTTCATCCGGTTCATCAAAGAGTGCGGCGCAACCGTCGCACACGGCAACGGGCTCTCGATCCGCGGCGAACCAGGGTTACGACCGCTCGACTTCAACCTCGCCAATATGCCCGACACCGCCATGACCGCCGCCGTCATCGCGTGTTTCGCCTCGCCAACTGATGAGAATCCCACCGCAACCACCACGCTTCGCGGCCTGCGCACGCTGCGCGTCAAAGAGACCGATCGCCTCGCCGCGCTGCAAACCGAACTCACCAAGCTCGGCACACTCGTCGAGATCTTTCAGGATGGGGATGACGAGGGGATGCGCATCACCCCACCCAACTGGATACACCAAGGCACATCGGTGGGGACGCCCATGCCACCGGTGGTCTTCGATACCTACAACGACCACCGCATGGCCATGGCCCTTGCGCTCTTCGGGCTTCGTCTTCCGGGCATCAAGATCAGAAATCCGGCGTGCGTGGCCAAAACCTACCCAACTTTCTGGCGTGACTTTGCGAAGCTCTACGCATGAGCACGCCGAACGAAGCCTCCGAAGTCCATCCGCCCAGACCCGCGCGTCGGTTCCGACTGGTTTCGCGATCGGCGTTGAGGAGACTGGCCATCCTCTTTGCTCTGATTGTCGCCGGGCTCACGCACCTTTATTGGGCCGCGATCGTTATGCCCGGAGCATCGTTTCAAGGCGAGCTTCCCGCCTTGACCGAATCACAGATCGCGTACTCATCCGAACTGCGGAGTTCCATCAGCGTGCTCGCTGATGCACAAGGTGGTGTCGGGCGTGTCGGCAATCGCAGCACCTTCTACCCCAAACGCTTTGCATCGGCCGCGGCGTGGATCCACGACCAGCTCATCGACTACGGCTACACCCAAATCAACGAATACCCCGTGCTCCGCGGCTCGCCGGTCCCGAATCTCGAAGTCGTCGTTCCCGGCACGAGCCTGCCCAACCAAATTATTGTCGTGGGCGCACACTTCGACGCCTTTCAAGGAACACCCGGTGCAGACGACAACGCATCCGGTGTGGCCGCATGTCTCGCGCTCGCGCGACGCGCCATCCACAAACCATCCGCACGCACACTGAAGTTCGTGTTCTTCGTAAACGAGGAGCCACCAACATTCTGGACCGAAGATATGGGCTCGTGGGTTTACGCCAAGGCTTGCCGAGTGCGAAACGATGACATCACCGCGATGATGAGCCTTGAAAGTATCGGTTACTACTCAACCCAACCCGACTCACAGAAGTATCCCGCTCCGCTGAACCGGCTCTACCCCAGCACGGGCGACTTCATCGCGTTCGTCTCCAACTACAGTTCACGCGCGCTCAACAAGCGTGCGATTGCAACCTTCCGCGCCGAGACTTCGTTTCCTTCCGAAGGCGGATCGCCACCCGGCTGGCTGCCGGGTGTCGGCTGGTCTGACCACTGGTCGTTCTGGCAGGAAGGATACCGAGCCTTCATGATCACCGACACGGCCACCTTTCGCAACCCGTTCTATCACACGCCCAACGATCGGGCCGACACGCTCGACTATGACCGGATGGCCCGAGTTGTCGAAGGCATCGAGGCCGTCGTAACGGACCTGGCGAACAACTAGCACCTCTCCCACCAACACCTAACCCACACGCGTGCGTCTTTCGCCGTGTACTCTGCCGAGTCATGACGCTCGTGCCTAAGTCACCCTCTCGCCGCACGCGCACTCAGCGCACGACACTCATCGGTCTCGCCGTCAACATCGCGCTCGCGTTGGTCAAGTTTGTCGCGGGCATCGTCGGTCACTCCTACGCGCTCGTGGCCGATGCCGCCGAGTCCATGACCGACATCGTCGGATCAGTCGTGATCTGGGGCGGCTTGCACGTCGGCGCGCGCCCGCCCGATGACAACCATCCTTACGGTCACGGCAAGGCCGAGGCTCTTGCCGCGCTGGTTGTGGCCGTCCTTGTCGCCGCGGCGGGCGTGGGGATCGGTATCAAGTCGATCGACGAGATCCTGACTCCGCACCACACACCAGCGCCCTTCACCCTCGTGGTCATGGTCGCAGTGGTCATCATCAAGTGGTCGCTTGCCCGCTACACCGCACGCGTCTCTCGCGAAGAGGGCTCAGCCGCGGTGCAAGTCGATGCGGGCCATCATCTTTCGGATGCCATCACCTCGGCCGCGGCGTTCGTGGGCATCGCGATCGCGATCGTCGCCAAACACGTCTACGGAATGCATGATCGCTGGGCCAGCGCCGACGATTGGGCCGCGCTCTTCGCATCGTGCATCATCATCTATAACGGATGGCGGCTCTCACTAATCCCGCTGCATGAACTTATGGATGCCGAGCCATCGGATGTACTCGATGAAGCCCGACGCATCACCATGTCCATCGACGGGGTGCGCGGCATAGAAAAGACCAGGGCACGCACCAGCGGCAGTCGTCATCACCTCGAAATGCATGTCGAGGTCGATCCGAGCATGTCGGTAGCCGAAGCCCACATCATCACGGGCAAGATCAAGCACGCTGTGAAATCCGCACGACCAAGTGTGCTTGATGTGCTGATCCACATCGAGCCGGCCCCACCTCCCGCGCCCTGACAACCGCAATCGCCATCATGCACCCTTGCGGTGCGAGAGAAACCATGCTTCCAGCGGTTCATCGCGGTAGGCCTTGTCCCAACAGTTGTGGTTCAGATCCGCGTAATACGAAGCCTTTGCCGAACCGCCGGCAACCTTGACCGCCTCAACCAGCGTTCGTGTTTCGGTGATCGGCACCGCTCCGTCAAGCTCTCCGTGAAAGGTCCAGATCGGCATATTGACCTTGGCCAGCGACTCGGCAATCTCACGACGCATGGCCTCATCCCCGAACTTGCTCGAACCGCTGCTCGACTGATGGGCAAAGCCGCAGACAGGCGCGATAGCCGCAAAGAGCTCCGGATGCTTCGCACCGATCGACCACGTCCCCGCGCCCCCCTGCGAGAGCCCCGTGAGATAGATCCGCGCAGGATCAAGCCTGAACTCGCGGCTCGCCGCCGCCAGACACGCCATGACAAGATCATCGTGTTGAACCCAAGTGTCGTCAATCCCGGGTTTCTGCGGCATGATCATGATCACATTCTTCCAAACCTCGGGCTTGCTGAGCGCGGCGGGCAGCAGTCCGACCGCAAGCTGCCTGGTGCCATCGGTTCCGCATTCGCCACGACCGTTGAGAAAGACCACCGCGGGCGATGGGCGTGTCAGGTCGATGTCGTAAGGCACGTAGATCGCATACCGGTTGCTCCGCATCTCCGCACCAACCGTGCGCAAGAGCACACCACGACTCTCGCGCAGCGCAGGCCCCACCGCGGCATCATGCGCGCTGCCCGTGGTCGCACACCCACCCAACAGTGCAGCGGAGACCGCCTCAAGGCCGACCACAAAGATTCCGCCGATCCATTTGTAAACGTTCATACGCGGAGTGTATCTGAACCATCGCCAGCAACGCGGAGATCGCCAGGGCATTTGCTGAGCTATCCTCCGACGTTTCCCAACCACGGAGCCACTCTGATGCGCTATCGACCCATCGGCAGGACAAACATCCAGGTCTCCGAGATCGGCTTTGGTTGCTGGACGATGGGCGGGCCGAACTGGTCATCAGACAGCGGCATGCCGATCGGCTGGGCACAGGTGGATGAAGACGAAGTGCTTGCGGGTGTCAAGGTCGGGCTTGATGCCGGTGTCAACCACTGGGACAACGCCGACAACTACGGCAACGGAAGGGCTGAGCGATTGCTCGCGCAGTGTTTCAAGAAACTAGGCATCAAGCGTGAAACTCAGGTAATCGCCACGAAGGTCGGGCACTTCAAGGGCACAGCTCCCTGGGCCTTTGATCCGCCGCACATCCGTTCGCAGTGCGAACAGTCTCTACGCAATCTTGGTACCGATCACATCGATATCTACTACTTCCATCACGGCACCTACCTCGGCCCGGGCTACGACGGCAAACCGCACGACTATCTGCACGACGCGGCCGCGACCATGCACGCACTGGTGAAGGAGGGCAAGGTGCGTGCGGTGGGACAATCGGCCTACAGCCAGGAAGATTTCGCGCGGGCGATTCCGATTTTGAAGCCCGATGTCCTTCAGAGCAAGGCCAACCTCCGTTACGACGAGTTCATCAGACTCGGAAACCCGCTGCAAAGCCTGATGACCCAATACGGCTGCACCTTCGTAGCCTTCGGCCCGCTGGATCAAGGCCTGCTGCTCGATAAGTTTGATCCCCAAAACCCGCCGCAGTTTGCAGAAGGTGAATATCGCGCCAATAGAAAGGATTTCACCACCGAATCCCTCCTGCAAGTCCGCGCAAAGCTTCAGAAGGTCAAGCAACGATTCAACGCTGCCGGCCAGAGCACGCTCGATCAAACCGTCCTGCTCTCATCCATCGCCTCGCGCTGGGTGCTCGCGCACGACCACTTGAGTTCCACGATTCCCGGCTTTCGCAACGCAAAGCAGGCGGCGTGCAATGTGCAAGCCGGTCTCGATGTGCCGATGTCGGCCAACGATGTTCAGTGGCTTCGAGAGACCTTTCACCAATGAGCCAGGGCTCTCCGATAAACATCGAAGAGCCCATGAAAATCATCACTCCAGCATCGAGCGCTAGGGCCGAGCGTGCAGGTTGAACGCGTGGTTAAAGCAGAAGAACCCATTGTCAGAGAGGTCGATGTTGATCTCTGGCCACCCGCCCGAATACACCACTATGCCGCTGTCGAGCCTGAGATGGCCCGTCACCGCGTCTTGGACATCGAGCACCAGCCGTTGATCCGACAGCCCAAGTGAGTAGATGCCGAATCCGCTGAAAGCACGATCGGGCGGATCGATCGGCCCAACAGTCTCCGCCTGAAAGTTCACCACCGCATAGCGCTTGCGTGCTGGGTTGGGATTCGTATTGATGTCCACCAGCACAAACGAGCCAGCGGCATCCCATGATCGAATGGGGCAAAGACAAGGCGCATAGCATCCTTCAACATACTCCGAACGATGAAGGTTGTATGAGACCATCTCTCGCTTGGAAACAGGATTTGCAACGACGTGATACGCCGTGTCGTAGCAATAAAATCCATTCAATGCCACCGAGATATCAAGCATCGGAACGCTGTTTCCGCCCGCAACAATCCCGCTGTCAAATCGACGAGGCCGGCCGCCGTCCTCAGACAGGTCAAGGGTCAGCCGTTGGCTGCGCCGAATCCACGGGCCACAACTATAAATCTCGTACGTACCCGCTCCGGTAAGACGCACATCCGCGCCGCCCGTTGAGTAGACCCAGTTCACATTCGTGATCGAGAACGAACGCGTGCAGCGGTCTGAACTCGCCGCCTCGGTGAGCACGAATGTTCCGGCAAGGTCTTCAGCGATGAAGATCGGGCACAGACACGGCGCGAAGCACCCCTCCTGCCTGTTGCTCCCCGCTTCAAGCCGATACAGGCGACCTTGCCCAAGCGCGCTGTTGGCCAACAGCGTTGACAGCACGACGACCAAGATCATCAGTCGATGTACGCTCATTGTGCAGACTCCTTAGTGTTTGCGATCACGCGCTGACAAGCTGTTCCATGCCCATGAGCTTGCCCGGCAAGGTCGTACCAATATGGTGCATCAAAGCATGCCTTACGTGTTGAGTATTCTCGCCATGTGGATAAATGGTCATGCTCAGATACATTCGATCATCATGCCTACACACCCAAACCGGTTACCGCGCTCGATGTTCTCAGAGCACCCGATTCCTCCACCACCACCCGTTAGGCACCCATCGACAATCCCTACTCTCCACACCGATGACCACTTCCCCATTCACCCCTGCACCGCCCGCCCTTTACACGTTCAAGCTCCTTCGCGCCGCGAGCTTCAAGCTCGACGGCGGGAGCATGTTCGGATTGATCCCTCGGGTGGTCTGGTCCAAGACCGTCCCGACCGATGATAAAGGTCGCATCACTGTGCAGCAGAACTGCCTGCTCCTTGATCGCATCACACCTTCTTCAGAAACACCTGAAATCTCGCCGCGACGCGTGCTGATCGAAGTCGGTTCAGGTGACAAGCTCGATCCCAAAATGCAGGAGGTCTTCGCGCTCGAGCGCGCGCCCGGCACCACGCGCCCACGAACGATCATCGATGCGCTGGCAGAGGTCGGCGCAACTCCCGAGTCGATCGACGCCGTCGTGGTTTCGCACCTCCACTTTGACCACGCCGGCGCGCTCACGCGACTGCCCAGGTCGGGCGAGCGGCCCACGTGGGCCGCTCCGCCCAACAGCGATGGCGGCGGCGGATCTTCCCAGGCCGGCGGGTGCTGCGTGACATTCCCCAACGCCAGCATCCACGTTCAGGCCCGCGAGTGGCACGATGCCATCGCCAACCGATCCGTCATGACCAAGACCTACTTTCCGGATCATCTTCACCCGATCGCCGACCGTCTCAAACTCGTTGACTCGCCCCGTCCGTTCCCCTTCGGATTCACCCCGAATCGAGACGATCTTCCCTCCACACCCATCGAACTTCGTGAGACCGAGCTGTGGCCGGGAGGTGGGCTCTCGGTCTTTCTGGTCCCCGGACACACCTGGGGCCAGCAGGCGATCAAGTTCACCGAGCCCGGACCCGACCTTGGTGGGAAGGGTCGAACCATCGTTTTCACTCCGGATGTCATGCCCACCGTCAACCACTCCGGCGCGGCCTATTCCCTGAGCTACGACGTCGAACCCTACACCTCAATGGTCACACGCCGCTGGTTCCTGGCGGAAGCTGCCCGAAGCGACTGGGTACTCTGCCTTGACCATGAGCCTGGGCACCCGCTGGTTCGTGTCAAGGATAATGGCAATGGCTGGTTCACACTTGTCCATGAACCGGAATAGCTGAAAAAACAGCGTTTTTCTCTCCCACTCCGCGCGGATAAATCTTCCTTTATCTCCCTTGATCGGACCCTCCGACCCTCCACGCCCGCAACCCTCACCCGCTATCATTCTCGGAACATCCGAGACAGGTGAAGCCCGTTGACCGTGAGTGCCCCACAACAACCCGCCTTGCAATCCGCGGCACCCATCCCGCACACACAAGCTATCGATACGACCGCGCCCAAGCCCACTCCGCGCAAGCGCAGCTTCTCCGAGCGCGCTGAAGCCTACGTCTCAAAGCTCTCAACCAAAAACAACTTCTGGCATCGCGTCTGCTCGCTCATCTGGCTTCCCTTTGCCTTCCGCAGCGGCATCAAGATGAAGCGGCTTGATCAGAAGACCTTCACCGCCATCCTCCCCTTCCGCCGCTTCAACCGCAACTGGTACAACGCCATGGCCGGTGCCGCCCTGCTCGGCAACAGCGAGATCGCCGGTGGCATGTACGTCTTCGGTGTCTGCGGCGGCGATTACACCGTCGTCTGCAAACACCTGCGCTACGACTTTTTGAGACCCTGCCTCGGCCCTGCGGTGTATCGAATCACGCCCCGAGAGAATATCGAAGAGCTTCTCAAAGGCGGCGGCGAGTTCAACATCACCATCGACCTCAAGATCTTTCAGGGCATCAGCAAGCCCGTGGCGGGTGGCAAGGGTGAGCGTGAGAAGCGCGTCGGCGAGTGCGAAGCGACTTTCCACGTCACGCCGAAGCTCCACCAGAAAAGTAAGCGCGAGCGACGCCAGCGCCCCCCCACCAGCGACCCCCGCCAGGAAGCAACATCATCCCCTGCTCCGGCACCAGCGTCAGACACTCCGCCGCCAACCTGAGGCCACCGGCTACACTCGCCGCACGTGCTCGATACCGCCGCTCCACAATCCCGCTCAAGTTGGCTTGTCACACTCGGATGGGCCGCGTACCTCGCGTGCTCGTGGACATGGTGCATCGGTATGTTCCTGCCCGTCCTCCTGATGCGCGACTACGGCCTCTGGGGGTTCGTGGTGTTCGCCGTGCCGAACGTGATTGGCGCGGGGGCGATGGGGTGGGTGCTTAGAAATCGCGAGCAGTCGCTGCGTGTGCTGACGGCTCACAAGCTCATGGTCTCATCATTTTCGGCTGTTACGGCCGCGTTTCACATCTGGCTGTTTACCTGGCTAGTAGTTCTAGGGAGCGACTTATTCAATGTGCAAGGTCCGAATCTGCCATTCGGAATGTTTGTGCAAGTTGTTGCTCCGGCCCTGATTGTCTTGCTGGTTTGTCTCTTTGGATTTTTCAAAACAGCCGCCGCGCTTGCGCTCGTGTGGTCAGCGGGAATCGGTGTCCGGATGCTGGATAATGGGTGGATTTCAATGCCATCGGCGAGCACGCCGATCCATCCGAGTCTTGTCGGCCTTGCAGGGGTCTGTGCCTTCGGGTTTGCCCTGTGCCCATACCTTGATGCGACGTTCCACTTGGCCAGATTACGGTCAGGCAAGCTGGAAGCTCGATCAGCATTCTCAATCGGTTTCGGGTGTTTTTTTCTGTTGATGATTCTTCTGACCGCTGGATACGCCGGTATGGTTCATCCCGCGCTTGGCTTCGATGGAGGTGGAGCGCGGATGCCACCCATCTTTTATGGCTTGCTTCTGTCGCATATCGCCGTTCAAAGCTTGTTTACTCTCTCGGCTCACAGCCAAGCTCTGGTTCGCACTCTCGGCGTGCGGCGTCTTGTTTTAGTTGCCTCTGTAGTTTCAGGATTGTGTGCCGTTATCTACGTGGCAGCCCACGCGCTCGACAACCGCTCGCTATCTCAACACGCACGATTGACTGGGCCGGAGATCATCTACCGCCTCTTCATGTCCTTCTACGGACTCCTCTTCCCCGCCTACGTCTGGCTCTGCATGATCCCAATCCGCGGCGAAAAACACACGCAAAAGCCTACCCGCCAAAAACTCACCGTCCTTGCCATCGCGTGCATGCTCGCCGCGCCCTGCTATTGGATGGGCTTCATCAAACGCGAAACACACTGGTTGATTCCGGGATTGGGATTGGTGCTGATGGCCCGGCTCTTCATCCGCCCTTCAACCCTCACCACTCGCAGCGAAGGTTGAACGAACAACTCACTGCCCTTTCGTGGCCAAACGCAAGATCCGTTCCTGCGTCATATCGCTCTGGTTCCGCAGTTCGCCCGTCAATCTTCCCTCGCTCAACACCACAATGCGGTCACTCAGCGCCAGCAACTCTGGCATCTCGCTCGACACCAGCAACACGGCAAGACCCTGATCGGCCGCCTCGCGCACAAGCCGATAGATCTCCGCCTTCGTGCCCACATCAATCCCGCGCGTCGGCTCGTCAAGCAGCAGCACCTTGGTCCCCTCGCCCATCCACCGTGCAATGAGCAGCTTCTGCTGGTTTCCTCCGCTCAGCGAACCCGGAAGCGCGTTCGGTCCTGCGGTCTTGACCTGAAACGATGTCAGTCGCCCACTCACATGGCGACGCTCGGCCGCGAGGTCACGAATACCCAGCAGCATTGCCAGCCGCGGCATTACAGGTTCAACGATGTTCTCGCCGACGCCCAGCAGAAAGAAGAGCCCCTGCAACTTGCGGTCTTCGGGCACATACCCAACTCCCGCCGCGATCGCGGCACGAGGCCCAAGGTGCGAGCCCACGCTGCCCGCCATGGCCAGCTCCACACCCGCCGCGATCACCGTTCCGCTTGCCCGCGCATCGAGCCCGAAAATCGCATCAAGCAGTTCGCTCCGACCCGCACCGACCAGCCCGCCCACACCCAGAACCTCGCCCGGTCGCACGCTCAGAGTCACTCGTTCGAGCTTGCCGGGCGAACTGAGATTCCGCACATCGAGCGCAGGCGCGGCCGCCTCCGCGGCAGGAACCGTGCGTTTGACCGCCGGTCCGACCTTCCTCCCGATCATCTGCTCAACAAGTGTTGATTCGTTGATATCCTTCACGTTGCTCGTGGCAACATACTTTCCATCGCGCAGCACCGTCACCCGATCACACGCCGCGAAGATCTCGCCCATCCGGTGGCTGACGTAAATCAATGTCAGCCCCTGTGCGGCCAATCTTCGCACGATCTCGAGCAGACGGTCAACCTCCGCAATGGATAGTGAACTGGTCGGCTCATCGAGAACAATCACGCGTGCCGTGTGTCCTCCCGCCGCGCCCTTGGCCGGGCTTTCATCGAGCGACGAAGCAATCTGCACGATCTGTCGATGACCCGGGCTCAGGGTTCCGAGTTTGGCGCGAACATCGATTCCCGGCTCAAGCTTGGCAAGCAACCTCTCGGCACGCTCGCACATCGCGCGATCATCTACGGTGCCAAGCCTGGTTCGCGGAATATCGTGCAAACAGAGGTTCTCGGCCACGGTCAGGTTCGGGCACTGCGCAAGCTCCTGATGAACAATGCGAATCCCCGCGTGAAACGCATCGTCAATGCTGCCGGGCTTCAACTCCCGCCCATCAATTGAGACCACCCCCGAGTCCTGCTTGTGCAGGCCGCTGATGACCTTGCCGAGCGTGCTCTTGCCCGCGCCGTTCTCACCCATCAACGCATGAACTTCTCCCGCACGAAACGCGACGGTTACGTTTTCCAGCGCTTGCGTGATGCCGAAACGCTTCGAGATGGTGTTGGCAATCAGGAGATCGGACATGGTGGCGAATGATAGTGGTGAGCAACGGACTTAAAGCTGAGGACCTTCTGATACAAAAGAAAAGGGTGAGCACTTGCTCACCCATAAAATCTTGGTCAACACTCGAAACCTCAACCCCCCACGCTCACTTCTTCGCGGGCTCAGCGGGCTTCGCCTCATCCTTCTTCTTGCCGAGCCACTTGTCCCAAAGGCCCGCGTACTCATCCACGTTCTCTTTGGTCACGGTCTTGAGCTCGAAGTTGTTCACAACCGTTGCAGGCTTCTTATTGTTGTGAACCTTGTCGAAGAGCATCATCACCGTCTGATGGCCCCAGCCATAGCAATCCTGACCGATCAACGCCTGAACCTGTCCATTCCGAACATAGGTCAACTGCTCCGGCAGGTGATCGACGCTGACAACCTTCGCGTGCTCATACACCCCATCGAGCGCGTTCTTGGTGAAGAGCGGCCAGCCCCCCACCATTGCCCAACCTGTAATCTCAGGGTTCGCGCTCTGCACGCTCTGAACTTTCTGGGCAGCTTCGGCCGCGGTCTCGGGGTGATAGAACTTGTCCTTGAGCTTGATGTTCGGGTGGTTCTTGAGCTCTTCCTCAACGCCCTTGATGCGGTTCTGCAGGTTCGTTGCGTTCGCGTTGCCACCAAGAATCGCAACCACACCCTTATCGCCCATCGCCTTGGCGAGTTCCTTCATCACGGCCTTGCCCGCGTCAACATCGTTGATTCCGTAATAGGCGAATCGCTTGCTGTCGGGTGAATCGGAGTCGAACGTCACGACCTCAACACCCTTGCCCACCGCGCTGTCAATCGCGCCCTTGAGCACCTTGGCATCCGAACAGCTCACGCTGATTCCATCAACCCCCTGGCTCGCCAACTGCTCAACATATTGCGCCTGCTGCTGCGCATCTTCGTTGTTCGGCGTGCGCCAGTTGATCTTCACTTCAACACCGTACTTCGCGCTCAGTTCCTTCGCCGCATCTTCCGCGCCGGTTCGGGCGGCCTGAAAGACCGGGTTCGACTGGCTCTTGGCAATCACGCCAAACTCATACGTCTTCTTCGGTGAAGCATCTCCGGCCCCCGCAAGCAGCCCAACCGAGGCGACCACTGTCGCGGCCGCGATTCCTGCCGCCGCGAACTTGATGAACGAGCGCGTATTCATTTCAGCGATTCTCCCAAAACCCACCAACCCCCGTTGCGTTTCCGACCCTTTGACTCTGAATCATACCGATGAACACACAGATGGATACAGAATCCCGCTCCGTGCATGATTCTCCCCAACGCCCGCAAGCCTAACTTTTTACGATCGATCTCAAAGACTATCGCCAAGCCCCACCCTCACGCCGCCTTCACTTTGTCAAACGGCCCTTGGTCTGATCCAGCACCACCGCCAAGACGATGGCCGCCCCCATCACCACCTGCGAGTAGTTCTGGTTAATTTCGAGAATGACCAGAGCGTTGTCAATGAGCTGCACAAGGATCGCCCCGAGAACCGCGCCCACCGCACTCCCACGCCCGCCGGACAGGCTCGCACCACCGATGACCGCCGCCGCAATGACTTTCAGCTCGTACCCATTGCCCGCGTTGTTCTCCGCACTGGCAAAGTAGCCGAGGTACATGGACCCTGAGAGCCCCGCCAACGCGCCGGTGATCGTGTACACCAGCACCTTCACACGCCCAACCGCGATACCCGCATACTTCGCGGCCGTCTCGTTGCCACCAATCGCATAGACCTGCCGCCCAAAGACCGTGCGCGAGAGCACAAACATGCCCACCGCGGCCACAACCAGCATGATCGCGGTCGGAATGGGATTCACACCGAAGAGTTCAGCCTTGAAAAACCCCTTCTGTAGTGATTCAGGCTCAACGGCAATCGTCTGAGCTTTCGAGATCAGCAGCACCGCCCCACGATAAATGGCCATTGTGCCGAGCGTGATGACGAACGGGTGAACGCGGAGGGCGTAGCTCGCCGCCCCGTTGACAAAGCCGCACGCAGCACCAACGGTGCAGCAAGTCGCCATCGCCACCAGCACTGTCGGAACTACGCCCGCATCTTTCCCCAGCGTGTTCACGGCCATTGCGCCCAGCAGCGCGGCCAGCGCGTAGATCGAACCGATCGAAAGATCAATCCCCGCCAGAATGATGATCGCGGTCATGCCAACGGCCATCACCGCGAAGTAGCTGGCGTTGGTCGTCTGGATGACCAGGTTCTCACGGTTGAGAAACTTGCTGATCGTCGTGAATCCCGCCGCGGTACGCGCGTTGTCACGAGCCTCGTCGGGTTCCGAGATGTTCCAGATGCGCGTCGAGAGATGCCGACGTTCTGTGCCATCCTGACCTTTGACGATCAGAAGGCTGTCATCCCCTTGTTCCACAACCGCAAACGTCGCGTTGGTGGGAATCGGAACCGTAATCGCTGATCGCTTGGTCCCACCAAAGATGGTGAGCACCGCCATCATCAGCGCGATGACGAGGACGAGTCCGGATTCCTGCGCTGAAACGATGCGACGCCAGAGCGACCGCGAAACTGCGGCGGCCTGGTATCGATCCGAACCGGTGGCTGCGGAATGAGGATTGGTCACGGGGCCGATGATACGTGCTTCCGCATCGTCATGACGAATACATGCGGAATGAAACCGTGGTGTGGAGCAGTTGAACAAAGGCCGAGGACGCGAGGGCTGAAGAAGTGATCAGTCAATGGTCTGAATGCGGCTCGACCGACCGCGCTGAATCACATCGATCCAATCGGGGTTACGCCGCGTGCGTTGCGTATCAAGGAATTCCTTGAAGAACCGCCCCACAAACGTGCCACTTACAAACTCAGCGTGCGAATCGGTGAACGCGAAGTTCGCACCATCTTTACCGTGATTGTCATCCTTCGCGTACTGATTGGAGCCGATCGGAACGCCGGCCGCAGTCGCATCACCATCAACGCCGTACCAAGACCGCGTACCGTTGTCGTATCCGTTCGTCTCATCGCCCCACAGCGGCACGGGCTTCACCAGCACCTGCTCATCGGTCTTGAAACCTGCGATGTACATGTACGAGACATTGTACGAAGCAACTTCCGTCTGCGACACAGCCGCCTTCGGTGACTTGATGACGCCCTGGCTGTACGCGCTGGCTCCGCCACTGTAAAAGCGATCGAGGTTGTCCGATGGGCACTTGGCAACCGCAAAGCCTTCGAGGTACGAAGCAAGCAGCGGTTCCTTGTTGCCGGAAACACCGTTCATCGGGAGGTAAGGAAGGCCGCCGACCGTGTCCCCCCCATATCCGGCATCCACACCATCACCCTTTTGTTCAAGGCTGAACATGCCAGCGACACCACCATGCAGGTACTGACCCTGCCCGGGCGCCTGATCGAAGAGCGTGGCCACCGAGCGTGCGGGCATCACCGGGAACCAGTCCTTGTAATCCTTCGCGTAGAAGTTCATCGCGAGCGTCATCTGCCGCACATTGCTGAGGCAAGCAATCCGCTTGGCCTGCTCACGCGCTTTGGCAAGTGCAGGCAGCAGAATGCCCACGAGCAGGGCGATAATCGCAATCACCACTAGCAACTCGATGAGCGTGAACGCGAGACCTCTGCCGGACCTGCTCAGTTGGGGAAAGCCTTGTTGTGTCGTCGAGCCTCGATGCACGTGCATGCCGTTCCTCTCGTAAGTCGCCGCGCCTCACATCGCACGGCAAGTCAGGATTGTCACCCTTCGCGTCGGGTTCATGACGCGGCCAACGAACCAGAACCTCCGAGCCCACTCCAAAAGCATTCAGGCTCAAGAGCCGATACGCATCACTATAACGAATCGATGCGGTTCGTGTGAAACCGTTTCCAGACAACCCACAATGTACCACAATTTCAAGACCACAAATCGTTCATTTAAACGGTGCATTCACGCCGTGTCAATCGAATCTCTGGCTTCCGATGGACAAAGAAATCTCGTTGGCACGATCGCGACTGCCAAATCACCCTGTTCATGGTACTCGGTCCGGCTTGTCAAATGGGGCAATCTGGCTCAACACGTTCACGTCCACTGTTTCGTAGCTAATTGCAAAGGTTGTAGTATTTCATGGTAACGTTTACACAAGAGAGGTAGACTGTTGAGTTACGGCCTGAATGAGCGCGCGGCGGGTGTTGCTGCGCGGTCGGGTACGTTGTCTGATCCGTTGAAGCGATCATCTTTGGGAGAGTGATGCGATGAAGAACGTTTCGTCTTGTCTTGCAGGCGCACTGTTGCTCGCGGCGGCCTCCACCGCCCTTGGACAGGTGCCCACAATCAATGGTAACAAGGACGCGATTTACGGCGCACCTCTTTGGGTGAACACCGCCAACCCCACAGGTTTCGGCGACAACGTTCCCGGCACCTTCCCATGCAGCAGCTTTGGCTCGGGCATGAGGCTCGCCATCGACAACTCCAACATCGCTGGTGTTGGCGGGGCAGCCGCCTGCGTCGCAGGTGCCGGCGCGCCCGTGACCACCGGCGTTGAGATCCAGATTCCCTTCTCGGCGATCAACAACCCCAGCGAGGCCACAATCAAAATCGCTGGCTTTGTCATTGGTCAAGGTCACGACTTCATCTCAAACCAGGTCATTGGCAGTCCTCCGGCACCAACCTGCCTGCCCGCCAACCTTGGCGAGCCTCGCCTCGTGACCTTCAACGATGCCGATGTCGGCGGCGTTGCGGGCAATCAGTTCGTCTCGGTGCTCAATGGCACCGCGACCGATCCGACCGGCCCTGTGATCGACGGCACGCTTGATGCCGCGTTCTATGGCGCGGCACTCTGGGTCAACGACACCGATACCGCATTTGGCGATAGCAACCTCGGCCTTCCCGGCTCGAGCAACGGTTCAGAGATCGATGCGGTCTACGCAAGGGTCGTTGAGATCGCTGGCCAGAAGCAGTTGTTCATTTTCGTCTCGGGCAATGTTGAATCCAACTTCAACAAGATCTGGGTTTTCCTGGACACGGCTACCGGTCAAGGTCAGAACCAGCTTCTGAACAACAACCCCAATCTCGATTTCAACGGCCTCAACCGCCTTGGCCGCACCAACAACCTTGCCACCGATGGCCTGAAGTTTGATGCCAGCTTCACCGCCGACTACGGAATCACCTGCACCAACGGCGGCTCGCCGACGGTCACCACCTTCGCCAATATTGGCGAGATTCTCACGGCCGGTGGTGGTCAGGGCCGCTTTGTTGGCTCGGCCGTCAATCCCGCCCCCATCATCGTGACACCCTGCGTTTCCGAGCCTCTCCCCGTCCCCAGTCCGGACAAAGCCTACGGAAGCGAGATCGATGCCATCTACGGCATTGTCTGCGAAAACTTCCTGCACGTCTTCATCGCCGGCAACCTCGAAGTCAACAATAACAAGCTCGACATGTTCTTCGATGTTGACAACACCACGCTCGACGCGGGACAGCAAACCCTTCGCGCTGACAACGTCGCCGTTGATTTCGGTGGCCTCAACCGCATGGGCGCCGGCAACGAAGGTCCGGGCCTCACCTTTGACCCCACCTTCAAGGCCGACTACTGGCTCTCAGTTCACAACGATGGCTTCGCAACGCTCGATCCTGTCTCGCAGGCCGCAGAGGCCAGCTTCCTGCGCACCAACGGCGCGGCGGGCGATGTCACCAACGCTCAGGGCCTGCTCGACTTCGGCTCGTTCACCCGCGGGCTCAAGTCCGTCTCCAACCCGTTGAGCTTCGATGGAACGTTCTGCGTTCGCGAAGTGGCAATGGTCTGTATGCCCAACGGTGCTGGCAGCTCATCCAATCCCTCCAGCGTCCCGGGCATTGATGTTCAGGGCGACCTCAACACGGTCGTGAACGCCCTGCCCCCCATCGCCGAGCCATTCGCTTCCTTCGCGCCCCGCCTCATCAGCGCCAACTCCTTTGATCCACTCGGCACCGTCTCGCCGAACCCCAATCTCACCTTCCCCGGCCTGATCACGGTGAGCATTGATAACAGCAACATCCTCGGCGTTACCGGTTCAACCGCTATCGATGGCCAGTTGGTCAACACCGGCATCGAGTTCAAGATCCGTCTGGATGAGCTTGGCTGGGATGGCGTCTCACCCATCCGTCTCACCGCATTCATCAACGGTAGCGGCCACGACTTCC
>JBBSBC010000052.1:0-20266 GCA_038251595.1 Phycisphaerales bacterium | reverse complement strand
GGACCGCGAGAACGAGGGCGACCTTATCCTCCCGGCCCAGTTCGTCACGCCCGAGGCCATCACCTTCATGCTCTCGGTCGCACGCGGCTACATGTGCCTCTCGCTCACCGAGGCCGATTGCAACCGCCTCGATCTTCACGCCCAGGCCGCGGTCAACACCTCCGCCCGCGGCACACCCTTCACCGTCTCCATCGATGGCCACCCGCGCCACGGCTTCACCACCGGTGTGAGCGCGCGCGAGCGGGCCAACACCATCAAGATGGTCATCGACCCGGCCACCCGCCCCGGCGACTTCGTGCGCCCCGGGCACATCAACCCGCTGCGCTCGCGCGATGGGGGTGTGCTCGTGCGCACCGGTCAGACCGAAGGCTCGATCGATCTCTGCCGCCTCTCGGGTCTGCACCCCAGCGCGATCATCATCGAGATCATGCGCGATGATGGTGAGATGGCCCGCATGCCCGACCTCTCGCTGCTCGCCGCCAAGCACAACATCAAGATCTGTTCGGTCGCGCAGATCATCGAGCATCGGCTCAGTCAGGAGCACGAATCGCTCGTGCGCCGTATCGAACCGCTCGACGGCGCGCCCCTTCGCACCCGCCTCGGCGAGTTCAAGCTCTTCGCCTTCGAGTCGATCGTCGATCCAATCCCCCACCTCGCGCTCACCGTCGGCACCATCGGCGCGCTCGATCCCCTCACCCGCGCCGTCATCCCCACCCCCATTCCCACCCTGGTCCGAGTTCACCGCCGCAACCTCCTCGGCGACCTCTTCCTCGACCTCGGATCTTCCCCTGATGGACCTTCCGCCGACACGCTTCATGCCTCGATGAAGATGATCCAGCGTGCCGGCCGCGGCGTCATCGTCTACCTCCGCCCGGAGGGTCGGGCCGACCATCCAGACGCAAATAGTGCGCTCGAAGCCCGCCTCCAGACCATCCGCCGGGCAGATTTTCATCAGGAACTGACCGAATCCGAGCGCGCCAGTCTGGCCGCTTCCAAGCAGGCACCACCCGCCATGCGCGACTACGGTATTGGTGTGCAAGTCCTTAGGGCACTTGGACTTTCGTCACTTCGCCTCCTCACCAATCGCCACACCGAACTTCCCAATCTCGATGCCTTTGGGCTCACGGTTGTCGATCGTGTGCCGATCGATCTGGACAACATGCAAAATCTGCGCTGATCGTCCACACAAGTCTTTCATTCAGATACAAAACTCTGTACCATCTGGGTCCTGCGCACCCAGTTTGGGGTACGCTCGCGATGCCCTCGTCCACCGAAACAGGCGGGTCTGTGATACCCGCCAACCCCACTTTCTGGAGTGAGGGCAAAGTTTGCCGGTGGCCAGTCATCTGTTTCGTATGTGGTGAGCCGCGACAGCCGAACGTGTGTGGCAAAGGACTGCTGCGGCGATGACAAGTCGGGGACCCCAATGTCCTGTACTCATTTGTTCCGATGGAGCACGCTGACGTGCCTCATTGCGCTCGCGCTGTTTCTGGCTTCTCCCGCAAAGGCGGTTGTCGAGGGCCAACCGATACCACTGACCGATCGTCGCTTTGATGCGGTCGGACTTTTACTGACTGTTCAACCGTGGAATCCGTGCGGGGGTTGGGTCTCGGGCAGTTGTACGCTGATCGCTCCCAATATCGTGATGATGGCTCGTCACTCCGTGCAGCGCACGGATGGGACTCTGCCACCCGCCAACTCGCAGGCGATCCGCGTGCGTTTCCGGCGCGCTGCGAATGGTGTCGCCAACAACCACTTTGCGGGCAACCCCGACGACTGTCAGACGACCTTTCAGGAGATCTATGTTCGCGAGACGGTGGCCGCGCCCTTTGCGGGTATTGATCTGGTGCTTGGTCTTTTGGAGACGGTTCCCGTGGGCATCACGCCGATCGGGGCGGATGTGAGCTTTGCCTTCGACCGGTCGCACCCAATCATTCTTGCCGGCTGGGGATACGCCGGTCGCTGCGTTCAAACCGGTGACGCGTGGACGCTCAGGAATGACTACGGGGTGTTGCCCGCGCAGCGCTGGCCGAGTACGTACACGTTCGAGTACAACCAGATGACCTTCTCCGGGTCGTGCATGACCTGGCCTGCGGACGTGAACTGGGTCATTGGCAACGTTCACGATTCGGGCGCGCCGATCTTGATCGAGGTGCCGAATCCGACGCTGGCAGGCGGGACTGAACTCCGCGTGGTTGGCGTGGTCACTTCGTACAGCATCGCTCAACGCCTGAGCAGTTGGAACCTTGCTGGCGGTCAGCCCTCGATTCTGAATGCCGTTGCTGATTACGCATGCGCCGAGTTTGATGGGCTTCCCGGTGTCTCATCGGAGGATCTGTTCGCGTATGTGCAGTCGTGGATCTCGGGCGAGCCGCGTGCGAATGTCGATCAGGATCCGGGCGTCACGCTCTCGGATCTGCTGATGTATGTTCAGCATTTTCTGGGTGGGTGCTGAGCCGTACGCCACCGATCGCAATCGGTAACCCACTGTCTGACAACACGTTGCGTCAAGTCGCTCGCGATCAATCACCTTGTGACGCGTGCGCGTAATCGTTCACATTGACAATTATTTCACAAGCGACTTGCAAGTTTGGGCTTTGCTTGGATAAACTTGTCCTTCGTTGCGGGTGCCCACTCAGTGTGGTGGGGCAACCACAACATCATGAACCAACACGCACAGGTAAGAACCCAACCAGGAGATGGAACGATGAACTGCTCGAAACTGCTCGCGGCGATGCTCTGTTGTACGGCCACCTTGACGACCGGCGCGCTTGCTCAGGAAGGCAAGAAGCCCGAGATGCCCAAGATGCCGACCATGCCGACCATGCCGAAGGAAATGCCCAAGGGAACACCCCCCGCGGACATGTCCGCGATGGACTCGGCCGAGATGGAAGCGATGATGAAGGCGGGAATGCCCGGCCCGATGCATGAGTGGATGGGCAAGTTCGTGGGCTCGTGGGATGCTTCCTGCAAGATGTGGATGAAGCCCGGCGCTCCCATGATGGAGAGCAAGGGGACCATGACCACCGACATGATGTTCGGCAAATACGCCCACTCCATGTACAAGGGCGACATGATGGGCCAGCCCTTCGAGGGCGCGGCCGTCATGGGCTACAACAACGTCACCGAGAAGTTCGAGTCGTCCTGGATCGACTCGATGAGCACCGGTGCGATGGCCTCGACCGGCACGCTCAGCGCCGACAAGAAGACCCTCACCATGACCGGTGAGACTGTCTGCCCCATGACCAAGAAGCCCTGCGCCACCCGGGAAGTCTACAAGTGGATCAACGACAACAACTACATCATGGAGATGTATTCGACCAAGGATGGCACGGAGTGGAAGGTGATGGAGATTTCCTACACCAAGTCCAAGGGCGCGATGAAGGAGAAGGACGCCATGGACAAGCTGAAGGATGAGGCCGCCAAGAAGTCCAAGGAAATGGAAGACAAGCTGAAGGCAAAGATGCCGACCAAGTAAGGTCGGGGCATCAGCCTTTGACCAATCCGCTTTGAAGTTAGAAATGATTCATTCAAGACGGGCCTGCGCTCAGCGCAGGCCCGCTTGCTTTTTTGCACAGGTGCGCTGCTCATCGATCCACTTCCTCCACACCGCCCAGTCCGTAAAGGCTTTCATCTCAATCTCCTCGTGGTTTCATTCGGCGATCGCATGATGATTGTAATCGCCAAGCGTCACGATCGCTGGCCGCACAGTCATTAAGCCTGAATCACAACCTCTCACCTGATGGAGAATCCTCATGAAGATTGATCGAATGTCCATGACCACGCTTGTGGCCTGCATGATGGCCACCACCACCGTTTCCCTGGCCCAGTCGGGGAACATGAATGATCCACCGCGTACGACCGATCAGGACCGTAAGACGATCGTCGCGCCGATGGACTCCGGGCGCAGCAGGCTGAACTCCACACCCGACGCCGATAAAGCCGCGCGCGAGAAGGCGGCCACTCCGGGCGAGATGCATCGCAACCTTGAGAAGTGCGTCGGCACCTGGGACTTGCAGGTCAAGTCGATGCTCCCCGGCCAGCCCGTTTCCGAGAGCACGGGAACATGCACTTCAGAGTCGATGCTCGGCGGGCGCTTCATCCACTCGATGGTCAAGGGTGAGCAAAACGGTCAGCCCTTCGAGGGCATGGCGTTGATCGGCTACAACAACAACACCGGCAAGGTCGAGCAGACCTGGGTTGACAACATGTGTACTGGCACGGTGCTCTCGACCGGCACGTTCGACGCTGACAAGAAGGTGTTGACGCTCAATGGTGAGAAGAAGGACCCGGCCTCGGGCAAGATGATCAAGTGCCGCGAAGTGACCACATCGACAGGCGACGACCGCAAGGTCACCGACTACTACATCACCGGTGATAATGGCGCCGAGATCAAGATCATGGAAATCATCGCCACGAGGTCATCGTCGGGCAACGACGGTCGCACCAACTGGGATCGCATGAATGAGAACAACAAGCGGAACACTGACGCGAATCGCAACCGCGACGCCGAAGATCGAAACCGCAACAAGTGAGCACATCGACAGCAGCGTAACGACGCCTGTCGGACCTCAGGCCCGCGCCACACGCGGGCCTTCTTCATTTTTCAGGTGGCGAGTTCTGATTGCGCACGCATGAGCGAACCGGGCCGCAGCAGGTGTTCGAGGATCTCGCCACAGGATGCGATCTGGCCCGGCCACATGAACATCGCGCCCAGATCGCGCGCGGCGACCCAGCGAAAGTCCGTGTGTTCATCGTTCAAGGTCGGCGACCAACCGGGCGACACCTCGGCCGCGAAGCGTGGCGAGAGGATGATCGCATCAAGCTCGGCAATAAAGAACGGGTGGACCTGCTCAAGCGCGTGCAGAGACAACAGCGGCGATGCGGGTGGGCCAATCCCCAGCTCCTCACGCATCTCGCGCCGCGCACACGCAACCGCCGTCTCGCCTGATTCGACGTGCCCCATCACCGGGTGCCAGGTGTCCGCCAGCGGCGGTCCTTGACGCAAGACCTGCAAAAAGTAAACCCCCACCCCCCCGCCCGCCCCAGCCCCCCCATCACCCGCTCGCTCCACCGTGTCTGAATCCATCGAGGAGCGGCGGCGTTCCGCCGACTCGGGCCGCCCCACTTTTCTCGGCGGGTGCACCGATCTCTGGAAGATGTAGACATCGATCACATCGCTGCGGATTCGAGGACCACCCGCGGGTGTGAGGCGATGACCGGCGGAGTTGGTGTCGGGTGTGGTCATGGGTGAACGGGTGCAAACTTCGTGGCGGCGGGTCGATCGCCCGAATGTGCGTTGGTCGATGGTGTTCGGGATTCGAGGTTCAGAATGATCTCGGACTTGGTGAGTGTCTCATCCCACTCATCGGATGGATCCGAATCGGCAACGATCCCTGCGCCGGCAGAATAGGTCCACCGACCCTGCTTGATGGTGTCGATCCGATCGTGATTTTCGGAGGGACGACCAGCGACCAGCACGGTCCGGATGGCCACATTGAAGCAGGCGTGCCCACCGTCGGACACATAGCCGATGCTTCCGGTGTAGGGGCCGCGAGGGTGAGCGGGCGATTCGAGTTGATCGATGATCTGCATGGCCCGGACCTTCGGCGCGCCGGTGATGGACCCTGCGGGGAATGTGGCGCGAAGCAAATCGGCAACTTCGAGCGAATCGCGCAATCGACCTTCGATGGTTGCGACTCCGTGCAGCACACCACCACTCCCCGGGCCGATCGAGGCGCGGGCATGACGCTCGAACGCGCGTGCCTGAACGACACGGATGGATCCAAACTCGCAGACGCGACCGAGATCGTTGCGCATCAGGTCCACAATCATGGCCAGTTCGGCCGCGTCCTTCTCGCTTGCGCCCAGGGCGTGGTCGGGAAGATCGGCACTGCGCGTGCCCTTGATCGGGCGCGTGACAACCCGCCGCGTGTGGGCATCATGGTCGATGAAGAGTTCCGGGCTCATGGAAACAAGCGCGGCACGCGCCTCGGGCCGCGGCACATCTTCAACATAGGCCCCGTACCACGGACGCGCCTGCGCCATCAAGTCCGCAAAGAGTTCGCGAGATGAGCCGCGGAAGTGGCCGCGAAGGGTGTGCGAGAGGTTGACCTGAAAGACATCGCCCGCATGAACAAACTCGACGGCCCGCACAGCGGCCTGCACGAATCGGCAACGATCATCGGCCGAAAGCCCATCGGGAGAGTTGAGAGTAAATCCCGGTGAGGCCCTGTCGGGTTGATCAACAATCGGCGGAAGCGGCGCGGCCTTTGAACCGACCCGCCACCACTGCCCGGTCTGACCGTCGTGAACATACGCGCTCGGGCACCGCCACCAGAGCATCGAGGGCCAATCACTCTGTGCGTGATGAGAGTTCGCAAAGTCGTGGGCTGTCGGTTCAACGATCCGACCCAACTCATAGGAGAGCGAACCGATCCACCCACCGAGAAAGGGAGGGACATCGGTTGCGGGAGGTGGAGACGCCATCGTGGTCGAGCGGCAAGCCGCGGCAATTGTTGTGAAGGGGTCGCCGGCCGGATCGACGGTGGGGCGGAAGTCTTCAGATCCGCACCAGGACGGTTGAGCGTTGCCAGACTGGTGACGAAGCGCGCCTGTTGGTTGCGCAATAATGGTCCATCGCGACCACGAAGGGTCGGCAAGACCATCCGGACGCCCTGACCAAAGAACCGCCAAGAGTCGATCAGCGGGCCATCCGCGCACGATCGCGGCGGGTTCGGCCCGTAGTTGCAGAGGCTCGGCAAGAGCCTCGTGCGGGTGGTCAATTGGTCGGATTGGCACGCAGAATGGTACCAGTGGGCCGCTCACGACTGTAAACTAAGCACGAAAGCCGTAGCAAGTTCATGGCGAACGGGTCGTTTTTGGGTATCGAGTGATCTATCATGCCCGTCCTTTGTGGTCCGCGGAATACCCCGAAAGCGGGTGGATCATCAGAGGCGGCAACGAACAGCCTTTCCAAACGCAAACCTGACAATCGGCCGCGAGTTGACGGCCATCAGCGTGAGTGTCTGGGCAAGTTGAGGTACCACAGATGGCCAGCGGAGTGAAGTCGGCTCGTTCAAGCAACACCACCAGCGGAAGCAAGAAAGCCGCGTCGGCAAACGGGTCCGCGCACCGTACCGCCAACAGCACGAACGGCACGGTCAACGGATATGCCGATGCGATCAAGCCCAAGGGTGGGAAGATGGTGTATTACTTCGGCAAATCGCGCACCGAGGGCGGGCCGAAGCTGAAGCTCTTGCTGGGCGGCAAGGGTGCGAACCTTGCCGACATGACCAGCATCGGCCTTCCGGTGCCACCCGGCTTCACCATCACCACCGACACGTGCGCCGCCTATTACAAGGCGGGCAAGCGCCTGCCGCACGGCCTGATGAACGAGGCTCAGAAGAACATTGCTCAGCTTGAGAAGGACACGGGCAAGAAGTTCGGGGATGCGGCCAACCCGCTGCTGGTGAGCGTGCGTTCGGGCGCGGCCGTTTCGATGCCCGGCATGATGGATACGATCCTGAACCTCGGCCTGACCGATGCCGCGGCCGAGGGGCTGGCGGTGGCGACGGGTTCACGCCGGTTTGCCTTTGATGCTTACCGCCGCCTGATCAATATGTTCGGCGATGTGGTGATGGGCGTGGATCACGAGCATTTCGAGACGGAGTTTGACAAGGTCAAGCTCAAGCACGGTGCGAAGCTCGATACCGATGTTCCGACGGAGGGCATTGTTGAGCTTTGTGAGGCGTACAAGTCGGTCTACCGGCGCTACGTCGGCGAGGACTTCCCCCAGAACCCATTCAAGCAGCTGGAACTGGCGATCGAGGCCGTGTTCAAGAGCTGGCACAGCGAGCGGGCGATCGTGTACCGCCGCATCAACGCCATCAGCGGGCTGAATGGCACCGCCGTGACCGTGCAGAGCATGGTCTTTGGCAACATGGGCGACGACTCGGGCACGGGTGTGGCCTTTACACGCAACCCCAGCACCGGCGACAACATCTTCTACGGTGAGTTCCTGATCAACGCTCAGGGCGAGGATGTGGTTGCGGGAATCCGCACACCCAAGCCAGTGACCGAGATGAGCAAGTGGAACAAGAAGGTCTACGACCAACTCATCCGCATCAAGGGCACGCTCGAGAAGCACTACAAGGAAATGCAGGACATCGAGTTCACGATCGAGCGCGGCACGCTCTACATGCTCCAGACGCGCACCGGCAAGCGCACGGGCTTCGCGGCCGTCAAGATTGCCTGCGACCTGGTTGCGGAGAAGGTGATCGACGAGAAGAAAGCGCTGCTGCGGATTCCTGCGGGCGATCTGACGCAGCTTTTGCTGCCGAGCTTCGACCTGACCAAGAAGAAGCACGCGACGATCCTGGCCAAGGGACTGCCAGCCTCACCGGGCGCGGCGGTCGGCAAGCCCGCCTTTACCGCCGAAGAGGTTGTAACGCGGGCCCGCGCGGGCGAGAAGGTGATTCTTGTTCGCAAGGAGACCAGCCCGGAAGATGTCGAGGGCATGCACCTCGCGGCGGGCATTCTCACCAGCACCGGCGGAATGACCAGCCACGCGGCGGTTGTTGCACGCGGGTGGGGCAAGTGCTGCGTTGCGGGCGCGGGCGAGATCCACATTGACGCCGCCAAGGGCACGTTCACGGCCAAGGGCAAGAGCTACGGGCGCAACGATGTCATATCGCTTGATGGCTCGACCGGCGAGGTGATCGAGGGCGCACTGCCCACGGTCGAGGCCAAGCTGTCGGGTGACTTCTCGAAGGTCATGCGCTGGGCCGACAAGTATCGCACGATGGGTGTGCGGACCAACGCCGATACGCCCGCGGATGCGCAGCGCGGGCGCGACTTCGGCGCGGCGGGCATCGGCCTCTGCCGCACCGAGCACATGTTCTTTGAGGGCAACCGCATCAAGAGCATGCGGAAGATGATCCTTGCCGAGACGCGCGAGGCCCGAGAAAAGGCACTCGCAGAGCTTCTGCCCTATCAGCGCGAAGACTTCGTCGGCATCTTCACCGCGATGAAGGGCCTGCCGGTCACGATTCGGCTCATCGACCCGCCGCTGCACGAGTTTCTGCCGCACGAAGAGAAGGCGCAGGCCGAGATGGCCAAGGCCCTCGGACTTAGCCTTGAGAAGGTGAAGCAGCGCGTCAGCCAGTTGCACGAGATGAACCCGATGCTCGGTCACCGCGGGTGCCGCCTGTGCGTGACGTATCCCGAGATCCTGAAGATGCAGGTCACGGCGATCACCGAGGCGACGATCGAGTGTCTGCACAGCAAGATCAAGGTCTCGCCCGAGATCATGATCCCGCTCGTGGGCACGAAGAAGGAGCTCTCGGTCCTGCGCGAGGAAGTGGAGCGGACGATTCAGGAAGTGAAGGCCGAGCAGGACTACAAGCCGCGGCTGGATATCAAGATCGGCACAATGATCGAGATTCCGCGTGCCGCGCTCGTTGCGGACGAGATCGCCCAGGATGCCGACTTCTTCAGCTTCGGCACCAACGATCTGACGCAGATGACCTTCGGCTTCTCACGCGATGACATCAACAGCTTCCTGCCTGAGTATCTGAACCGCGAGCTGCTCCCGGTCGATCCTTTCCAATCGCTGGATCAGGACGGTGTGGGGCAACTGGTTCGTATGGGCACGGAGAAGGGCCGCAAAACCCGCCCGGACCTCAAGGTCGGAATCTGCGGCGAGCACGGCGGCGATCCGTCGAGCGTTCACTTCTGCCACAAGGTCGGGCTGGACTACGTGAGCTGCTCCCCGTTCCGGGTGCCGATTGCTCGGCTGGCCGCGGCGCAGGCCGCGATTATGGCGGAGTGATTGTGGTGTGAAGGGAAGTTCCAGCGCCGCGAGCGATCGCGGCGTTTTTTATGCGCGTTTGGGCTGACCGAACATGCTCTCATGGATCTTGGATTGTGCCGAACCACTCTTGCACAGCGGACGCATCAATCCCATGAGAACCACGCCACCAACCTACGGGGTATTCATAGTTTTCCAATGGTCCGTCCAGAGTCTCACTGTGCTTGTGTGCAAGAAAGATGCAGAGTCCAGTCGGGATCAAACAGGATTTTCGATGCTCAGTAGCGGTTCAGGGCGAGTGTGACCCCGATAGATTCTGGACCAGTCAAAAAGCAATAACTGGCTGGTAAGGGGAAGGGAAACTCCCACAAGACCGTTCCATTGGTGGCGAATCGTTGAAAGGACTGCCGATAGACTGGATATGACCACAACGCCTGTGGCTGCTGTTCATGCGCCCGCACTAGCCCCCGCTGTCTCTGCCGCGACTCGCTCGGTCAGCCGTGCCGACATCATGCAGCTCGGGCAGGCGGGCTCGCCGTGGGCTTTCTTGCCTGTCGCTCTTCGCGCGTTGCGGGCGCGGTCGGATGACCATGAACTCACGTTTCTTGTTGCGGCCGCGTTTGCCAAGCTGATGCTCGTGACCCCTGCGGCGGCACACCTGGCCGAGTTGCCCGAGAGCTTGCGGAACAATGAGCAGGTGCGCTCGCTCCGCGCGATCATAGCGACGCTGCCGACCGATCAGATTCTGCACGCGGAGGTTGTCAGGACGTGCCGCGCGAATGTGCGTGCGCTTGCGGAGCGCGACACGACGCCGATCGACCTGGCCGCGCATGTGGCCGAGTGGGAGCGCGAGGCGAGCGCGTGGCAATGGCTGAAAGCGCGCGATGGGAACATTGTGCGCCGAATGGTGGTTGGCGCTGAAGAACGATGGCGCGGGTTGCAGGACGTGAAGGGGCCGATCGATCGGCTGACACTGCCGCACGCGGCGGAAAAGAGGTCCGGTCCGCTACCGCCGTACATCCTGGAGGGGATCGACCCGCCGTGGCTGGTCTTGCGGGTCTTGCGCGAAACACATGTGGGCGCGGATGGGTATCACGCACGTGTGACAATCGTGCAGGAGGATCCGTCAGAACTGCTGGATGGACTGGCGCAGGTCGAACTTGCGGAGTTGCTGGTCGAGCCTCGTGTTCGCGTGATTGTTGGTCCGGGCGCGGGTGAAGTTCTGCGCACGCGTCTGCACGAGGCGTTTGACACCCAGTTGGCCGGACCGGGGCTTTCGATGTCCACCGTGCGCACACCGATCTCGCCGAGTGTTGAGGCTTGTCTGCAAGAAGCCCAGCGCTCGCAGTCGGACGAACGCAACCGTCTGATGTCGCGGGTTGAGGATCTCTATGGAGCGCGCGATGCGCATTGGTGGCGGTCGCGGTTTGAGGGAGCGCGGGCTTCGAGACCGGAGACTACGAAAGACATAAGCCCTCCCCCCGACCCTCTGCCTCTGGGAGGGGGGGGGAGATTGCGGGTGCTCATTCCGACGTGCCGCTATTCGACGTTTATCAAGCACAGTTCGGCAGATCTGGCCGCGGCGTTTGAGCGGATCGGTTGTGAGGCGAAGGTGCTGATCGAGCCGGACGATCACGCCATGCTGGCGGAGAACGCCTATCTGCGGACCGTTGCGGAGTTTGAGCCTGACCTGGTGGTGCTCATCAACTTTGCGCGGGTCAACATCAACGGGCACGAGGGCGCGGCGAGATCGACACTTCATCGCAACATTCCGTACGTGATGTGGATTCAGGACGCCATGCCGCACCAGCTCGATGTTCGCGTAGGCGCATCCATGGGTGGGTTGGACTTTCTGACGGGCAATCTGCGCGAAGAGTACTTTCAGACCTTCGGCTATCCGCGTACACGCGCGTTTGATGCCGCGATTGTGGCGAGCGGGCGCAAGTTTCATGATGGCGAAGTTACGCCGGCGCAGCGCGAGCGGTTTGCGTGCGAGATTGCGTACGTCAGCCACCACTCCGAGACACCCGCGGCCATGCACGCACGCAAGCGCAAGGAGTCGAGCGCGAATCCATCGTTTGCAGCACTGATGGAACGGATGCTGCCCGCCATCGGCCCGGCTGTTGCAAGCTGCGTGCAGGAGCCGGTCTCAACACGCCTCGCGGCCATTGCGGCGCACATGCTTCGCGAGGCTGGTGAAGATCCGACCAACGAATCGTTGATCTCGCGAATGATGAACATGTACGCCATGCCCATGGCCGATCGGGTCATGCGGCATCAGACGCTGGAATGGGCCGCGCGGCTCTGCGAACGTCGTGGGTGGAGGCTTCACTTGTATGGACGCGGATGGGAGAAGCACCCAACACTTGCACATCATGCACACGGCGAGCTGGGACACGATGATGACCTGCGTGCCTGTTACCGTTGCGCAACAACACACCTCCAAGTCTCTGCGCACACGGTCATTCATCAACGTGTGGTGGAGTGCGCGCTCTCGGGTGGATTGCCCCTCGCGCGCGTGCAGGCAGACGACCTCTCGGGGCTCGATCACTGGGGCGCGATGGCCGCGGCCAGGAACAAGCTGACCAACGACCCGAGCTGCGATGCGACCGACCCATGGACGATCATCCGCGGGAGGTATCGACGCCTGGCGTATGCGGTTGCCGATTGTCCGGAAACAATGGCCGTGACCGCGCTCCGACAGCGGCTCGGCGCGCCTGCGGGCGAGTTTGTGTGGCTGAACTCGGCGCACATCGAGCTGATGAAGGCGGCGAGTGCGGATGCACGCGCGCTCGAGCCGCATCGTTCGCTCTTCCGCCTCTTTGGCGATCCGAGCGAATACATGTTTGGCGATGAGGCCGCGATGGAGCGTCTTGTGGCGCGGGCCGTGACAGACCCGGATTACCGCGGGCAGCGCTGCACATCACTTCGTTCGCGAGCCGTGGCGGGCATGACCGACGAATCATTTGCTGATAACCTTTTGCAGTTTATTACGAATCGACTTTGAGAGACTGTTCTCACCCGAACCATGTGCGGCCTTCTCGCCATCGCCCGATCACGACCGCTTGAAGGCAATGCCCTTCCGGCGCGTGCGCTCGAACGCGCAATGGCACGGTTGGCGCGGCGTGGGCCTGATGGTCATGGCACATACCAGACCGCCGACCGACGCGTGCTGCTGGCGCACACGCGCCTGGCTATTCAGGATCTGACCGATGCGGGGCGGCAACCGATGTCTGATCGCGAGCCGGACCCCACCATCAGCGTGACGTTCAATGGAGAGATCTATAACGCGCCTGCACTGCGGCGTGAGCTTGAGCGCGTGGGATATACGTTCCGCTCGCACGCTGACACCGAGGTGCTTGTGCATGGGTACGCGCACTGGGGGATTGATGGCGTGCTCGAGAGGCTGTGCGGGATGTTCGCCTTTGTCCTGCTCGACCAGCGCGCGCCCAACGCGCCGATCATTCACGGGGCGGTCGATCCGGCAAGCATGAAGCCGCTCACGTGGGCATTCATCAACGATGCCGCGCCGCGACTCGCGATCGCTTCGGATTGCGACACGATCCTTGCGGCCTGGACTGGCGAATCTGGCTTCTTGCGTCGGCTCGATGCCGAGGGACTTTGCCATGTGCTTTCAGTCGGCTATTGCCCTGCGCCCGGCACGGTGTGGCGCGGTATCAATAAACTGCGACCCGGCGAGAAGCTGACTTGGCGGGTTGGCAATGACGCGACACCCACCATTTCACGCTACTGGCACGCACCTGAAGACCTGCACACCACAACCGCACGCGATGAGCAGGATCAGTTCGAGCAGCTCTGGCGAACCATCGTTGATGAGCACATGCTTGCGGATGTTCCCGTCGGCCTGTTCCTCTCCGCCGGTCTCGATTCGTCCTCCGTCGCGCTCGCGCTTGCGCAATCCGGCAGGTGCAACCAGGTCACCGCATACACACTCACGGCCAGCGGCATTGATTCCGCACTGAACGAATGCCCGCTCGCGGGCGCGTTTGCGAGTGCGATGATGATGCGCCATAAACCCATCGAGTTTGCCGCGACCGATCTGCTGGGCACACTCCGCGATGCCGGGAGCGCCTTTGATGAACCGCAGGGCTTCACCGCCCTGCTGACGGCCATGACCATCGCGCGGCGCACGCGCGAGCACGGGCCGACGGTGGTGATCGGTGGCGATGGTGGCGACGAGGTGCTCGCCGGATATCCGTGGCATACCGGTGCGAACCATCCACTCTCGCTCGATCCTGCCTTTCTCCATGCGCCGCAGAAACCTTTGAGCACGATGCGACTCGCGATGGCGGATTGCCCACCCGCCGAGCGTGCCGCTGCGATGGTGCAACTTGCACGTTCGACATACACCCATCGTTACCTCTGCCGCGTTTATCCGGGCTTTCACCCGGTCGAGTCGCGGGCGTTGCTGGTCGCGCTCGAACCCACGTATGACGAAGAACGTTTCGCGGCGTGGCTCGCGGTTGAAGATCGTCCGAACCTGCCGCACCCGCGTCGCTCGCAGCGACTTGACATCATGGGCTTTTGTGCAGGGTCCATACTTCCGAAGATTGATCGCTCAGCCATGCACGTCGGACTCGAAATCCGATCACCCTTTCTCGACCGACGCATGCTCGATTGGGCCCTGGGCCGCGCCATCGCCGACGATGAGACCCATGCCGAAACAAGCAAACCCGTGCTCCGCCGCTTCCTTGGACGCGGCGTGGAAGCGGGTCTTGTTCCGCGGCAGGTTCTCACACGCCCGAAGCAGGGCTTCAGCCTCAGGCTCGCCGATGCGCGTCCGTTTCACTCGATAAGTGCGCAGATGCTGCCAGAGTCACGCCTGATGCGTGATGGGGTCTTGAGACAGGACTTCACATCGTTTCTGCCGAGCGAAGCCGCCACGCGCGAAGTTCGGCTGTTCTCGCTGTGCATGATGGCCGCGTGGTACGAATCGCGCGCGGGCTGAGCATTGATGCCCACCGTGCCTTACCTCCGATGGGCGATGAGCAACAGCATGTGCGGGCAAGTACGCCGGACCAGACGCGGCGGCTGCTCGATCAGGCGCGACCACCACGCGCCTCTTCGCTCGATCCAAGCAAGAGCGTTTCGGCCGGGAAGCACATCCGTCCAACCTTTGCGACAGTCGTACCCGTCAATCGTGGCGATGCGAAAGCCCGCGCGCTCGATCTGACGGGCGATCTCGCGCCGTTTAAAGTAGTGCTGATAGAACTCGAGCCGCGATTCGTGTGCTTGAAGCTCTGCGTTGGAACGAACGATCGTGGATTCATCGGCGAAGCGGCCAAACCGCGCGCAGATCCGGCGAACGGGACTGAAGTATGGAACCGTGATGATCGCGACACCATCGGGGCGCAATGAGCGCGCCGCTTCAGCAAGAATAGCGGCGCGTTCGGCTTCGTCAAAGTGTTCCATCACACCCATCGAGATATACGCCGCAAGTTCGCCATCGCGAAATGGCAAGCCGCGAACATCACCAGCGCGGTAGTCTCCTTCCGGGTGAATGCGTTGACTCTCTGCGATGACCTTCTCGGCAAAGTCGATCCCGACGACACTTGCACCGCCTCCAGCAGCACGCGCGAAGTTACCCCAACGTTCAGGGTCGTCGTTCACCAGCATCCGCACAAGATTTCCGTTACCGCACCCGGCTTCAAGTATCAGGCCCTCACGCGGCAGCCAATGTCTGAACACCGATCGGTACCACGCGGGAAGCTTGTAACCTTTCATGCGATAAGGTGGGCTGACCAGCCAGGCTTTCTCCCAGAACTCCGGCGTTGAAGCACCGGTCTTGTACATGACCAATCGCGCGTCGGACGTGCCCGGATTGCTGCGCCTCAGGACTGTTCTGCTCGGTAGCGATGCGAGCCAGCGCTCCGCATCAGCGCGCCGTTGCTCGCGCTCGGCGCGTTCATCGTATCCGATACTCGCACTTCGCGGTGGGGTCTCCAGACCGGCAACAGCATTCATGCCATGGTCCTCTGTGCAAGCGCCTCGCGGATCCACTTCGGGGTTCGTGTGTCGATATCCAGCCTGTGCGCTTCGATGACACAGTCGGCATAGCCCGTGCTCGACCGAGGATCGAAGTGTTCCTTCTCAGTCAGCCCATGATCGCGCACGCGCCGATCATACTCGGGCCACTCAGCAAACCAGTTGTATGACTCGTGACGTTCAGATGTGGGCCGCGAAGCATCGGCAACACCATCCTCAATACCCCAGAGCGCGACCAGATGATCTTTATCACCCAGCACGGCCCGCTCGCGGCAGTACGCAGCGAGCGCGTTTGGATCGCCCGCGCCGACTTTCCCGCCACCATCCCGCATCGCTTCGGCCTCACGCCGGCCGCGCATGCGGAGCTTGAGGTAGATGTGCCGGAATGATTGTTCATAGTCGTGGGCCGCGAGGACCACCGGGTGCCCTTCATACCCGAAGCCAACGGCCTCCATCGCATGAACGACCGCCGACTCGGGTTTCAAACATGGATCCGGCCCGCCGGGTGTGCGTTTGCCGATGAGTGTCGCCGCACGCTCCAGCAGTTCGGTGCGATAGCAATGCACGCCGCGAAAGACAAATCCGCCGTAGAACTTGCAAAGCATAAGGCCCGTGACGGTGAATGATCCGGGCTTGGCCGCGCGGCACATGCCGAGCAACCGCTCGACACCCTGATTCACCAACAGCACATCGGCATCGATACCGATCGTCCAGGGGCGCGCGCGCTCAGCGCCGAGTTCAAGGGTTCTGCGCATGGCGTGCGAGAAAGGTCGCTCGTTGACAAGTTCAATCTGGCTTGTTGATCCACCCTCGTGCTGCACAATCTGCTGTTCGATGAGACGCAGCGCGCCCCGAGCCGTTCGCTCGCCCGCAGAACGAACAACAAATGTAATATCTGATATTTTTACATTATCGAACACGGCAGGTCGATCGGCCTGTATTGTTGATCGTTCTGTGGTCGGCACGCGCCATCTCCTGTACAGCTTCCGAAGAGATCACCCGGCCATCGCCCGCCGAACGTTCAGTTGCTCATTGATGCGCAGCAGGTTGGCCGCGCCGATACGGTCGCGATGATCTGCCCAACGCTCAATCCGCTTTGGAGCAACGACGGCCAGCAATCGCTCCGCGCCGACAGAGGCCGGGCCTTCCGTCGGCCCGACCAGCCATGTTGCGCCCGCACATTCCGCAGCGCACAGACTTGCGAGTTCGGCGGCATCGCGCACGATGCGCACACGCCCTCCACCACCCCACTCCGAGCGCTCTTCGTTACTCAGCAGATCAACCTCGTGCTGGGTCGAGCAATCATCGAACGCCACGATGAGTCGCGAACCGGCTCCACCTGTTGTTCGCGCGGCGGCACGGCGCACGATTCGCCGACCATTTCTCTCAAGCCCAAGGACTACCAGAGGCGAGTCGGCCCGGCCGGACTCCGCTGCATCGAGCATCGAGCCGACGATCGTGTCGGGATGAACAACTTTGCGCCCGAACTCGGCGAAGGCCGGTTCGATATCGGCGAAGTCCATCCATCCTTCATCCGCGCAGCGAACCCACCACTGACGCAGGGGTGCAAGCCATCGCCGCTCGGACCACCCATCGATATCCGGAGCCGTACACGCGCCAAAGAGCAACGCGACCGATGCCGTGTTCGCCGCCCACGCGGGCGAGATGCGCTCGGGTCGCGCGGCGTTGTCGAACATCCTCGCCGCACGCCCCTTGTTGGGTGAAGGATCGAGCAGCGCATCCATCGTTGCGTAGGTCAGGGCCATGTGTCCCACCACACGTCGGAAGCGGCGCGGACTCAGATCCACACCGCGTTCGTGCCAACCAAGCTCTTCGCACTCGGCAAACGCCCTGCGCACCACCGACTCATAGGTCGAGTACATCGCGCCGAACTTCTTGCTCATGCTGTTGGGGTGAAGCCGATACCCGCACACAATGCGCTCGACACCCTTCCAGCACTTTCCGTGTGCCGCAAGCCGCAGCCACATGTCATGGTCCTCGACCATTTTCAGCCGCTCATCAAACCGGCAATCACCAATCACCGCGCGCCCAAACAGGTGCGCGTGCGTCGCCGCTCGATTCCACTCAAGCTGCTCATTCAGCCCGACAACCGGCACACTCACCGGCGACTGACGACCGAGCGAGCGGCCCGTCGCATCGCAGAGCTCATACCCACCATAACTTGCCCCGGTCTCCGCCGCGGCGGCGATCAGCCACTCAAAGGCACGCGGCGACATCCAATCATCCGCATCCAGAAAGTGAATGAACTCTGTCCGACATTCTTCGATGCCCCGGTTCCGCGCTCCGGCCAAGCCGCGATTGGCCTGCGTCACCATGCGCACGCGCGGCTCTCGGGCCATGATCTCTTCAATAACTTCCGGGCCGTCATCCGTCGAGCCATCATTAATGACGATGCATTCCCAATCCTCGAATGTCTGCCGACGCAGCGATTCGATCGTCTCCTCGACCGTCGCGGCCGAGTTGTACATGGGAACTATGCTGGTCAAGCGGGCGGGCATGAACTCTCCATCGTGCGATCGCGTAGCGGCAGGAGTTTTGCGGGCAGATCCCGCCTTGAACATTCTTATCGGCCACTTCGTTGGGTGGCACAAGCCGGTCTGGTGCGATTTGGTCCCACCATCATCACGAGACCCAAACAGGTATCTATCGACAACCCCCGCGCCCTCGAATGAGAATTGCCGCATGGGCAAATCTGTCCCCGCGAAGGGTGCTCAACCGAAGTCACAGTCTGCATGACATCCATCCCACCATCCACGTCTTTCCATGCCGCGAACGAGCCCATCGCCGACGCGCTGGTCATCACCATCTGCGCCTACACCCCTGCAACGACGGCCAAGCAGTACGGCCTGCTTGATCGTGAGCAGCACCTTTACCGACGGCTCTGTCCCTCGTTCAAGAAGGTGGCGTTTGTGACCTATGGCCATGGTGCCGACCACGCCGTGTGCGCCGATCTGTTGCCCGAGATGGCCGGACGCGTCATGTGCATCTGCAACGATCAAGAGCTCGAACCCGGGATCTTTCTCGGCACAGTTCCCGGTCGAGTCCGGTCATTTCTTGACGGTTGCCGCACGGCGGTCGTCCTGAGCGAGCAACACTGGGGTGGCGATGTCGCCATGCAGACTACCCGCGAGCTGCGCGAGGCCGGTCTGCGCGTGGGCCTGTGTGCGCGCTGCGGATACCACTGGTCATGGACCATGGCCCGCGAACATGGCACCGGCTCAGCCGAGTTTGCTCAGGCACGCTTTATAGAAGGCGAACTCTGCCGCGCGGCCGACGTAATTGTCGGAACCACGCCGAAGATCATCAGCGACCTTGCGTTTCAGCACGCCCTTCCGCGCGAGCGCGTGCGGCTTGTTCCCAACTTTCTGATCACCGAACAACCCGCACCTCCATTCGCCACGCGCACACCGGGCCTGATCGTGACCGCCGGAAGGCTGGCCCGCGAGAAGCGCATCGATCTGCTGCTTCGCGCCCTGGCTGAACTTCCTGATAGGCACCGCTCATCCGCCCAACTCATCATCGTCGGTTCTGGTCCCGAAGAAGCATCGCTCCGCGCCCTCGCTGACCAGCTCCGCCTCAACACTCAGTTCGGCAATCGCCTGCCACACCATGAGCTTCTCACCCTCATGGGCCAGGCCAACATCTACGCCCAGCTCTCTGAATATGAGGGCCACCCCAAGACCGTGCTCGAAGCCATGGCGATGGGTGCCCCCACGCTCGTGTGCGATGCTCCAGGCATGACCGACCACGTTGCCGATCGCCAGACCGGACGCGTTGTGCCCGCCTCGGTCGAATCGGTCGCACGCGGTCTTTCTGAACTGCTCGACAACCCCGAATCCGCGGCATCCATGGGCGCACTGGGCGCGAGGCACGTACGCGATGCGCTCGCACTCGACACCATCTTCCCGCGCTTCCGACAAGCCTGCATCGATGCACTCATCACCGCCGGGACCGATCGGCTCATGCCCGCATCGGTCGTGCGGTGGGACCAATCGATGCTCCAACTCAGCCCCGATTCCGCCGCGGCCAACTGGGCCAGCAGTATGGAGGCCTTCGCCAAACGCCTTACGCCCGCCGCGGGCGAAGTTTTCACGAAGGGCATCGCCGCGCGTCTTGAAGGGCTCATTCCCTCCGAGACCCTCTGGGCAACCAACGATCAGGCGTGAGACTTCAGGATGCGGCTGGACAGGCGGCCAGTGAACAACCCCCATTACGATCCGGATACCTTTATTTTTACCGAGTATGCGCGTCGTATACTCGTGAAATCAGGGATGAATCAACTTCCCCAAGGATCATGCTCCCCCAAAACAGGTCCACTTCCTCAGGTGTATGTATGAAGATTGTGATTATTACGTTGGGTCACGCATCCTTGTCCGCGAGTGCTCGTATCAGTCTCCGGCAACCACCCGCGTGAGTTCCCGGTATGCT
>JBBSBC010000051.1:0-20745 GCA_038251595.1 Phycisphaerales bacterium | reverse complement strand
GGGGGGGACGCCACACGGCGTTCCTCGCAGTCGCACCTGAATCACGACCTCCGCGCACACTCGATCACATCTTGATGATCGGTCAAACCGACCATCGACGACAGGCCTTCGCCATTGCGATGTTAAACTGGAGAATCATGACACCACCCATCGCAAATGCCACGCCCGAGAATACGCGCCAGCATCTCCCGAAAGACCCACGCCACTCGCCAACCCATATCGATTCGGGGTGCTAAGCCCGGCTGTTCCAAGATCTTGCCTTCTCCTGCATGATCGCGGCGGGTGGTCAGCCGGGCGGTCATGCCGCCACGCAAGAAACGGCCGCAGCGCTCGCTGCGGCCGTTCGGTAATGGTTCGATAACTTGTGGCACGAGGTTTGTGCGCCACGGTTTAGACTCAGCAACCGGCGAAGTACGCGGAGAGGAAGTCGAAGATGTCCTGCACCGTGATGCCGCCGCTGTTGTTGAAGTTTGCCGAGGGGTCGCCCTCGAAGTAGGCCCCAAGGAAATCGAAGATGTCCTGCACCGACACGCCGCCCGACTGATTAAAGTTGGCTGCGCAGCACGCGGTCGGGTTTCCGACTTCGCCGCAGCTGACGCCATCACCTCTGTACACCCGTCCAGCCCCAACGCAGTTGGTCTGGGTATCGATTGAGCAGGCCGTCGCGGCGCAGCACGCGCCGGTGACCGACGGCGTACACGGGTTGGGCGAACATGTGCCCGCGGTTGTAAACGTCCCCGCACAGCCGACCGAGCTGGTCACCGAGCAGACCGACCCAACACAGCACGAACCCGACGGAACATTCACCGACCCGGTGGCCGCAGCGAAGTTTTGCGGCGAGTTGGCCGCGGTCGCGGTACCCGGAAAGTTGAAGGAGCTTGAACCGTTGGTCGGCAGATTGGTGTAGAGGACGTTCGCGCCGGCCGAGAGTTCGGCAAAGTTCACACGCCCGCCCGTAAACAGAAAGTTTGGGGGAATGACGTAGTTCGGCGTAACACCACCCGGCAATGCCGCGAAGTTGGCCGTGGCGATCAGAACCCGCTTGCCCGCCGTCTGGCTGCTCGGCAGATTGGATGGAAACGTGAAGGTGTTGACCACAGAACCATCGGTATTCTCAGCCGTGATGGTATGCCCGCTCAGGTTCTGCTGGCCGTTGAAGTTGGAGTTCTCTTTGAGTTCAATGAACTGAACCTGCCCATCGACACTCGTGAAAATCTCGCTGATGATAAACGTGTGAAACGTCAACTGCGGACTGGGCGCGGCCGCGCCGCCGATGAAAATTGATCCGAGGCCCAGCAGCCCGGCCATCGCGACAAGTCGGAACGTGTTTCGAGTGTTCATCAAGGGTTCTCCTCTTGGTGCATGCCCACGTGGGCGTTTGTGGGTGAAGCTTTTGCGAGGGCGAGACGACCAACACGATCAACATCCCGACCGAGGCATCCATCGGATGTCATCAACGACCTATGGCCTTGCGTGGCCAGTCGTTTTTTCCCTGAAGTTTGTAGATAAGCTGAACATCGCCCTATCGACAAAGGCTCGCCATCTCTGATCGAGGGCCAACTCCGCCCCACCGAAGGCCGTGCGCCCGTCAGCGGGCCACAGTTCGCCAGCAACCCACCAGACGCCCACAGACTCCGGCCCGCAATAGCCACTCCTGCTCGCTGGCTGTGTTTGAACACTCGTTCGGAGCTCCAGCCCCGTTTCACGGCGCTGGCACGGCGATTGCCTGGAGCCACTTGTGCCGTTGGATCCGCGGCCAATCGTGGCCCTGCCGCAGGGCCTTCTTCCCTCGATTGTTCTTAGACCCCAAGGAGTTTCTCATGTTCTCGTTTATTCGCAACCGTGCGCGCTCCGCGCCGACACTCGTCGCCATCATCGGCGCGATGGTCACCCTCTCGATCGCATCGACCGCTGATGCAGGTGTCGATTATCGCGTTCGAGCACGCATCCGCACCGGCACCCAGCTTGAAGCCAAGGGTGACTATCGCGAGAGCATGTTCGGCTCCACCCTCTTTCAGAAGTGGAACGTCGAGGTTGGCGGCGCTACGCCCAACACAGCCTTCGAGGTTCGGCTCAACGGCAACCCCATCGGCACGATCATCACCAACGATCTTGGGTTTGCTGAGCAGGAGTTCCGCACGACCGTCATCGATGACAACCCCCATGACAACGATCCACCGATCCCCACCGACTTCCCCCACATCAACGCGGGTGACACCCTGACGGTCGTCGGAATCGGCACCGGTTCATTCGCACGTCGTTGAGCCTCACCAGGTGTTGAGTTTTCCCTGCTCAATGCCTGTGCGAAGTGCCCGCGCCAAGATGCGCGGGGCATCACCTTCTCGCCCGCGCGGCCACCCCGTCTCGCGGGCGTTTCACGCCCACCCGATCACCCCCAACTCCCGCCGCAAACCCATTCAGGAACTTCACATGCACATGCGATTCACAATCCCCATCCTGGCCGCCGCGATGATCAGCCCGGTCGCGTACGCCCAGTCCGCCATCCCACATGATTTCGAGGCGGGCCAGGCACCATTCGGACCGCTGTTCAGCTACTTCGGCGGCGTTCAATCATTCGGAATCGAGCCCTCCACCATTACGGTCTTCACGGGCAGATCGCTCCGATGCTGGGCCAACTTCCGTCACGACAACCTCTTCCGAGTCGCCGGTGTTGGGCTGGGCACGCTCGGGCTTGATCGCTCGTCGGGCATGCTCGGCTTTCCGGCCGATGCGAGCATCTTCAGTATCGCGGTTCAATCGCCCCCGTCCACCGCGCCCGAGAACTATGTCTCCGGTCAGTTGCAACTGATCATCACGTTGCGCGAGGATGACGACAACGATGGTGTGATCGATGTCACAGAGGCCGACGATGAGTGGGATTCGCCCAAAGTCCTGATTCTGCCGGGCACCAATGTCTACAACATCCCCCTCTCGCAGTTCACCGATACCGATCCGTTTGTGGGCAACAATATTCGGAACTTCGGCACAACCGGCCGCATGGCATGTCTCATCACGATCGAAACACGCACGACCTACCCCGGCGGCATCATCGAAACACCGCGATCAATCTGGATCGATCATGTCGGGCTTTACAGCACCAACCAGATTCTGCCCGCTGTTCCGCGGCCCTGTCCCGCCGACTTCGATCGCAACGGTCTAATCACGCTCCAGGACATCTTCGACTACCTCACGGCCTGGTTCGCCAACACACCCGCCGCGGATTTCAACACCATCGGGGGCACGACACTCGAGGACCTGTTCGACTTTCTGAGCACGTGGTTCGCGCCATGTCCATAGGGTGCGAGCGAGTGGTCAGCGCGTTCGACCAGTTGCGCATCGGTCGTGCGCCGAACTGCACGAACCCCTACGCGCCGCAACCAGTGAAATACGCCGAGAGGAAGTCAAACACATCCTGAACCGTACAGGCGCCCGTGCCGTTGAAGTCGCCGGCATTCGCACTTGAAAAGTACGCGCTCAAAAAATCGAAGATGTCCTGCACGGTCACGCCGCCGGATCGGTTAAAGTTGGCGGGGCAGCAGGCAATCGGGTTCTGCGGGCTTGCGCAAAGCATCCCCGCACCAAGAAAGGCACCCACGCACGAGACGGCATCATCAGCCATTGTGCAGGTTGTGCCATTGCAGCACGCTCCCGGTGGTGGCGGCGGCACGCAGGGTGTCAGTGAGCAGGCGAGTAGCTGGTACCACACACCCGTGCCGCAATCATCGGCCGAGCGAATGTCGCACATGCTCTGGCGGCAGCACGCGCCCTGATCGGGCCGCGGCAGTTGCTCGATGTTTAGGCTGAATCGCCCCTGCACGCCACCTTCGCCAGCGATGCGCACCAACACCGACTGCCCATATTGCAGAGGCAGATCAATCTGTGCATACGGCTGATCGAACGCGGCGTTGTCATTGCACGCGAGAGGCTCGGAGGAACAGGCATCGAACGCGACCAGGGTCGTGTCGGGCAACAAGGGTGAGCCCGAAGTGTTGATCCTGAAAACCGCGGCGTTGGGGCTGACAAACTGGAACCAGACATCGTCGTAGTCGTTGATGCCGCACTGGCTCGTCCCGTTGCCAGTTGCGTTGACCGTTGTCGAGAGTGTTGACCCAACAGAGACTTGTTGCGCAGAGTCGCACATATCGTTGGCGGGCACATCGCCACCCGGGACAACACCGGCACCAGCGTTCAGTGTGAACGGGCCCGCCGCGCCATTCACACCTGAAACACGGATGTAGTAGTGCTGCCCCGCGCTCATCACCGCGGAGACCTGCGCGCACCATGCTCCTCCCGATCCTTGATCACACGCCACCAGCCCAGCCCCCGGTGAGCACGTCGAATACACACCGATCGTCGTATCGAACGACGGGTTCGCGCGGATCGAATCGAACGTGTATCGTCGTGTGAGCGGCGGCGTAAACCGGTACCACACATCGCGTGTATCGGTCCCGTTCCCGCATGGGGTGACGATCGTTCCGATCGCGCCGAGGGTGGTGCCCATCACCATCGAACCCGGCACCAGCAACGAGGCATCGGTACACCGATCGTTTGCGGGAGATGTGATGGGGTTGGAGGTATTGCATCCGACCACTGGGTTCGCCAGCAGTTGCGGGATCGCGTTCGCAATGGCATCGGCAACAAAGCCTGAGCTTGCCAGAGAGCCCGACCCATGCCCCGCGCCCGGCACGATCTGAAGGATATTGAAGTTACCCGCCCCGCTCATCGCACCCGAGAGCCGAAGCGAATGCTGAAACGGAACAACCGGGTCCAAATCGCCATGAATCAGCTTTGTTGGCGGCGTACACGGCGAGACATAGCTGATCGCCGCCGCGTTGCTGAACCGCGCCGAGTAGGTCTCGTTGGTAATCGGTCCGCCGAGATAGGCCGCGAGCGGCTGCGGCGTTCCGTTGGTCATTGCGTCCCAAACCAGGTCATATCGGCCCGAGACCCCAACCACCGCGTCAACCCGATACCCCCCCAGCGGTGGCGCGAGCAGCTCGAAGTCGGCATGACCCTCCGAAAACGCCGCGGCCACACCGATGGTTGATCCCGCGGATGTCCCGATCACCACGATCGTCGGCGAAAGACCGAGCGCCACACCCTCGGTGCGAATCCACCGGATGGCCGCCTTGGCATCGCGCACCGGTTGCGGGAACGATGGGACACCGGGTGTTGCCAAGGTGTAGTTGATGCTGACGACATTGAAGCCGCGATCGGCTAGCAGGCCGCAGACCGGTCCATCGTCACGCTTGTCGCCGCTGGTGTAACCCCCGCCATGAATATTTAGAATCGTCGGCGCGCCGGGAGTGATGCCCCCGTTCGCAGTATAGATATCCAGCTTTGTTACATCCGCAGGCCAACACCCGGGCGAGGTGTACGACAGGTTGCGCGTGACCTGGTGAGCGTTCGCCGCGCTCGACGACAGCAACGCGGCGACCAGCACCGTCTGCCGGACCAAATTTATGCTCACAGAGCGTCTCCCCCAGAGAGATAATGGTGTTATCAGCATGTTAAGACCTCGATAACATACCTGATACCGGGCGAACATGCCAGCAGGAAGTGCCGCGAGACCAGCCGAACGGCTGGGGAAGACACCTGTTCAGGCTGTTTGGCTGTACGGAGCGACCGTCTCTGCGGATCTCGAAGGCTGTATCACCAGCGACCATCCCCCCACCTATTCGGGGTGTTGATGTCGCAGAAGGCGAACTGGAGTCAGACGCAACAAACCCTATAGTGCCACCCCATTTGACAGGAGTGAACTGGATCGTTTTGATTCGGTTTTCGGTAAATAGATGGTGTGTCGTCGATTCTCGTAACCCGCGGCCGCGTGCCGCCCTTGAGGAGTTTCATGTGCCTGAGCAGCACTTTGATCTGGTTGTGATTGGTGGCGGGCCGGCGGGCTATGTTGGCGCGATTCGCGCGGCACAGCTCGGTATGTCCGTCGCGTGCATCGAACGCGCCAAACTCGGCGGCGTCTGTCTCAACTGGGGGTGCATTCCCAGCAAAGCCCTGCTCAGCAATGCCGAACTGGTTGAAAAAATGGGGAAGGTCGATGAACAGAAGTTCTGGGGTCTGAAAATCAACGGAACGGTCGAACTCGATTGGGACCGGATCATCGGCCGCTCGCGCGATGTGGCGGGCAAACTGAACGGGGGCATCGGTTTCCTCCTCAAGAAGAACAAAATCACGCACCTGGTCGGCAACGGCAAGATCATCAACGCGGCCACGCCGGCCAACGGGAACAAGTGCAAGATCGAGGTTCAGGATTGTGTGGTGAAGGAGGAGCTGACCTCCGCCCCCGCAACACCCGGCAAGACGATTCAGACCATCACGGCCGACAACGTGCTCGTCGCGACCGGAAGCGTGGCCCGCGATCTGCCCTTTGCAAAGTTTGATGGTGACCGCATCTGGGGCGCGCGAGAGGCCATGTACAACAAGGAACGCCCGAAGAAGCTCGTTGTTGTCGGCGCGGGCGCGATCGGGATGGAGTTCGCCTACTTCTACAAGTCCATGGGCACCGAGGTCACCATCGTTGAGATGATGCCCACCGTGCTGCCCGTGGAAGACAAAGATGTTTCGGCCGCTATGGAGAAACTATACAAGAAGCACGGCTTCAACATTCTTACCTCGCACACGACGACCGCTGTTGAGAAGACGCCCACCGGGGTCAAAGTCACCGTTGCGCCCTGGGCAAACGGCAAAGCCGACGAGACCAAGAAGCAGGTGCTCGAAGCCGATCGCGTGCTGCTGGCCGTCGGTGTCAAGGGCCGCACCGATGGCCTGTGTGATGCATCGCTCGGGCTGAAAATCGAGAAGGACCACATCGTCACCGACTACCTGCCGGGCAAGACCGTCGGCGAAGCGATCGACTACAAGACCAACCTCCCCGGCATTTACGCTGTTGGCGATGTCATCGGCCCGCCCTGGCTCGCGCACGTCGCGAGTGAAGAGGCGATTCTCTGTGTCGAGCGCATCGCGTGGCGCAAAGACAAGACCAAGCATCACGAGCCGATCCCGCTCGACTACACCGTGATTCCCGGCTGCACCTATTGCCAGCCGCAGGTCGCCAGCGTCGGCTTTACCGAGCAGAAGCTCATCACCGATGGCAAGGTCAAGGGCAAGGACTACGCAGTCGGTCAGTTCCCCATGACCGCGCTCGGAAAGGCAATTGCCGCCGCGCACACCGATGGGTTCGTCAAGATCATTCGCGGCCTGCCGCGCGGCGAGATTCTCGGCGCGCACATCATGGGCGACCAGGCGACCGAACTGATCGCCGAACTCTCGCTCGCGCGCCGGCTCGAAGCGACGACCGAAGAACTCATCTGCACCGTCCACGCGCACCCAACCATGCACGAGAGCGTGCGCGAGGCCGCGCTCGCCAGCGAGGGAAGGGTGATTCACGCGTGATGATCGCGTGAGTTGTTCCGTGAATGATGCAGACTCACGTCAACGATGCCCGTTGAGCATCCCGGAAGCCGAACGTCATAACCGTCGGGCACTCGACTCCTGGTCGGTGCCAATCCCGGCACCCGGGGCGAAGAGGACATCTGCCAGAACTTTGTGACGGGCTACACCTCCGTCATGGCGTACGACCGAACCACCGTTCAGAATGTCTTCGAGCGCCTTCGCCCTGGGCTGCTGGCTCGATCGTCGGTGTTGATGGGGCCCTCGATCCAAGAGGCTTGCAGGTTTCGGCATTGAGTTCTCGCAGCGTTGCACGGTGGTAAGGCCCGGCACCTCCTTGCCCCGCAGACTTCAACGACTCCGGAAGCATCTCCGTGCAGGGCATCTTCGACTTCCTGAGCGCGAGTTTCTCAGGTTGCTGATGTGCCTTCCCGATTCGACATCCGCCGAAACGGAACGTTGCCTGTGCGCGCTATTGGCCTCCGCACGGTGTAAAGGTTGATAAGCCTGTGGCAAATCTTCAGGCGTGGGTGATACTTCCAGATTCACGTACGGAGGGGCTTTATGGCGATCAGCACGCGCAGGACTCGGGCAGACTCCACAACAGTAGATGTTCTCGGGCCTGCGATTCGTGCCTGGATTTTCAAACACCTCGCACTCGTCGGCGCATTGGCGCTCGCAAGCGCATCCGCCCACGCGCAATCGTTCAACATCGATATCGATGTCACCAGCACACCAGGTGTCTGGACCCTCGCGCCCGCCACAGGTTTCGGCGGCGCGGCGAACCAAACCGGGTTCTGGAACGCGGTCGCCCCGAGTGGGGTTGGCCCCATCGCCCTCCGCGGGCTCAACAACGCCCTGACCACCGTCTCGATGAGCCGGTCGGGCCTGGGCGGCGCGGCCAGCGGCTTTGCCTTCGACAACACCAACACGTCGGGCAACTATCAGTTTCTTCTCGACGACATGCAGTCGATCAACGCGGGCATCACCGAGACCATCACCATCAGCGGCCTGAATCCCGGCGATTACGAGATCTACACCTACGCGATCGCCATTGATAACAGCACGCTCCGCACCAACGTGAGCGTGGCGGGTTCGGGTGAAGGCACCATCATGGTCGGTGGTGTGACTCCCGTCAACAGCTTCGCCGCAGGTGTCACGCACAGCCTGCACCGTCGAACAATATCCATCTTTGGTGTTCCCGGCACGGGCTCACTCAGCATCACGCTCAGCGGCATCGGCATTCAGGTCGGATCGTTTAACGGTCTTCAGATCAAGGAAGTTCGCAGAGATGTCACCTATGTCCGTGCATCGGCGCCCGCGGGCGGCGATGGTGGTTCATGGGCCACGGCTTTCTCCGATCTTGCCGCCGCGCTGGTCTCGGTCGCGGCCGCGCCCGCGCCCGACCCATTCGGCTTCGGCGTCCATCAGGTCTGGGTCGCGACCGGCAACTACAAGCCCACAACGGGCACAAACCGCAACGCATCGTTTGTCATTCCCGACCTTACATCGGTCTATGGCGGATTTGCGGGCAACGAAACCGAGCTTGACGCGCGCAACTCATCCGTGAATCAGGTCACGCTCACCGGCTCGATCGGTGCTGTCGGAGTGATCACCGACAACACCTACCACGTCGTCCGGTTCGCAAACGGCAACTCCCAACTCACCGGCGTAACCATCAGCGACGGGTACGATGACGATCCGGCCCTCGCCGGCGGTGCGGGCATCCACGTCACCGGCGGAACGCCGCGAATCTATGAGTGTCGCATCCTGAACAACACGAGCATCCGCAGCGGCGCGGGTGTGCGTATCGAGGATGGATCGCCCATCATCTTCCGCTGTTCCTTCATCAACAACCGCTCGATCACCTCGACGGATGCCTCCGGTGGAGCGATCATCCTCCGCAACTCTCGAACGCGATACGCATTGATCCAAGAGTGCGCGTTCCTCAACAACTTTGCACAGTCCTCGGGCGGCGCGGTCTGGGCAGACACCGGCGCGATCGATATCGTCAACACCCTTGTTGATGGTAACCGTTGCGGCACGGCCAACGGCGGCGGCCTCTCCCTCAGCGGACGCGCCACCCTGACCAACTGCACAATCGTCAACAACGCCTCAACCACCGGGCGCGTCGGCGGAGTGGGCGCAACGTTTCAATCAGAGTTGACCAACTGCGTGCTGTGGGGCAATACCGGCGGCGACGCCTCGTCAAGTCTTCAGGTCAAGCAGCTCGACTTTGTCGATCCTGACTCCGTGAACTTCAGCATTGTCCAGGGCTGGATCACCACTCCGGGCAACCCTGGCGGAGTCAACGTGCGATCGATCAATCCCGGTTTCCGCAACGCGCTCGGTGCCGACGGCCTTCCGGGAACGATCGACGACGATCTGCGTCCCGCGGCGGGCTCACCGATGATCGATGCGGGCTACAACGGGGCGCTCGCAGTGGGTGGATCGTCCGATCTTGCCGGCCAATCACGGATCAGGAACGATCCTTCCACACCGGACACAGGATTGGGCAACGGCGCGATTGTTGATCTCGGTTGCTACGAGTATCAGCCGCCCGTCTGCCGCGCTGATTTCAACAACAGCGGCGCGGTTTCCGTGCAAGACATCTTCGATTTCATCACCGCGTACTTCATGAACAACCCGCTCGCCGATGTGAACGCCTCGGGTGCCGTCACCGTGCAGGATATCTTCGACTTCCTCGGCCTCTACTTTGCCGGGTGCTGATTTGCAGGCTTCGGAGTGAAGTCGATGTTCACTTCGGTTTCACATCCTGCGTTTCAAACCGCTCGGGGTTGAACCAACCCTCCACAAAGCTCGGTGCCTCAACGCGCTCAAGAACCAGCAACTTGGGTGGGCCTTTGCGCTTGCCCTCAGCCCCCCCGCCACCTCCACCCACCTCATTCGGCGGGCCTTTGGGCGGGCCATTCAGTCTTCCGCCGTCCATCGCAGGGGGCAGACCCAGCGGTGCAAACACCTCGCGAAAGGCTGCGCCCGGTCCATCGGGCGGCCCACTTCCAAGCCCACTCCCTGGCCGATCCGGTGGCCCACCACGCGGGCCGCCACCCGGGCGACGCTCGGGTTCAGGTGGACCATCCATCCGATCCTCCGGCTCAAGCCGCCCATTACGCGGCGGGCGAACCTCCGATTGTGTCGGCAGTGGGTCCCAACGCATCTCCACACGCTCGACGATCTTTGATTCCGCGCCAATCCACACATCGACCTGCCGAACACCCGGGCGTACGCCGACCTTCTTGCTGCCGCGAATATGAGTGAACTGTTGCTCGCCCCGACCTTCGAGCGTCTCCAGCCCCTCGCGCGACAGATCGTAACGATGCGTCATCTGATCAAGCAACACATCCACCGAATCGGCGAAGAGCGATTCCTCGCCCAGCGTCGCCCATCGCGGCCAGGCAATCTCGGGGTTCCGACGCTCGATCTGACCATCGCGGCGGATCGCCCACTTGCCCTCGGCATCACGCCCGACAACCACATCCCGACCCTCCGGCGACTTGGTTTGAATAAGCGTGAAGTTCGGTGAGCGCGTGTCCACGGTCGCGCGGATATCCGTGCTCATCTCCGTCTGGTCAAAGTCAATCATTCGCATCTCGTAGCGACGGTCACCCGAACTCCGCATCAACGAGATCGTTCGTTCGATCGTCGCTTGGGCCGAGGTCTCGCCCGGAATCCCCAGAATCGCCACCACGCCAAACACCGCCACCGCCGCGGCCACCGCGCCCCAGCGACGCACGATCCGCGCCGTGCGCACCGAGAAGACCAGCCGCCCTTCACCCGCGTCGCTGCGAATGCCCGCCATGACTTTCGCGATGCGCTGCTCCTGCGCATCCACATCATCCTCCGCCAGAAACCCCAGCAGACCATCGGCCAACAGTTCATCGGCGGTCACCGCAGGACTTGTCTTTTCCAAAGGGACAACCCGCGAGGTTGAACCCGTCTTCATCCACTTCTGATCATCGTGTGACATGTTCATGCGTGTTCTCCGGCTCGCAGACATTCGGCCAGCAGTTGCCTGCCCCGCTGCACCCGTTTCTTGATCGCCTCTTCACTGGCATCCAGCGAGTTGGCCGCGGCCTGAATCAGCAGCCCCCGTGCATACACAAGCTCGATCGCGTGGCGCATCGCCTCGGGCAACTTGCCCATGCACGCGATCAATCGCTCGGCCCGATCGCGGAAGGAATCTCCCGGCAAATCACAGAGCTGGTTGTAGCGTGTGTCCAACTCCTGCAACACCGCCGGGTCGGTACACGCCGGCGCGCCGCGCCCTTTGCGACGATGCTCCAGCACCAGCTTCTGGGCTATGCCGCGAAGCCATGGCCCGAATGGTCGTGATCGGTCATAGTCTCCGAGCCGCCGCCATGCGACCAGCATCGATTGTTGAAACAGATCGTCCGCCGAAGTGCCGGCCCGAGAACCGAGCAGGCTCCGCAGGTACGCCATGAGCATGTCCGAGTGCTCGCGGACAAGAATTTCAAAGACGTCCTGCCCGCTCATGCCTTGTTGGTTTACGGTCAAAGTGGGCCCTCATCAGCTATTGCGCATCCGACGCTGTCCGGGGACTCGAAAGCGACCATTCTCCGAGAATTTTCATTTTTCCCGTCTGACCTGTCCCCAAACACCCTGACTCGACAACTCCATCAGGCTAGGGAGCGGGCGAGACCATCGCCCAATTCCTTGACCCTTTTCCTCGTTCCCGCACTTCCAGCCGTGGTTACCGAACTTTCTGCGAGATCCGCACATGATGAATCTCCGAACGGTCTTCGCCCTTCCTCTTCTGGCACTTCCACTTTTGGCCGTATCGGCCGCGAACGCCCAGTTGCCCCCGGTGCCTGTTCCCGCCGCCAATCCGATCACCGAGCCCAAGCGTGTGCTGGGTAAAGTGCTCTTCTTTGATGAGCAGCTCTCGTCTGACAACACCGTCGCGTGCGCCACCTGCCACACGATGCGCGATGCGGGCGGCGATGCCCGCCGCGTCCGACATCCCGGCTCCGACAACATCTTCAACACGCCCGACGATGTCTTCGCTTCGCCCGGTGTGATTCGCTCCGATTCGCTGGAAAACTATCTTCGTGATGCCGTCTTTGGCGTGCTTCCGCAGGTCACCAATCGCACCGCCAACTCGCCTATCAACGCCGCCTTTGCCCCCGTCCTCTTCTGGGACGGGCGCGCCCGCGGCCAGTTCATTGATCCCGAAACATCACTCGTGCTGATCCCCAACGGTGGTGCGCTCGAAAGCCAGACCGTCGCTCCTCCCTTGAGCACCGTCGAAATGGCTCACGAAGATATCAACTGGTCGGAAGTCTCCGCCAAGCTCGCGGCCTCACGCCCGCTTGCGCTCGCCACCAACGCGCCCGCCGATGTCGCCGCCGCGCTCACCGGCTCGCCTGATTACCCAGAACTTTTCCGCCGCGCATTCGGTGATACCACCATCACCGCCGCGCGCATCGCCATGGCCATCGCGACCTATGAGCGCACACTGATCGCCGATAACACGCCATGGGACCGCTTCATCGCCGGCCAAACCAACGCGCTGACCCCCGGGCAGGCCCAGGGCTGGCAGATCTTTCAGAACTCGCGCTGCAACGCCTGCCACATCCCGCCGCTGTTCACCGGAAACGGCTTCCGCAACATTGGCGTGCGCCCACCTGCTGAGGATCTCGGCCTCCAGGGTGTCACTGGACTCGCCGTCGATGCCGGTAAGTTCAAGGTTCCCGGCTTGCGCAACGTCGGTCTCAAAAACACCTTCATGCACAACGGCCAGTTCACCAACCTCACTGATCTGATTCGCTTCTACGCCCGCGCTCCCGGCGCGGCCCCGCAGTTCCCGCAGAATCAGGACCCGCTCATGCAGCAGGTCAATGTGCCCGGCAACGCCGCGCCCGCGCTTCAGGACTTCCTCACCAACGGTCTGACCGATGCGCGCGTTCGTGACGGGCTCTTCCCCTTCGACGCTCCAATCCTCTACACGCAGCGGCCCGCCGATCGACCCATCAACCTCGGCGGCGGCGTCGCCGGTTCGGGCGGCATCATTCCAGCGATGATCGCCTCCTCTCCGCCCATGATCGGCAGTCTCGATTTCAAGCTCGGCCTCTTCAACGCGCTTGGGGGCGCATCCGCACGGCTCTCCATCTCCACCTCACCGCCTGTCGCAGGGCGCATCGCACCGATGTGGATTTTCGGTTCAACACCCACCACCGGCGCGGGCAACGGCAACGGACTCGCCACCCACCACTGGCCACTCACAAGCAAGGCTGGCGGCGTCATCCCCGGCCAAACCATCTATGCCCAGTGGTTCATCACCGATCCCAACGCCGTCGGTAGTGAGGCTCTCTCCAACGTCGTCAGCATCCGCTTCTTCTGCGGCAGCGCGGGCTGCCCCGCAACCTGCATCGGCGACTTCAATGACAGCGGCCAGACGACGGTGCAGGATGTCTTCGACTTCCTCTCCGCCTACTTCGCCAACGATCTCGATGCCGATGTCGATGCCTCGCTCACCATCTCGGTGCAGGATGTCTTCGACTTCCTCACCGCCTACTTCGAGCCCTGCCCGTAGCACCGGCTGCCAGCACGCCATCCAGCAGCACACTCATCGGCAACTCGCAGTTTGCCAACGGAGAGAGTCCTCACGTTCATCCGATCGACAAGACCCGGAGCGGTCGCCGCCTGCTCGCGACATCAACGCCGCCGGAACAATCACCGTTCAGGATACATTCGATTATCTTGCGTTGTGCTTTGCCTGGTGTTCATAAGATCATTCTTAATCTTATAAAGTGAGTCGCTCTCTCACGCCTGCGGCAGCAACCTGTGCCGCAGCACGCTCATCGCCGGTATCGGCGGGTAGCGCAGCCGGTACCGGTACCCATGAAAGTCGTTCAGCCCGCAGCACACGCGCTGGCTGGCCAGCTCGATCATCTCCCGATACCCCGGAATCTCTGGCGTTGTCAAATCGGGCGGACCCTCCCCCAGATCAGTTACCTCCGTCGGCACCGGCAGCAACCCGGCGTCCGGTCCCGATGCCGGATACTGCGGCCCGCCGGGTAGCTGGCTGTACACGTATACCGTCGGGTTCATCGCAAACGCCAGGTCACGGTGAATGAACAGATCCTGAATCAACTCCTCAACCGGCGTTGAAAGGTTCGTGGCGTGCTCGCCCGACTCACCCGGGCACGTCTCGTGAATCGGCGCGGTGTTTTGAGACAGAAACCCCAGAAACACCGTCGCCGCGGCCGTATTCCCGATCGGGCCTTCCGTCAGCATGTATCGGTATGTCCGGGTCGGGTGCTCAACCACGCTCATCTCGGGCCGTGGCTTTGAGCAAAAATCGCCCAGCAGCGGTGCCCCCAAGCCCATCGCTCCGCTGATCGATGGGCGGCCTGTCGTCCCCGAGTAATCCTTCATCCTCCAAGCTTCCCGAGCCACGCCACGAGTTGATCGAAGCAATCGCCCACGGCACATTCGGTCGCAGTCGCCTGAAGTCCACCAACCCGCACACCGTGCCGATATCAACATGCCCGGGCTTGAGCCCCGGAGACATGATGTGCGTGGCCAGTTGAATCTTCGCCCGCACACCCCACGTCGCGCTGTTGGCCTGAAAGCCCGCCTTGCGGAAAGCCTCAAGCCGCTTGGCCGCGGATTTCCGGGCCGGCACGCTCACCATCATGTCGAGCGTCTCACGATCGCCCGAGTGCGTCTCGACAAACCGCTCAAACTCGGTCATCGCGCGCCAAAGCTTGTCGATCCGTTCCGCCGAAGCCCCATGCTTGCTCATCGCGCTGACAAAGATCCCGATGCTGGGCCTGCGCGGAATGTGCTCAATAGCATCCCAGGCGTTCCCTTCGCGCACCACGCGCGTGATTCGCCAGGTCAGGGTCTTATCCAAACCGAAGCGCCGCGAGATTTCCTGCGGTTGCGAAGGGTCCGCACCGACCGCCGCGAGAACTTCGGCGAGCGCGCGCCGAAGACCCTGAACAGCCGATCGGCCATCGTCAAGAAAGGGCTTTGATTCAAGTGTGGTCACAATCTCTCCCGGACGCATCCCGACCCCCGATTCAGGGTTGGTCGCATGGTCCTTCATTCTAAGACTGTTCTACAACTTAATCGGCTTTGAAAGCGCAAGGAACTTCTTTGTAGGAAATCGTAAAGAAATCACTGCATGTGCTGCCAGAGCCGGTATTCTCACTCCTAACGGGCTCATCGGGCGACCTGCCCTACGGGCCAGGTGGACCACGGTTCAGATCAGGCAACAACGATGTCGGCGGGTTCGTCTCTCGCATCAACCGCAGCGGCCAGGTCGCGTATGACGCGGCGTTCTTCATCCCCACCGGCGCGGGCGCCCCGCCGAATGGTGGCGTGACCGCGGCCAACGATTCGACCGCCTGGATCCACACACCGGGCGCGGGCACACACTCGTCGTTGAACTCGCAGTTCTATCAGGAAAGCCTCAACGTTCCCGCCACGGTCGATGCGGCCACCGGGGCCATAACCAGCAACGGCTCGGCGACCTTCACCGGCAGTATCGCCACCAACTCTCGCTCGTTCTCCAATGCGGGTGTGGTCTGGATCGGCACAACCACCGGCGGCGATACCACCGCGAACGTGAATGATCGTGTGCTCAACATCTCGACCGCGGCGGGTGGCATGTCGCCTGTCTTGTCAACACCGCCGCAGGCACGCAGTTCACCAGCAATGGGTGGCAGCTTGCAGGCGGGTCGAGCTTTGTCAGCCTGAGCGGAATCTCCGATGCGCTCTTCGGCTACAGCGCCGCGCTCGGCACCGTAACCCCGATGCTCTACGTCGGTCAGCAGATCGAGGTCGAGCCGGGCATCTTCAAGTACATCACGCAGTACAGTCTTAGCACTACGGACAATGGCGACGGTTCGTCGCTGGGTCTCAATGACAATGGTCAGTTCGTGGCAATGTCGCGTCTGGCCGATACCGCCACCAGCACAACCGCCACACCGACATTGTACGTCGTGCTTCAGATTCCCGCGCCCGGCACGGGCGTGCTGGCCCTGCTCGGTCTGACCGCGATCTCGCGTCGCCGCCGCAGGTGAGTTCCCTTGATTCTTCCACGCTTCCGGCCGCCGAAAGGTGGTTGGGGCGTTTGCTGTTCCCTCTCACTCCTCTGCCCGTCCCGATCCACTTGTTCAACCGGAGAATTCTGATGAAGCGTGCGACCTTCGTAGGCTTGTCCGCGATTGCCTTCTGGCTCTTTGCCACAGCAACCGCGTTGGCCCAGCCCAAACTGATCCTCACACAGGTTTCGAGCGATCTTACCGGCGATGGCAACACCGTGGTCGGCACGATTCTCGATGAGAATGTTCACGGGCGCATCACCACGTTCACGCGCGGCACGGGCTTCGCGTTTCCTGGTCCGTCGGTGGTGAGTCAGGATGGCCGCTTGCAGATTTCGGACATCAATGCCGGAGTCTTCTCCGCGTCGTCAGCGCTGTATAACGGCAGTTTCGGTTCGCAGTTCTGACCTCCATCCAACCCCGCGCTCTTCGGGTTCTATGGGGGAACCGGCGCGTGCTGCAACGGTGTTAGTTGCACCATCAGGGCCCAGGTCGATTGCACCGGACTCGCGCTCTACACCGGAAGCGCGACCTGCTCACCAAACCCATGCCCGCCAGTTCCCAATCCGCCCGCATCGGGCGGGTGCTGCAACCCGACCACGCTGGTCTGCACACTGACCACTCAGGCCGCGTGTATCGCGTCCAACTATTGGATCGGCAACATCACCTGCGGCAACTATTCCTGCACGTACGGGCACTTTCTGCCCTTCCGCTATTCATCGACGACCAACTCGTGGTCGAACATCGGCTCGATTCCTGAGAACACGGGCGGCGCGGGCCTTGGTGCCACGAAGTGCGATGGAGGAATCGCCAGTTCGTACGACATTACGGCAAACGGGCGGTACGTAACGGGTGGCTCGTGGTGCGGAGCATTTGGCTCGGTCGCCTGCTCGACGCGTGGCTTCATCTATGACCAAAAAACAGGCGCGGTGCAGATGCTGCCCCTCATTGGCATGTATCAGGGTGATGACACCGTGTGCCAGCCCGATGCGTGCAACCCGCAAACCGGTGCGTGCTGTTGCGGCTCGGCCTGCAGCATCACCACACTCGCGGCCTGCCCAACAGGCGCGGGCACCAACCGTGCCTTTACCCCCGGCGGTGTCTGTCTGCCCTACTCGTTGACCGTGCCCTGCTGCCGCGGCGATTACAACAAGACCGGTGGTGCGCCGACGGTTCAGGATATCTTCGACTTTCTGACCGGCTACTTCTCCGGCGATGCCTGCGCCGACACCAATGACACCGGTGCCTCGGTCTCAGTTCAGGACATCTTCGACTTCCTGTCGGCCTACTTCGGCGGATGTTGAATCAGGTGACTTGAGTTCCGCGCGAAGGTGGAACCCAGACAAGGATTCCGAAGGCCGGGGCGTACTTGCGCTCCGACCGCGGTCGCCTTTGGGGTACGCGCCGAGCGCGTGCGAGGGTTCACGCCCGCTCAGGCAGCGGATAGCGGAAGACGAAGGTTGCGGGTATGGGCGGATATCGAAGCCGAACCCTGTACCCACGGAAGTCGCTTGATCGGCATCCGAGCTGCGCCGCGGCGACCATGTGCATGTCATCGAAGCGGGGTATCTCAGGGGTTGGATCGACCGTCATGCGTCGAAAGCCGACGAAGCCGCAGATGGTCGCGAAATCAAGAGCTGTCGAGCCGGGTTCGCGAGCGGGAGCGAAAAACTGTGCCGCGAGCTGCATTCGGACCTGCACGCCCCACGTCGCGCTGTTGCCTTGAAAGCTCAGGCGGCGGTTATGTTCATCACGATGCTTCCGTGCCTCGTGCGAGAGATCGGTGAGCATAATCAGGAGCGTTTCGCGGTCGCCGGCGTGAAGTTCGACAAGCCTTTCAAAGGCGACCATGGCGGTGCGGAGTTCACCGATGATGGGCGGCGGGGCGTGGGCCTTGACCAGCGCATCGATCAAAGTGCGCTCGCCCACCCTACCGGGCAGGCGCGAGACGGCGGTGAGCTGGTCATCATCGGTTATGATCCGTGCGGCCTTCCACGCGAGGTTCTTATCGAGCCCGAGTTGGCGTGCCATGCCCTGCGGGCGCATCGGATCGGCGTGCACGGCGGTCGGTGCGGAGTTGAGCGAAGCACGAACGCGCTGCATGGCGATGCGGACATCACCCTCGAATGTCGGTGCTTCAGCCAATGCTCCTGAGACCGGCGACTCTGCGGATACTGGTTACGCTGCGGATATCGGGCGGGCATTCGGCATGAAGCTCTTTCGCAAACCGCAACACCGATGAAGGGTCATGGCGAAGCATGCGCGCCGTGATTCTCACAAGCCACCCACCTCAGCACTCTTGGGTGCTTCAGGGCAGGTAGTACTCGGGAATTGCTACACCCTGATGCGTTGCTGATCGCTGCCGATAGGCCGAGACGTTCTGGTAGTTGCTCGGGGGTTCATCATAAGTATCCATATACATCTTGATGAGCTTGGCATCGGATCGGAAGAAGGCCGCGTGACCATCGACAAAGCTGACGTTGTACCCGCCCGCGCCGTGGTTGTTCCACGGGTCTGGCCAGTTGTTGATTCCGTCGGGTCGTCCAAAGTTCGGGATAATCGATTGGTCGTTGTCGTTGTCGATGGCCAGGTAGCAGCGATCGGGGAAGGAGACGTTGTTCACGGTCTTCACGACGTTGTTGGTCTGAATGCCGAAGGCCTCGGGCGATTCCGTCCGGCTCCACCCCAACTGATCGCCAACCGATGTTCCGGGCGCGGCGGCGAAGGTGGTGCCGTCGGGATACTTTCCGGCGTAAAACCAGCCGCGGATCTCGTAGCTGTGGCCACCGTCCGGATCGGTCCGGTCTTTGGCGGCGAAGAAGGTGTCGCGGAGAAAGTCGCGGCCGTAGAGCGTCGTGGCATCGGGGCCGAGATCGTCACTCAACATCAGGTTGGGCCGCACGCGGTTGAGTGTTGATGGGCAGACGGCGACGTTGTAGTCGGAGATGTAATCGGGGAAGAGCCAGCCGATGTTGTCTTCCCAATCAAAGAAGGCGGGTATGAAGTACGCCATGCGGACATCGTTGGCGTAGCTGTTGCACGCGAGTGCGAGCTGGCGCGTGTTGGAAAGGCAGCGGGCCTTGCGTGCCGACTCTCGCGCCCCGCCGAGCGCGGGCAGCAGCAGGCCCACCAGCAGCGCGACGATCGCGATGACGACCAGAAGTTCAATCAATGTGAAGGCACGACGATGCATATGCACGGCTCCGGGCGGTATCTTACATGAATGCAGGTCATTTGGGAAGTGTGACTTGCGGTCTACTGGGTTTCGCCCACATACAAGCCGAACACCTGCAAAGGTGCCTTAGAGAAAATGGTTGGTCGCCCGGTTGGAATCTGATACGATTTGGCCATGCTGAGATCGGCACCGGCCGGAAGTCGGGTGTGGAAGTGGGGACGGTTCATGGACGGTGTTAAGCGGAGGACCTGATGATGTACGCACGCTTGCTGATGCCTATCGCCCTCACGGTGCTTGTCTGCGGCGGCGCGGCCAGCGCCCAGGATGCGTCGATCCTTGTGGATTGTTCCGGAGCCACGGTGTCCTCATCGGGTGCAACGCCCGATGTCATTCGCACCAGCGTCGCCACCATCAACACGGCCACCGGGTATCAGTTCTCCTTCAACCCGATGGTCTATGGAACTGGGCTGCTGGGCTTTATTGGTATCGGCGGGTCGGCGGGCTCGCCCAAGCCCCTTGGCGATGTGCTCAACTCGTTCTTCATCGGTGGTCAGCGCACGCTACGGGGTGCGATGCGCAATCCTTCTGGCGCGGTTCCCACCCTGCTCGACACCGAGGTTGTCGCGGGAACATTCAGCGGCATCACCATAAGCCTGACGTTCAAGCAGGAGTTGCTCGCCGATGGGCGCGGGCGGGCTTCGATCCTCAACATCGCGCGCCCTTCAGGCCTGGGTGTCAACATCGTGAGTGGTGGCGCGGTGTTCAGTGTCTGGACTCCGCCCGTGCCGGTTGTTGCTGAATGGCAGTTTGAAGGTAATCTTCAGAGTGTCAAGGAAAGCGCGGCCGCGCCCGCGAGTGGTCCATCCAAGATCCGCTACCTCGATGATGTGGCCTTCGGCCCGATCCTCGGCGGCACGGGTGTAGAGAATACGATTCCAAGCCCGCCTACGCCGCAGAATGTCACGGTGGCGCAATCGAGCTTTGGCAGCACCGCGAGCTTCGGTATTCCTGCGGTGGGTGGTGTTGAGGATGTGGTGTACAAGACCAGCCCGCCGCGAAACGCGGGCGATC
>JBBSBC010000050.1:0-20847 GCA_038251595.1 Phycisphaerales bacterium | reverse complement strand
GGCGGGTTTTTCTTTCCGAGCGGCTCGCCGGGATCAACGATCTTTGGCGGTTCGATGCGCGATGGCACACACCGGTTGGTGGGCGCAACACCGGGGTTCAACGATGCGCTGGGCCCGGCCGCGATCGGGGGCAAGATGCTGGCGACGCGCGATGACGATGCGGCGGAGGCGGTGGAGCGGAAGTTGCGTGGGTTGATGAGGAGGTTGGCGGAGGTTAAGCCGGCCGATCCGAAATGATGGCGGTCACCTTACTGCGCGGTGATTGGTTGCGTTGATGCCTGGATTTTGATGCGGGCCGGACCTTCATGTGTGGGGAATGATTGAAGGAACTGGCACCACTTCTTACTCACCTCATCTCACCCACCATCCCTCCACCAACCTCGCGGCGGCGTCGTGGTAGAGCTCTTTGAGCACTTGTTGCGGCAGGGATAGGCCGCGAAGGTGGGGGGCGGACATGGGGGTGTGCGTGGCTGGGTCAACCATGGCAAGGTCGGGATCGGCGACGGGAGATTCGGCGTCGTAGTTGGATTCGAGCATGGTGCGCAGGCACCAATAGCGGCTGGCGTAGAGCTCCCATGCGGATTCGGGGCTGTCGGCGAGATCGCCCATCGGGCTGGGGCCGGTCTTTTGTTTTTGCAGATGGTCTTCGGTCACAACGATGTCGGTTCCGAAGAGGAGACGGCCGGCGAGTCCCCACTTGGTAAAGAAGGCGACAGCCTCGGCTTTGGGGTGTTTGCTGATCTCGCGCACCTGCCACTTCATCGCGCTGGTATCAAGGTGCAGGTTGGGGTGGCGCGTGAGCAGACCGTCGAGGAAGGCGAGGTCTTCGGGCCAGCCGCCCATGTGTGCCGCGATCCATGGGTTGGTGAAGCGGTCGAGCATGCGCTCGAAGCCCTCGTATTGCTGGCGCTTGGTGCCGTAGCGTGCGCTGTCGGCGTATTTGGTGGCGAACCAGGTATCGGGGTCGGCGATGTGGATCATGTACATCATGCCGAGCTTCTCACCGAGTTCGCAGGCCTTGATGCGCCATGGGCTGTCGATCTCGACGATGTCGGTCGCGCCGTACGCGGCCTCCTTCACATCAGGAATAAAGTCGCGAAGTCGGGGCGAGCCCCAGAGCTTCAGGATGCGCGAGTCAAAGTCGGTTCGGAACTTCTCGATCGTCTCGATGTAACCGGCGCGGTGCGAACGGTTCTTGTCGGGATCGCCAAAGCTCGGGAAGGCGATGAAGCGGATGCTCGGGCCGAGGAGGTCGCGAACGGGCGCGGCCTGGGCGAGCTGCGTCATGCTGTAGGTCAGGGTCACACCGAAGCGGCGGCGAACTTCGTCATAGATCGGCGCCGCGTTGGGGCCGGTGATGTGGGTGTGTGCATCGATAATGGGCACGGGTGCGGGCGGCAGACTGGCCGCGAGGAGGCGATAATCCCACCCAAACCTGTTGGCCGCCGAGATACGGTGTTTTTCACTTGGCATCATGGGTATAGATGATAGTCGATCAATCGAACATGGCCCTCAATCCCAAACCTGAGCGATCGCGGCGTGTGGCGTTGGCGCACGACTGGCTGGTGACCTATCGCGGTGGTGAGGCGGTTCTGGATGCGATTGCGAAGGGGCTCGCGGCCGACGACCTTTGTGTAAGCGCGGTCTACACGATGTTTGAGAATGGTGTGGCCCTTTCTCCTGCGCTTGATGGGCTGGCGCGGCGGGTGGCTTGGATCAACCATTTCCCGCAGGTGATGCGTCGATGGTTGCTGCCGCTTTATCCCGCGGCCGTTGCGCAGCTCTCGCGGCAACTGTCGCGCGATCATGCGGCTCGGCCCGTGGATCTGCTGATCTCGACTTCTTCGGCCGCGGTGAAGGGGATGCGCACGCCGCGCGGCGTGGCGCATGTGTGCTATTGCCACGCGCCGGCGCGGTACTTGTGGTCGCAGGCGGATCAATACGCGACGGGCGCGGCGGGTGGGCTTCGATCGCTTGGCCTGAAGATGCTCGGCCCCGGGCTGCGAGCGTGGGATCGAAAGTCGGCGGCGAATGTGACGAGTTTCATTGCCAACTCATCGCACACGCAGCGCGAGATCATGCGGTGTTATCAGCGTGAATCGGTGGTGATCTATCCACCGGTGCGCACGCGGTTCTTTACGCCGACCGATGCGGTTGCGCGCACGGGCGCATGGCTCTATGCCGGTGCGCTTGAACCATACAAGCGCGTTGACGTTGCCATTGCCGCGGCGAACAAGGTGGGGCATCCGTTGGTGGTTGTGGGTGAGGGATCGCAGGGCGCGTATCTGCGTTCACTGGCGGGTCCATCGGTCACATTCGTGGGGCGCGTGAGTGACGATGAACTCCGCAGGCATTATCGCGCGGCGGCGTTGCTGCTCTTTCCGCAGACTGAGGATTTCGGGATTGTGGCGGCCGAGGCGCAGGCGTGCGGCACACCGGTTGTTGCGCTGCGTGCAGGTGGCGCACTCGACGTGGTGATCGAGGGTGTCACTGGCGCGTTCTTCGATGAGCCCACGCAGGAAGCCGTGATCAACACGACCAAGCGGGTGCCGGTCGCCTCAGCCGAGAGTATCGCGGCCTGCCGCGAGAACGCGGAGCGATTCAGCGAGGCCCGCTTTGCCGAACAGATGATGGCACAGATCGAGAGCGTGCTCAGTCGGCATGACCTGCGGAAGCCCTGATGGCGTCCGCGTGTCCGTTGGTTCCGTGCCCGTTGGTGTGGTGCCCATTGGAGTGGCGACCTTTGCTCGAGTGTCCGTTCACAGAGCCGTGCCCGTTGGCGGAGTATCCGTTGGCGAAGGGTGCGAGCTCGGTTGGCGCGGAAGGGACCCACGCACCCAGCACCATGCCGATGTACATCTCGTAGTCGGCTTCGAGATCGAAGTGCCTCATCACATCGCAATCCAGGCAGGCCTGCGCTCGGGCGAGACAGGGCGCGTTGGTGACGATCTTGCGAGATTCGAGCAGGTCAAAGGCATCGCCCTCTGATCCGCACTCGAACTTCTTGATGAGCAGCCGTTGCTTGGGGTCTACAAAGTTGAGCGCAAAGGAATGGCTGTCGCGGATCAGTGTCGAGAGTCGGTGTCCTTTCGGCACAGCCACGGCGACACAGGGCGGTTCATTAGCGCAGAGCATGACACGATCGACAAGCATTCCGGCGCGCTTGAGTTCAAACGCAGACGTCATGACCGCTGGGACATGCGGCAAGAGACTTAGCGCTTTCGCGACCTCAAGGTCAAACACACCAGCCATGTCAGAACTGCCTCCCAGAGCGATGGACCGTCGCCCCTTGCCTAGAACCCAAGAGTTATCCCCAGAACATCCCCAAACCGCGGCATTCATGGCCGATCAAACAGGCCGCACAGACCTGTCAGTGGTGGCGTGCACGCGGGTTGAGTTTATCACCTAAACCGGGCACTGGCCGGAAGTTACAGCGAAATCTGGGGAGGTTTGTCCCGAGGTTTGGAAAATAATTTGGGGAAATGCCGATAAGGAAGCCCAATAGGTGTTGCAAAGTGGGGGAGAGTGGGTGATAATCCCATCCCTAGCCAGACTTGGAGGTCGAAAGCGTGCTGTTTACCGGGTTCTCAGAGCACGCGATCGATACCAAACAAAGGCTGGCCATTCCTGCCAAGTACCGCAACCAATGGGAAGCGGCTCGTGATGGGAATGCCTGGTTCTGCTTTCCGTGGGCGACTGGTCAACTGAGACTGTACACCGAGTCGACGTTCACGCGGTTGGCGCAGTCGAATGGAGATGATGCGAAGCTGGCTCCGGACCCTGATGTTGCGTTGTTGAAGTCGCGGTTGTTCGGGATCACGGAGCGGCTGGAGATGGATTCCGCGGGGCGCATACAGGTCCCGAAGTTGCATATGGAACTGATTGGCCTGACGGGTGAGGTTGCGGTTGTTGGCGCGGGCGACCATCTTGAGATCTGGGATCGTGCTACGTGGATTGCGAATCTTCGAAGTAATGTCAACAGTCTTACTGAACTTGCCCAAAGAGTGCAAGCAAAGGGACTTCGATCGTTCTAATGTTTATATTTGACGCATGTTTGTTCACTATCTTTGATTCTCCCATCCCACGGACCCCGGGCACGCCACTCAAGGCGTGCGGCGGGGATTGCAGGAAGATCAGTATTTGTGTGAGCCACCGAGAGTCTACGAATGGACTCGTGGCGTTGTCGTTCTGATTTGACATGGGGCGCGTGGTGCGCATGGATGCGCACGACACGCGAATGGATGGGTCGCACGGAATCGCGACCTGTTCCGCCCCGGGTGAAATCGGAACGGGCACGCCGCTCTTGGTTCAAGCTCACCCTACGTGCTCGGCCGATCCGCCACCGGCCGAGCGCATTTCGGAATGTCCCCACACCCTTGCGCGCTGGGTGTCTCTCAACTCCCCTTCCGAACCATCCCCTTCAAACATCCCGGGCGCGCCGAGAGAGAGCACCGCCGCGACGCAAGTCGCGGCTGTGCTTTTTGTGAAGGTAACGATGTAAGGGTGCTACGCTTGGGATATGGCTTCACCATTGCCGCGGGTTGTGATTCTGGGTGCAGGGTTCGCGGGCTTGAACGCGGCAAAGGCGTTGCGGCGTGCGCGGGCGGCGGTGACGGTGATCGACCGGCGCAACCACCATCTGTTTCAACCGATGTTGTATCAGGTGGCGACGGCCTCGCTTTCGCCGGCGGATATCGCCGCACCGATCAGGAAGGTGTTGTCGGGGCAGCAGAATGTCTCGGTGCTGCTGGCGGAGGCGGTGTCGATCAACCTTGGCGCGCGTGAGGTGGTGTTGAAGGATGGTCGAATCGGGTACGACTATCTGATTGTGGCGTGCGGTGTGACGCACTCATATTTCGGGCGGCCCGAGTGGGCGGCGAACGCGCCGGGGCTGAAGTCGATCGAGGATGCGACGGAGATCAGGCGGCGGTTTCTGCTGGCGTTTGAGGCCGCGGAGCGGGAGTCGGATGAGGCGGCGCGGCGTGCGAAGCTGACGTTCGTGGTGGTGGGGGGAGGGCCGACGGGTGTGGAGCTGGCGGGGGCAATGGCGGAGATCGCGCACCGGTCGATACCGGCGGACTTCAGATCGATTGACACCACGACGGCGCGGATCATTCTGGTGGAGGGAGATTCGCGGGTGCTTGCGGCCTTTCCGGAATCGCTCTCGACGCGGGCGAAGCACGACCTTGAGCGGCTGGGTGTGGAGGTGATGCTGAACAGTCGCGTGACGGAGGTTGATGATTCGGGTGTGATGATTGGCGCGATGCGTGTGGATGCGGAATGCGTGTTGTGGGCGGCGGGTGTGGCGGCCGAACCGCTGACGGAGACGATGGGTGTGGCGCTCGATCGCGCGGGGCGCGTGCTGGTGCGGCCCGACCTGACGGTTACGGATCATGCTGAGGTGTTTGTGGTGGGCGACCTTGCGTCGATCACGGATGAGAAGACGAGGAAGCCGGTGCCGGGTGTCTGCCCGGCGGCGGTGCAGATGGGGCAGTATGTTGCGAAGATCATCGCGGCGGAGATTGCTGGTGGGGCGGGAAAGGTGGTTGGGACGCGGCGTGCGTTCAGGTACGTTGACAAGGGTCTACTGGCGACGATTGGGCGCGCTCGCGCGGTGGCGCGGATAGCCGGGTTCAACTTCGGTGGGCTGCTTGCCTGGCTGCTGTGGGCGGGAGTCCACATCTTTTTCCTGATCGGGTTTCGCAGCCGGCTGTTGGTGATGATTCAGTGGGCGTGGGAGTGGGCGGTCTTTCACCGCGGGGCGCGGTTGATCACGGGTGAGGTGGGGTTGGGGTTGAAGGGTGATGCGAGCGTCAACGAACCTGCCGTGCGAGCGGAGGGGTGAGTGGGTTGTTTTGTTAGTTTGGATTGTGCGGGCAGGAGTATAGAGAGAATGATAAGAAGGTTTTTCCAGCGCGACTCGCTCAAGGCGGCCTTCTCTAAACACTTTTGGGGATTCCTCTGGCGTCAGCGCACTGCTCTCGTGTTGCTTGGCTCTTCGGGCCGAAGGCCATGGCCGTTCGTAGACGGGGTGTGGAAGAGGGTTGGTGATGACAGGCTCGGAGCGGGAGGCCAACTTGTAGGGCTGATCGTTCGGATCGATGTCGAGTGCTTCGTTGACGCCTTCGGGGTCTGGGGTGTGGTGGTCATTCTGTCCGGGGGTCGCGATCGAAGACTCGCTTGGCCCCCGGTATGGTCGGGCAGCACGTTGGGCTGAAACGCGAAAGGCACGCATCCTGATGATGCCGGGGAACTTGCGGTTCCCCGGTATTTTCTTGCTTCCGATACGATGAGCGCTATGGATCAACCCGCCGCCGCCTTCCCGCCCGAGTGATCGAGAAACTCAAGACCTATGTCTATCGTTTGGTCGACCCGCGGGACGGCGAGACGTTCTACGTCGGCAAGGGGAAGGGGAACCGCGTCTTCGCGCACATTCATGGCGAGCAGGGCATGGAAGGGGACGACCTCGACAACAAGATGAAGCGCATCCGGGCGATCCGCATCGCGGGGTTCGAGGTTGCTACGGGTTCAACGGGCACGACACCCCCGAAGAGAATCAGCGCGCGCATGTCGGCAAGCGAGTCCCCGATGAACACCGAAAGCGTGGCGCGGCCAACCCGATCGAATACGCGCAGAGGGATTAGCACGATGAAACCCGCCCCGGCTCATCGCTGAACCGAGGCCGGCTGTCCTTTGCTGGGGTTGGTGGTGCCGTAGGGAGGGGCTTCTCCCATACGGGCTTTGACAAGACTTCTTCGGAGAGAGAAAGCCCTGGAAGTTACGATGGTCAGCGAGGTCGGAATGAGCTCGCACTTCGCTCCAACGAGGCTTTGTCTGAGTGCTTGGGCGCCTTGCCGCGTGTTTGCGGTTTGGCCTTTCAATGGTGACGGAGGTTGTGACTTTTGGCCCTCCCCCCGGCTCCGTAACTCTGGGAGGGGGAGGTTTATTTTTTGTTGGCGGCTGCGAGGGTGTCGGCTACGGCTTTGCCTTTTTCGTCATCGCGTTTGGCGGCCCAGTCGTAGGCGGTCCAGGTGTTGATTTTGTCTTTGGCGGTGAGCGATGCGCCGGCCTTGATGAGGAGGACGACCTGGGCGAGGTCGGCGCGTTCGGCGGCCTTCATGAGCGGTGTGACCCCGTCGGCATCGGCGGCATCGGCGGGTGCGCCGCGTTTGAGGAGGAGGTCGAGGACTTCGGCGGGGGCATCGCCGGAGGCGGCGGAGTAGAGGGCGGTCTCGCCGCGTTGGTCGGGGTCGGCGACGTTGGCGCCGGCGTCGAGGAGTGCGGTGACTTTGTCGAGCGAGCCGGCGCCCGCGGCGGCCATGAGGGCGGTCTGGCGCCATTTGTTGGTGGCGTTGACATCGGCACCTGCACTGAGGAGGGCGCTGACGGTGCCGACTTCGCCGCGGTGTGCGGCCCACATGAGGGCGGTGCGTCCGTCGGTGGTGCGTGAATCGACCCGTGCGCCGGCATCGATGAGGGCCTGAACGCGAGCGGCATCGCCCCACCCGGCGGCGAACATGAGGGCGGTGCGGCCATCGTCGGTGCGGAGATCGGACTTGGCCTTGGCATCAAGGAGGGCCTTGACGCTGGGGGTGTTGCCATCCATGCAGGCGATCATGAGCGGGGTCATGCCGAGACGGCCGGTGTCGGGTTCGGTCGAGGGGGCATTGATATCAGCGCCGGCGGAGAGTGCGTTGGTGATGGCGACCGCATCGCCCTTGGCGGCGGCGAGGTGGAGGGTTGCGGAGGTGGCGGTGGTTGCGGCGTTGGACTTGGCGGGACCGGTGCTGGGCGCGCCGGGCAGACCCTTGCTGAGGGTCTGGACACCGAAGAGGATGAGGCCACCGAGGGCGAGGAGGGCGAGGACACCGATGACGCTGGAGGTGGGGCTCTTGCCGGCCATGCGGTGAGACTCGGCGAGGGTTGGAGGCCGGATCTGCCAGTCGGCGTTGGAGCGGTCGGGTGGGCGGGGGGCGGTGGCGGGCGGATGGTCGGGGGTATAGAAGGTCATGGGTGGAGTTCTTTGGGCGGAGCGGAGGGGGAGTTGCGGGATTGGTTGGGGTGGGTTTAGTTGTGGGGTGTGTAGTTTGGGGTGTGTAGTTTGGGGTATCCCGACTCGGAGAGTCGGGATACCGGGTCGTGGTTACTCGTCGGCGGCGTGGCCCTTGAAAGCGGCGACGACTTCCTGCTGGACGTGCGCGGGGGTTGGCTCGTCGTGACTGTATTCCATGGTGTAGATGCCGGTACCGGCGGTCATGCTCTTGAGCTGGCTTGAATAGCTTTGCAGTTCGCCAAGGGGGGCGGTGGCGGTGATGATGCAGGTATCGACCCCGACCATGTCGGTGGTCTGCACGCGGCCGCGTTTGCCGGAGAGATCGGCGGTGATGTCGCCCATGTAGCGACTGGGGACGGTGATCTCAAGCAGGACGAAGGGTTCGAGGAGTCGGGGGCGTGCGTTCTTGATGCCGTCGATGAAGGCCCACTTGCCGGCGTTGACGAAGGCGATTTCCTTGGAATCGACGGCGTGGTATTTGCCGTCATAGATGCTGACGCGGATGCCGGTCATGGGGTAGCCAGCGACGGCGCCATCGGTGAGCATCTGGCGGACACCCTTCTCGATGGCGGGCATGAACTGCTTGGGAATTGTGCCGCCCACGGTCTCGTTGATGAACTCGAAGCCGTCGGGGTGGTCGGGGGGGAGAGGCTCGACGCTGAGGTAGACCTCGCCGAACTGGCCTGCGCCGCCGGTCTGCTTTTTGTGACGGTGGTGACCGTTGGCCTTGATGCTGATGGTCTCTTTGTAGGCGATCTTGGGGGGGCTGGTGAGGACTTCGATCCCGGCGTGTTTGAGCTTTTCGAGCATGACGCGGAGGTGGAGATCGCCCATGCCGCGGATGACGGTCTGCTTGGTGGCGGCGATGCGCTCGACGATGAAGGCGGGGTCTTCGCTGGTGAGCTTGTGGACAGAGGAAGAGAACTTAGTCTCATCGGCGTGGTTTTTGAGTTCGATGGCGAGGCCGAACATGGGCTTGGGCATGGGGAGAGGTTTGACGCGGACGTAGTCGGCCTCGTGGCTTTCGTGCAGGACGCTGTTGAAGCGGACCTGATCGATCTTGGCGATGGCACCGATCTGGCCGGGGCCGAGATCGTGGACTTCCTGATGCTCTTTGCCCTGCAGGCGGAACATGTGGCCGATGCGGACGGTGTGTTTCTGATCGTCGATCAGGAGGTCTTGCTTGTGTTTGATGACACCCTGGTGAACACGGAAGAGACCGAGCTTGCCGACGAAGGGGTCGGTCGTCACCTTGAAAATGTGGGCGATGAGTGGGCGATGGGGGACGGGGTCGGGGCGATAGTCCTGATCGGTGGTCTGGTCGTCGTTGCGGCGGAGAAACTCTGCCGGGTAGACCTCATCGGGGCTTGGGCAGAGTGAGGCGAAGATGTGCAGAAGATCGTCGATACCCGCGCCGGTCTTGGCGGAGCAGAAGCAGATGGGGATGAGGTGGGCCTGGCCGAGTGAGCGCTCGAACGCGGCGTGGAGCTTGACAGGATCGAAGCCGCCTTCATCGCCGGTTTCGAGGTACTGCATCGTGAGGTCTTCATCAACCTCGATGACCTGTTCGACGATCTGCTTGTGGGCATCGTGAACCGAGCTGAAGTCGGTCTGGTCACCCTTGGCATCTTTGCCATCGTGCTCGAAGACGTTGATGACCTCTTTGCGGCCGGGTGTGGGGAGGTTGATGGGGAGGCAGATGGGGCCGAAGACATCGCGGATCTGCGCGACGAGCATTTCGAGATCGGCCTCGGGGTTCTCGATCTTGTTGACGATGATCATGCGCGGGAGCATGCGATCGGCCGCGGCGCTCATCATGCGGCGGGTGATGTTTTCAATGCCCTTGACGGCATCGATGACGAGGGCGACGGTTTCGACGGCGGGGAGACAGGCGATGGAGTGGCCGAGGAAGTCGGCGAGGCCGGGGGTATCGATGATGTTGACATCGTGATCTTCGTAGGTGAAGTGAACAACCGCGGGCTGGAGCGAATGCGTGTGGTGGCGCTCTTCATCGGTGAAATCGCTGACGGTGTTGCCCTCTTCGACCGTGCCCATGCGTTTGATGGTGCCGGTGCTGAACAAGAGGCGTTCGGTCAGAGTGGTTTTCCCTGACCCGGTGTGACCCACAAGGCAGATGTTCCGAATGTCGGCGACGGCTTGGATGGGCATGCGGGCGAACCTCCTCACCGTGGGCTGCGCGGCCCTCGGGTCGTGGATGTGAGACGCTGTCGGTGGCAACGTACGCCACCGAATCGGCGGGTGGCACGGCCGCGGGGCGCGGGCGTGAAGCCGATGGTGCAGTGTACAGGTTTCGCTCGGGGAAGGGAACCGGTGGCAAGGTCGATTTGAACGCCTTGCGGGTCGGGGGCCGGTCGCGGTTTGATTGGTGGTGCGGCGTTTGGCCGCGGGGTGAGGTGCGGGCTTAGCCGAGAAGATCAAGCGATCGGTGGCGTTGGATTATCTGCGGGGGTAGATAGGCTTTCATCAAGGCGGCTTGAATGCCCATGGCGGTTGAGGAAGGGGCGGCGGGTTGGGATCGTGTGGGCGGGGTTCCTGCCGCTATGGTGAGAGGATTGGAGTTCGGTCGAGATGATGGATAGGGCGGATGTTGATGATTGGTTTGGGTGGGCCGGAGTGTGGTCTGGAAGCGGTCAACACGCGCATCCTCTATGTTGGTGCGCTCGATCCATCGTGAGAAGGGGATGGGGTTGGGTGAACCGGATTGCAGATTGGTGCGGCTGAGGTGCTGATCGAATGAGGGATCATCAAGTGTGCGCGGGAGCGCGGGCACGCGGTCGGTAGACGCGCGGTGTGGGTGCGCACCGTGGGCGAAGGAGAACGCCGGCGAGTGGGCGCGACATGGTTCTGATGGGCCGATGGGTGACACCGAGGGAAGTTGCTTCGAACGGTGTGCCGCGTGTGCGTGGCCGATAAGATCGCGGCCTGGAGAGTTGGGATTGTGACTTTGCCATGGACGAGTCGTGGGCGGCGTTGGGACTGTGCAACATCTGTCGCGTTTGTGAGACGGTGGTGATGGATGGTGGGTTGGGAGAAGGTCGATTACCTGTCAGGATCAACATGCTTGCCACGGCCGCGCTGGACTATGTGCTTCCCGAAGAGTTGATCGCGATGTCGCCGGTGAGCCCGCGCGATTCGGCGCGGCTGATGGTACTGAAGCGATCAGACCCGTCGTATGTTGAGCATGTACACGTGCGCGATCTGCCGGGGGTGCTTGGCCCGCGCGACCTGCTGGTGGTGAACACAACGCGGGTGTTGCCAGCGCGGTTTCGCGCGGTTCGGGCCGATAGCGGGGGGCGCGGCGAGGGGTTGTTTATTGCGGAGCGGTCTGTGGGGACTTCGGAGTCTGGAACCGGGCTTGTATGGCAGGTTCTGCTGAAGATGCGTCGCGTGAAGCCCGGTGTTGAGGTGAACCTCGAACTCAACACGCCGAGTGGTGGAAGGAGCGGCGTGTGGCTGAAACTCATCGAGCGTGTGACACGCGGCGATGATGCGGCCAGAGCGGGTGCGAGCGACGAGGGTGCCGATGGTTGGCTGGTTGCGGTGGTGCATGACCGGAGTCTGGACGGGCAGGCCACAACGAAGATGGTTCTTGATCGTGTGGGGCTGCCGCCCTTGCCGCCGTACATCCTTGCTTCGCGCAAGCGGCACGAGTTGGCGATGGAGGATGCTCGCGATCGCGAGACGTATCAGACGGTCTATGCCGCCGGCGGAAAGGACGAGTCTCACGGATCTGGATCGGTGGCCGCACCTACGGCGGGGTTGCACTTCACTCCGGAGCTGCTCGCACGGCTGAGCGCGGCGGGCGTGGCGCGGGCGGAAGTGGTGTTGCACGTTGGGATGGGGACGTTCAAGCCTGTGGAGACGGAGTTTGTGGAACAGCACGCGATGCACGCGGAGTGGTGCAGCGTTCCGGGCGAGACGGTGCGAGCGATGAGCGGCGATGAGGCGCGTCGGGTTGTGGCGGTGGGGACGACGACGGCGCGGACGCTCGAGTCGTATGCGAGTCTTGAAGAGATGCGCTCGCACCCGGAGAGGAGCACGCGAATCCTGATCACGCCGGGCTATCACTTCAAACACGTTAACGCGTTGATGACCAACTTTCACCTGCCGCGGAGCACGCTGATGGCGATGGTGGGTGCGTTCATGGATGATGATGATTCGGCGCGGGGCGCGGGGTTGGAGCGATTGATCGGTGCGTATCGTGTGGCGATCGAGATGAAGTACCGATTTTATTCGTTCGGAGATGCGATGCTCATTTTGCCGTGATGAGTTGATCGAGGATTTCGATCACGCCATGGGCCTCGGGGCTGGGGGCGACAAAGTCGGCGTGGGCTTTGATCTGCGGCGCGGCGTTGGCCGGACATGCAAACCACGCGCAGTGCTCGCGGATCGCCAGATCGCTCATCGTGTCGCCGATGCCCGCGACGCGCGCGGGTGCCAGCCCGAGTATCTTGAGCAGGCGCTGCATCCCGGTGGCCTTGCTGATGTGCTTGAGATCGCAGTTGATGTAGAACCAGGTCATGCTTACACGCAGAGGCCAGCCGCGTGAGTTGAAGGCGGTCTCGATTCGTGGACCGATCGATTTGAGGAACTCAGGGTCCGGGTGATAGAGCGAGATGGAAGCGGCCTTTCCGGGCTGCTGGCTTACGCCGCGGGGTGCGAACTCGTGATGAAGCCAGTCGGCGGCCTCGCGCACAGCGGCGAGATGGTCGCGGGTGATGGTCGGGTCCATCAGGTAGTCGTTGGTGCGTGGGTCGTACATCCAGACTCCGTTCTCGGCGATGCACGGGACGCGCAGATTGGCGAGCAGTTTGCACATCGCTTCGACGAACGGTTGAGGACGGCCGCTGCAGAGCGTGATCATCGGACGGTCGGCGGTCTGTGCGGCGGTGCGGTTCCACTCGGCAATTTGGGTGAGGCTGGCGAGGTCCATCGCGGTGTTGGACTCGGGCTGGAGGCACCCGTCGATATCGGAGACGATGAGATCGAAGCGCGGGTGTGAGGAGCGGGTGGTGGCGGAACGTGAAGGAGTGGTGGGGTTCATCGGTCGCAGCGTAGTGGCGGTTGCAGCGTAGTGGGGCAGAGGTCATCGGTTGAACCCGCATACTCTGGGTGAGTTCAGTGAACCGATGGCTTGTTCAAAGAAGGAGACCGCCGATGCCCGCACGCACCGCTCAGGCTGAATGGAAAGGCAATCTCACCGAAGGCACCGGGCACATCACGGTGCAAAGCGGCACGCTTGATGCGCCGTATGACTTCCGCGCCCGTACTGGCGACGGCAAGGGGACGAATCCGGAAGAGCTGATCGCGGCGGCCCATGCGGGGTGCTTCACGATGCAGCTTTCGGCGCTTCTGGGTGGCGCAGGCTTTACGGCCACGCGGCTGCGCACGACCGCGAAGGTGTATCTTGAGAAGGATGGGCCAGGGTTTGCGATACCGAAGATTGAGTTGGAGCTTGAGGGGTCGGTCCCGGGGCTCGATGCCGCGGGGTTTCAGAAGCACGCTGAGGTGGCGAAGGCGAGTTGCCCGGTGTCGAAGGCTCTGGCGGGGTGTGAGATTTCGTTGAAGCTAAAGTTCAGTTGAGTGGACCGGACCCCCTTTGTGTGAAATGGGGTCAAAGGTTGCAATACCTTTGATCACGTGCAAACTTGGCCGGTTTGCGCGACAGGGTGGAGATCCAAACAGAATCCTTCTCGTAGCCCAAAATAGGGCACTTGTCCGGCATGGTCGCCCGGCTATACTCTCGACCCCCAAGGCAGTTTGCGCTGCCGTGGGGTTCAAAATCGCCGACCGTTAACCACCGAGCCGCTTGTCACCCTTGGCCGGGAACAAGTGAGCCCATCTCGTGATCTCTGCCTGTCGCAGAGGAATCGCAGAGGGCCGGCCGGTGGGAGGTGGAGTCCAATGGCCAAGAAAGAAGTTGTCAATCGTATTAAGGTGATGGCCCCGGGTGGCAAGGCGACTCCTGCGCCTCCGCTTGGCCCTGCATTGGGCGGCGCGGGGATCAATCCCGGCCAGTTCGTGCAGAAGTTTAACGCTGAGACGGCCAAGCTGAACGGCAAGATCGTCGGCTGCATCATCACGGTCTACAACGACCGCTCCTTCACGTTCGAGATCAAGAGCTCGCCCGCATCTGTCCTTATTAAGGAAGCTGCCAAGATCGAGAAGGGCTCTGGCGTTCCGAACAAAGAGAAGGTGGGCACAATTACCAAGAAGCAGGTTGAGGGCATCGCCAAAGAGAAGTTGGCCGACCTCAATGCCGGTTCGCTGGAGGCAGCGTGCCGGATTATCGAAGGCACGGCCCGCAACATGGGCGTCGTGGTGGAGGGCTAATCCGTATGAGCAAATCACGAAAGCCCAGCAAGCGTCAACGTGCAAACCTTGAGATCGCCCCCACGGAGGCCCTCACGGTGTCCGATGCGTGCGCTGCGGTCAAGAAGTACAAAGCCACCAAGTTTGACATGACCATCAACGTGGTCATGCACCTTGGCATTGATCCGGCGCAGGCCGATCAAGCGATCCGCGGTTCGGTCAGCCTGCCCAAGGGTATCGGCGTGAGCAAGAAGGTTGTGGCCTTCTGCCGCGAAGACGTTGCCAAGCTGGCGCTCGCGGCCGGCGCGGTTGCGGCGGGTGGCGAAGAGCTGGTTGCCAAGATCGAAGGCGGCTGGATGGACTTCGATGTGGCGGTCGCATCGCCGGACATGATGCGTGTGGTGTCGAAGCTCGGCAAGGTGCTCGGCCCGAAGGGATTGATGCCCTCGCCCAAGAGCGGCACCGTTACGCAGGATGTGCCCGCGGCGGTCAAGGAATACTCAGCCGGCAAGGTTGAGTATCGCAACGACAAGGGGGGCAACATCCACGCGGTGATCGGCAAGATGTCGTTCCCCGCGCCGGACCTGACGGCCAACCTTGAGCATTTCATTCAAACCATCGAGAAGTCGCGCCCGAACACGGCCAAGGGTGTGTTTATCAAGAAGTGCGTGATCGCCGGGGCGATGACGCCAAGCGTTCAGGTCAAGATCGCACAGGCCGTCGCGGCCGAGTAAGTCGGGTAGCCCGCCGGTTGTGGCGGGTTGGAGCAACGTATGTCAAAGCAAATCAAAGACATGATCATCCGCGACTACAAAGTTCGGATGGAAGGCTTTCAGGACGCGGCGATCGTGAGTTTGCGTGGGGTCAATGGACTTGACACCACCAAGCTGCGCACCGCGCTGCGGGCCAAGCAGATCAAGATGACGACGGTTCGGAACCAGCTCGCCAAGCAGGCGTTCAAGGGGACCGGACTGTCGGCACTCGAACCCTTGCTCGAAGGATCGAGCGTGGTGGTCTATGGCGGGCAGTCGGTGGTCGAGCTCTCACGAGAGCTGGTCGCGATTCTCGCCACGATGCCAACGGTCGAGATCAAGGGCGCGGTGCTTGATGGCACGGTGTTCAAGGGTAGGAAGGGCGTCGAAGAGCTGAGCAAGTTTCCTACCCGCGTCGAGGCTTTGGGCCAGGCGGTTGGTATTCTGCTCGGGCCGGGACGAAAGCTGCTCGCGCAGATCAAGGGTCCGGGCGCAGGAATCGCCGGGATCATCAAGGCGATCGAGACCAAGCTGGAAAAGGGCGAGGCGATCGCTCGCACCGCCTAACGCGCATTGTTGTACAGGCATTATCGTAGAGTTTGCCTGAGTGTGTGGATCAGCATTTGTGTGATGCCGATCCACACCGGGGCAAGTGCAATAGTGATGAGCAGTGAAAGCGTGTAGACCGCGAGCCTTCTTCTAGAGAACCGCCGCGCAATACCAGATCCAAAGGGTGTGAGGTACAAACGGGGATCTGCACCTGGATTGGCTTGGCCACACTCCGGGCATGTTTCAAGTTGAGATGCAGAGTAGCCACACCTCCAACATTTCACGCCCACTTGACCTGAGTCGGGCTCATCCTTGCCAACGGCCAAGAGGTTCGTGGCCAGTCGATTTCGAATGATCGCCTTTGTCAAGTGGATGCCTGTTATGAAGTACAAGGTCATGGCGAGTGCCCACGAACTGGGTGCGGCAAAGCCTATTTGTATCCACGCGCGGCTTCCAGACTGGCTGGAGGCGGATGCCCAAACGCGGGGCAAAGCAATAATTACTATAATTCCTAAAAACAACACAAGAGCGTTGCCCGCCGAAGTTCCGAGTGCGAACAAGACCTTATGTGCTGTGGAGAAAGTCGTGGGGCGTATTAGGCATCTTTGAGCACGGCTCAAGCCCAAAACGGCAAACATATATGATATGAGCATGTGACAACTGCGAGCGAGAACGATCGAACTTCTAACGAGTCAAACTCAGTGCTATAAAAGCTGGAGGAGGTGGGGAAACCGGACCCCGGCACCAGTCGGCTTTCTCCATTCACGAATCGGTATTCACGCATCTTGATGGCTTTAAAGTACCCGGTGATATCTTCCCGCCAGTTCGGGGGCAACGTGCCGATCCAAAAACCGCCCGGCATGAGCGGGTAGGCAGCCTCGCAAGAGCTGGGAACCGCTTTGAAAACATGGCTTGCCATCGAGTCTGCAAAGTCATCGCAAGCGTTACTCCTGGCCATCTTTTCGACCACCAGGCAACCGACAGTAAGCCAATAACAGATGGCGATCGCCAAAGCGGTGGACAATGTATGCGTCCAGGCGCGTCGCCACCGCTGTTTGGTTGCCAAGTTGTGTGCCATTCGACATCCAGCCCACGGTGGAACTATCACGGGCGTTGGCCATTCGCGTTGGGTGCCCTGATCTCATTTCGATTTGCATTCGTTACGCTGACAAGCGTCGGTGGCCCGGATACCCCGTGCAGGGGTTGACAATCGTAACATATGTATAGATCTTGTCGCAGCAAACACGCACGCAGTAACCTTCCGAGTTCAAGATTGGCTCTCCGCGTCCGCAGCCGTTCGGGATCCTCACGACTCTTGTTTCTGAGACGGGCGTGCAGTCTCTCGCACAACCGAATAAGAGTAAGCCGGGGCTGGCGGCGCCATCGTGGAAGTGGGAACTTCACCGGGAGATCCACCCGCAGCCAGTTATGCTACGAATGATTCCACGAACGCTGCATGAAGTTGCAAATCGGCTTGCAACTCCGAGTTGCTGTCAGGTCCAGAGCTCGGTTGGACTGGCTCTGTTCCATTTGGCGGGCATCGCGTGACCGTGACCTTCTCCGACGCTGAAAGCCCAATCGCGCCCTTGGCAACAACCTGTACGATTGTCTCAACCTGCGTTGGCGAAAGTACGTCGATCAACGGTTGAAAAAAGTCGTCGGCAGCTAGTCCCTTGTTCATCGAGACGAAGGTCGAACTTTCGTCTAATGAGCTCAGATTGCCGTTGTCCTTGATTTCAAAGTGTGCGAACAAGTCAGGATCGTTTTCGAGTGTGGCAGCGTGTTTGCCAGCGACGATGTACGATTCGCCTGTCCACCCGTGCCAGGAAAATTGGCCATCAGCTTGACGCTTGAACCAGACGGTCGAAAGCGTGTGGGCGGGTACGGAGGACGGACTGCGGGACGCGAGAAAGCCGACAACACTTTGGCCTTGCACGGCACTTCGGAGCGTCCAACCATCGGCTGTGACCAATGTGATCGCTGGGTTGTCGGCCAGAACACCAGACGGGAAACAAGCGAGACCGATAAGTCCGAACAACCACCTATGCAAGTGGAAGATGGCATTGGTCAAATGACGGATGACGGGTGACGGATGACGGATGCATGCCAAGCTCCCGAAAGTCCCACCCGTCCAAAGCGTAATCGATCCCGATACCCAGCGCAGCTTCAAGAATGTGCGGACTGGCTCGACTTTTCAAAGGTTCTGTAGATTTTAGGCAAGTGTTGAACGAGCTGGCTTGCTATTGAGTCGGTGAGGTCCAATACTTTCCCCCCACGCCTGACTGGCTCCTAGCGGGTTAAAGAGCGGAAGAGTTCCGCAACCTCTCGGGCGATTGACCGTGGCTTCGGTTGAAGCTGCTAGATCTAGAAGGATTGATTCCCATGACGATTCAGGAAATCGGTGACAAGCTCGCGGCCCTTTCCCTCAAGGATGCTGTCGAACTCGGCAAGTACATGAAGGACACGTACGGCATCGAGGCCCCGGCTGGTGGCGCGGTGATGATGGCCGCTGCGGGCGGGGCTCCGGCCGCGAAGGAAGAAGAGAAGTCCACGTTCGATGTGGTGCTCAAGGCTGCGGGCGGCAACAAGATCGCGGTCATCAAGATCGTTCGCGAAGTCACCGGCCTGGGTCTGAAAGAGGCCAAGGATCTGGTCGATGGGGCCCCCAAGCCTATTAAGCAGGGCATTTCGAAGGAAGACGCCGAGAAGCTCAAGAAGCAGCTCGAAGAGCAGGGCGCGACCGTCGAGTTGGCATAAGTCATTGTCGCTCAGTCGCTTATAGGCGATTTGGGCATCCGGCTCAGCTTGAGTGGCTGACTCGGCGAGAAGTCAAAACAACCGGAGGGTTTCCCGGAAAGCACGGGGAACCCTCTGTTTGCGCTCGGTGGATATCCTATAGACACCTCTTGCTTAGAGGAGTTTGTAGGTGTACACTTGGTGATTCGTCGCGCTTTACCACAGCAGGTGCATGGGCGTATTCGGCAACAAGTATTTCACGAAATTCTAACCGACGGCCGGCAACGGCCAGCCGGGTGATCTCACCATCAGAGGGCCTCCGATGGCAGCGACCAATGTGCGCGATTTCTCCAAGCGCGGCGACGGCACGTCCGTCCCGGTACTAACCAAGATCCAGACCGATGCGTATGAGCGGTTTTTGCAAACCGCCAAATCGCCGGACTCTCGTGATACGTCTTTTGGCTTGGAAGCACTTCTTCGTGAAGTCTTCCCGATCGAAAGCTATGACGGGACGATGCGGCTGGAGTATTTGTACTACGTGCTTGAAGAAGCGCGGTATACGCCGGACGAGTGCCGCGAACTGCGACTGACGTTCGGCATGCCCTTCCGGGTGGCCGTGCGGCTCGTGCGCGAGGGGCACCAGGACATCACCGAGGAAGAGATTTACCTTGGTGAGTTCCCCATCATGATGGGCGGCGGCGAGTTCATCGTGAACGGTGCCGAGCGTGTGATTGTGAGCCAGTTGCACCGTTCGCCGGGCGTGGACTTCTCGATCGTGAGTGCCGAAGGCGATCGTCCGCTGCACTCAACGCGCATCATTCCCGAGCGAGGCTCGTGGATTGAGCTCGAAGTGACCAAGAAGGATGTTCTGGCGATGCGGATCGACCAGAGCACGAAGCTGGCGGCGACGACATTCCTGCGTTGCCTGGATGAGTCGATCGCGTCAACCGACACGATCCTCAGCCTGTTCTATGAGGTGAACGAGGTCACGGTTGAGAAGGTGAAGCCGGAGCACTGGGCGGCGGCGAGCATCATTGATACCGAGACGGGTGAGGAACTGGTCCATGTCGGTCGCCAGATCGGCGATGCGGCAGAGCAGATCATCAACTCGAGCCTCAAGAAGGTCAAGATCATTCAGAATCCGTCGGACACGCTGATCCTGAACACCGTGGCCGAGGAGAAGCTTGAGCAGTTCGAGGCCGCGAATGACTATGAGCGTGCGCTGCTGAAGATCTACACCAAGCTACGGCCGGGAAATCCGCCGCAGGTGGACAAGGCCAAGCAGTTGTTCCTCGAGAAGTTCTACGACGACAACCGCTACCGCCTTGGTCGCGTGGGCCGGTTCCGCATCAACCGCAAGTTCAGCCTGAATGTTCCGGAAGACGCGATGTTCCTGCGTGCGGAGGATTTCCTCCGTGTTATGCAGTACATTTTGGATCTCCGCAGCAAGCGTCTTGACTCGAAATCCGGACGGCCGGTCGCACAGGTTGACGACATCGATCACCTGGGCAACCGCCGCCTGCGCACGCTCGACGAGCTGGCTGTCGAGGAACTCCGCAAGGGTTTCCTCAAGCTCCGTCGGACGGTGCAGGAGCGCATGAGCGTGAAGGACCCGGACGAGCTTGCGAAGATCGCCGACCTTGTCAACAGCAAGAGCATCAGCTCGGCGATCGACTTCTTCTTTGGTCGGAGCGAGCTCTCGCAGGTTGTGGATCAGACCAATCCGCTCTCAAGTCTCGTTCACGAGCGGCGGCTCTCGGCCCTCGGGCCGGGCGGACTGAACCGCAAGCGCGCGGGCTTTGAGGTTCGCGACGTACACATATCGCACTACGGGCGCATCTGTCCGATCGAAACGCCCGAAGGCACGAACATCGGACTGATCAGTTCGCTCGGCATCTACGCGAGCATTGATGAGTACGGGTTTATCCGCACTCCCTACCGGCTGGCGAAGGATGGCAAGCTTACGGGCAAGCTGGTTGAGCTTCGCGCCGATGAAGAGATCAAGGCGGTGCTTGCACCGGCGGACTCCGTCGATAAGGATGGACGGCTCAAGAAGGGACCGATCCTGGCGCGCGTCGATGGCGAACTGGCGGAAATCGACAGCGAGAGTGTCGAGTACATCGATATCGCGCCGAAGCAGATTGTCGGTGTTTCGGCCGCGTTGATTCCGTTCCTTGAGCACGACGATGCCAACCGCGCGCTGATGGGCTCGAACATGCAGCGGCAGGCGGTGCCACTGATCAAGATCGATCCCCCGTGCATTGCGACAGGCATGGAGCAGGCGGTGGGGCACAACTCGGGCATGGTGATCAAGGCGAAGAACGCCGGCACCATCACCTTTGTTGATGCCCAGCGCATCATTATTGACAACTCCGACGAGTATGTGCTTCGGAAGTTTGCCGGGCTGAACGAGCGGACGTGTTT
>JBBSBC010000049.1:0-21012 GCA_038251595.1 Phycisphaerales bacterium | reverse complement strand
GATTGAAACGCTGGCCGCAGACTTTGGAGGCCGGGGGCGATGGAGGCAGGCTTGGACGGGGAGGTGGCTTCTTTCGTGGCGGACACGAAGAGAGTTTCGGCAGGATGATGGGTGCAGGGTAAAAGTCGGGGTGATCGGGAGGGCCGTGGGCAAGCAATAGGGGAAACTACCGCTTTTCCATCCAGTTGCCGAAGCTGCTGCCGACCCAGATGTTGCGCCCATCGAAGCCGAGGAAGTCGGTGCCGGGGTCGAGCTGTGCGGTACCAGCGGTGGTGAGGTCGGTGAGTGAGTAGGCGGTGACGGAGCCAAGCTGGGTCGCGATCACGAGGTTTTCGCCGTCGTAGATCATTGAACTGGCGGCGGAAAGGCCGAGGGGGTTGGTGACGACACCGCCGGTGCCATCGGCCGCGAAGGAGAAGACTTTGTTGCTTGCGCCATCGGCGACGTAGACGGTTGGCCCGGCGATGACGATGCGGCGTGGCTGACCACCGGTGATGCGCGCGGGAGAAGCGGTGGGGTTGATGCCGTTGATACGGAAGATGGTTCCGGCGGAAGTTGAAGAGACGTAGACACCGGTGGCGTCGGCGGCGATGCCGTTGCAGGTGGGAATGATCCATGAACGGGCGATGGTGCCATCGGTAGTGTTGATGGGGAGCGCGAAGACCTGTCCAAGCGGAGGGCTGCAAACGTATAGATAGCCATTGCTGATGGCCATGCCGCGATTCTGCACGCCGAAGTCGAAGGTCTCAAAGTTGCCATCGTTGGTGTTGATGGAGGCGACACCCTGGTTGGTGGAGACCCAGACTTTGGTGCCGTCGAAGGCCGCGCTGGCGGGGAATGAGAACGAGTTGAGAAGATCGACGGTTCGGACGGTGGTGCCGGTGCGAGCGCGGACGACGGCGACGCGCCCTGAAGTGACGAGGGGGATGTAAAGATTTTCACCATCGAAGGCCGGATCGGTCGGCGAGCTGCCAGCGTTAAAGGTGAACCGGAAGGCGGGACCGCTGTCGAGAGCACCTTGCCGGAGCGTTGCGATTCTGAGTGAGGCGAGCGATGCGCCAGCGGGGCCGGCTGGGCCAGCACCACCAGCCGGACCGGTCGCGCCCGCAGGACCAGAGGAGCCAGCAGGACCGGCCGAGCCCTGCGGCCCGGCAGGGCCACCTGAGGGTCCGACAGGGCCATCGGGACCAGCGACACCGGCGGGGCCTTCGGGACCGGCAGGACCAGCGGGACCGGCGGGCCCGGGGGGACCCTCGGCCTGGTCGAGCACTCGCTGCGCGACGACGGCGTATTGAGCCATGCCGGCGACGCGGACTTCCTGCGGAACGGAGCCTTTACGTAGTTTGGTGTGTTGACGGAGCGAACACCGACTTCGAGGTAACGACGATGTCCGTCAAAGCAGTTTGGCCCGAAGTTCATGGGGACTTCGGCGTACCCGTCTTTGGGGTCGATGCCGAAAACTTCGATCGTGCGACCGACCTGCGCACCACTGGCGGGTGCATCGAACATGGTCACCTGCACATCGACCTTGCCACGCCAGGGTTGGCCACCCCAGTTGAGGATGAGCTCCTGTTGCACAAGTCCGGAGCGACCGACGCGCGGACCGGTCGGTGCGGCCACAACACCCGTGGAAAGCAAGAGGGTGAGGGCGGTTGCGCTGAGGGTTGTTGCGGAACGGGAACGTGTGCGTGCGGGTGAAAACATCGGGGCCTCCTTGATGCTGCGCGGCGGAACGCGGACTGTATGGTCACATGAGCGCGCCGCAGATACCTATCGGTCGGGAAGGCACACGCGCTGACTGCGCTTGCGCAGATCGGCGGGTTTGTCGCATTTTTGATTGAACTGAAGAGTCTTTCAGACTTGATGCGACTCGTGGGTCAGCTTGACGCGATGGCGTCGGGACAAAGAGAAAACCGCCCCGAGGATGATCCTCGGGGCGGTGGTTAGGGTGAGCTTGGGCTTTCGTGAGTTCTCGGTTTAGCCGAGGAGCTGGAGAGCGGACTGGGGCTGCTGGTTGGCCAGAGCCAGAATGTTGGTCGAAGCCGAGACGAGGATCTGGTTTCGCGTCAGCGACGCGGTTTCGGAAGCGAAGTTGGCATCGCGGATGGAGCTTTCGGCCGCGGTCGTGTTCTCAAGGGAGATGTTCAGACTGCGGATGGTTGCACCAACGGTGTTCTTCTGGAAGGCACCGAGGCGACCACGGAGGCTGGAGACCTGATCGATGGCTTCATCAACGATCTTCTGAGCGGCGGTGAGATCGCCATCGACAACATTTTTGCCCTTGCCGCTGGCGAGGTCGGAGAGGTAGCCGGTGTTTGAGTTGCCGAGCTTGCGGGTCGCGATGTCGGCGATGCCGATCGAAACCTTGCCGGCGATATCGACGGTGCCGGCGAGCTGGAAGGCGGCACCACCACCAGTGATGGTGAAGGCATTGACGGTCGCGCGGGTCTGGGCCGTTGCATCGTCGAAGGTGACCGAAACATCAAGGAAGTCGGTGTTGATGCGTGCGGTCTTGCCGTTCGCCGTGGCAACGATGCCGTTGATGGTGGCGACGACATCCTGACCGGTGTCACGGATGCCGTTGGCGGCATTGACATTGCTGAAGTCGGTACCCGATGCGGCGTCGATCGTGTTGAAGGCCTGCGATCCCAGTCTGTAGATACCGACGCCGGTACCCTGAATGTTCGCTTCATCGATGACGCGAACCGAGACGAACTCGGCAGAGCCGAAGGCTTCGCTGGCCAGCTTGATGGCGGAGGTACCGGTGACCGACTCGGCGGCGATGCCGGTCACATCGGTGAAGGTGTTGATGGTATCAATGATGTTCTGCACCGTCGTGCTGGAGGCAAACTGCAACTGGCGTGAGCCGAGGCTGCCGCTGATCTCGATGGTGAACGCTGAGTTCACACCATTGTTGAGGTTCAAAGCACCGTTGGTTGAGAGGACGACGCCGGCCTTCTGGGCTGAGGTCGTGACGATCGCGGAAACATCAAGATCGTCGCCGAACGCGAGCTTGGCACCGTTGACGCGGAAGTCGGAGACGCCCGAATCAACATCGGATGTGTTGTAGTCAAGGTTGCCGTTGAGCAGCTTCTTGCCTTGGAACGATGTGGCACCGGCGACGCGGTCGATCGTCTGGAGGATCGAGTCGATCTGGAGCTGATTCGCTTCCTTCTCAGCGCTCGACAGTCCGGTGTCGTTGGCGGTGTTGGTGATCAATCCCTGAAGTTCGACGAGAAGACCGCTGACTTCCTGAAGACCACCTTCGGCGATGTTCGCGACCTGATCGGCGCGTTCGGCGTTGGTGATCGCGGCGCTCAGAGAGGCTTTTTCTGAACGCAGGTTTTCAGACGCGATCAGACCGGCAGGATCATCCTTGCCGCGGTTGATGCGAAGGCCGGTGCTCAATCGCTCGAGCGACTGATCCAGTGCCTTGTTGTTCTGGCCCAGGTTGCGCTGGGCAATAAGAGATTGGATGTTGGTATTGATACGACTCATGTGGGAAACCTCCGTGCAGTCATTGCAGGCGTTCAGGCACACAGGCCTGAGCCAAACCGTGGTGGACCGATGATCGCGTTACGAGGCGGTCATCCCCTTGTCGGGCGTCCGTTGAAACGGAACGCCTGAACGTCCGGCTTCCGTACCGGACGTTGCTCGCTCACCCGGTCTGTCAGACCGCGAGTGCGTGCCGCAGAGTGCATCGGCAAGGTTTAGGTGGTGGTTGAGTCCGGGAGGGGTCACGTGTAAGAAATTCAGGTAAGTGGAAAAATAAACGATCCCGGCATGGGCCGGGATCGTGTAAAGAACTTGATGAATACTCGGTACTTTGTCTCAAGTTGATCCAGACTGTCGGGGCTAGCCGAGAAGCTGGAGGACCTGCTGAGACTGCTGATTGGCGAGTGCGAGGACGCTGGTTGATGCGCTGGAGAGAATCTGAGCACGAGTCAGACTGCTTGTTTCCTCGGCGAAATCGGTGTCTCTGATGCGTGATTCGCTGGAGGTCAGGTTCTCGATCGCAGCCTGAAGCGAGCGGACGTTGGTTTGAAGGGTGTTCCGCTCGAACGCTCCCAAACGCCCTCGGATGATGGCAACTTCGTCGATCGCAGTCGAGAGCACCTTCGAGGCGTTCTCGAAGTTCTCGGACCTGAGGTCGTTGTCTCCACCGGAGCGGATACTCGAAAGGAACTGGAGGGTTCCTTCGATGAGCGTGCCGCCCAGCCGGCTGGCCGCCACCGATTGGATGCCGATGTTGGTCTGCTGGGCGGCGTTGATCTCACCACCAAGCTGGTAGAGGGCACCGCCTCCGGTCACGTAGAAGGTCGATGTCGCGGCGTTGGTTGTGCCGAGCGATTCGGTGAGGATGAGTTCGAGGGAGAGGGAAGTCTGGCTCTCGATCGAGAGTGTGAGGCCGTTTCCGGTAGCGACGTTGCCATTGATGACCGCCGTAACGTCACGTCCGGAGTCACGGTTCGCTTCGGTGAGAGAAGCTACGAAGGCGGTGTCGGAGAACGAGACAGTGCCGCGGTTGCCATCGTTTGCGACAGCGAAGGTCCTGAAGAAGCCGCCACCGGCGGGCTCGTTGAGCCGCTTCACGGAAACGAACTGGCTCGAGCCAAGCTCAATCGCATCAAACCGGAGGCCGCTGGTGGCATTGGATGGATTGATGAGTGATGCCGACAGGCCGGTGGCTTGGCGGAAGACGTTGACCCCGTCAACGACGGCATTGAGCGACTGATTTGAGAGGACCTGAAGGGTCTGCACACCCAGAGGGCCGGCAATCTCAAGCGAGACTGTGGAGAGACAGGTGCCGGTCGGCGCGGAGAGGAAGAGCGAAGCGGTCTGTGCCGAGTTGATAACCTCGACATTGACCTGGATGTTGTCCTGCCCGGAGAAGTTGGCACCGTGGATCGTGGCCTTGTTGATGTCCGATCCCTGCAACCCTGAGAGGATGTAGTCGAGCGAGCCGTTCAGCAGCTTCAGGCCGCCGAATGACACGCTGTTGGAGATGCGGGTGATCGATTCGATGGCCGAATCTATCTGCAACTGATTGGCCTTGCGTTCTTCATCGGAAGTTGCGCCGGTGTTGGCGGCCTCGACCACCAGTCCCTTGATGGAACTGAGCAGGTCGCTGACTTCGGCCAGCCCACCTTCGGCGGTGGCGATGACCGAGCTTGCCCTGTCCGAGTTGTCTACGGCCTGGTTGAGGCCGGAGACTTCGGAGCGAAGCCGCTCCGAGACGATCAGCCCGGCGGGATTATCCGCGCCACGATTGATTTTGAGTCCGGTTGCCAGTCGCTGAAGTCGAACCTCGAGGTCCGAGTTGGCGCGATTGAGATTCGCACGAGCGATCAGGCTTGGGATACTCGAGTTGATCCTAGCCATTGCAATCCTCCGTGATTGAGGCTGAGGCCGTCGTAAGAGCGGTCGTCAGTTGGGCCGCGCCGATCCGTCGGGCGACACGTGTTTGAAAGGTCGGAAGCACGCTAGCACGCGACATGCGGGCCAAAGCGGGGTATACGCGATTCAATGGAGATCGATGGTTCTGTGCTGAGGTCATGCGGTCTGCGCTCCACCAAGGCTGCCGGGTGGGATCTGCTCTCCAGGGTGCTGTCCCGGCAGTTGGCCGGGTGGTCGCAGTCTGGAGGGCGAGAGTGATCCGGCCGGTGAGCGGGTGCGGAGTCTTTGTGGGCCATGCGCGGAGGCTTGCCGCAGCACGGGCAGGTCGGTGTTGTTGATCTGCGCCGCACGTTGATTCTCGGCCTTGATGGCCTCGTAGACCTCTTTGCGGTGAACGGAGATCTTGGTGGGAGCGGTGATTCCTAATCGAACCTTGTCGCCCCGGATATCGACGACGGTGATCTCAATCTCGTCGCCGATCATAATTGTCTCGTCGCGCTGTCTCGAGAGAACCAGCATGGGTCGGCTCCATCCTCGGGTCGGGCGGGCGCGGCCGGATCAGGTATTGAATCCTGTGTTCCGGCCGTTGCGGCTCCGGGGTCATCCGTGACCCGGGAATGCCGCGAGGGCATAAAGCGTAGTGAAGTCGTTGCCGGTAGATCGTGTTGTGCGTGCTTCAGGCCGACATGGCCTTCTGCGGCTGGTTCTGCTGCTTGACTCCGAGAGTGATCAGCGGGTGACGGGTGGTCCAGCGCTTCTCGGCGAGCACAAACTGCTCGCCGTTGCGGGAAAGGGTGTTGATGACCAGCGGACCCTGGAGGTTACCGGTGAGGGCCCCATCAATCTTGTTGACGATGACGAACACCTGGGCATCTTCCAGCTTGCTCATGCTGAGATCCGCGAGCCGCTCGGCGCGGATGGGCACTGAATAGTCTGGTACGAAGAACGACGGATCGGTGACCACGAAGGCCAGCGTTGGATCGTCGAGCGATTGAAGCCAGAAGAAGGCCGAGTCCTCCTGAGGCTCGAGCAAACAGAAGTTTCTTTGTTCGCTGAAACCAAGAAGACCTTTGGGGAACGTGATGACACGGTCCTCCGCAATCTCCACGCTGCCGAATCTCGTCGTTCGCACTTGCATCATTACGCTCCGCGTTTGTGGCCTGTGTGCTCGATACGCCTAACTTGTCTCTGCACAATCTGTCGCTTCCGGCTCCAATACCGGATGATTCATCATTCAAGCCCGCTCACCGATCCGCCATGACGGGAGGGGGGGGGTGGGTGGGTGGGACGAATGCCTGAAGCGACGGTTCTGAGGGTTAGCCCAGAAAGTCAAGAAGACTGAGGTTCTGCGATTGAACCCCGCTGGTCATCGCGGCCTGAAGCTGAGTCCGAAGCAGGGTGAATCGGATCGATGCTTCCGAGTAGTCGAGACCTTCCAGTCCAAGACGGACACTCTGGTCAAACACCTGTCGATCCGTCTGCCGTTCCTCCGAGCGTTCGACCCGGTTGGCATAGACACCCACAAGTGCGCGAGTGGCGGCGAGACGATCGACACCCTTGGTCAGTTGTTCTCCAGCAAGTGTTATGCCAGTGCTGTCGTCGTTGCGAAGAGCGTCGCGCAGATCAAGAAGTGCCGTGAACAGATTCTCGACGCGCACCGCCGCTCGATCTTGCGCGATCAATGTTGCGCTTCCAGCGTCGTAGGTGCCGTTTGCAAGGCCAAGATCCTGCGCCGCGGCCGAGTTGTTCTGCTTCTCAACGCTGATGGGGCTGCCAGCAACCGTTTGTGTGAAGGCGATCCCGTTCTGTCCATCGGTCAGGCCGGCTGAAAAATCGCCCGCGGTGAGCGCGGGGGCCGACGAGTTCAGAGGTGGTTGACCGAGCGCATCGGTGAACTGCTGGTTGATTCGGTCGATCACGGTCTGCACGGTGGAGAGATCTTCAGGGCGCAGATCCACATCAAACTGCTGCCCGTTTCCGAGGGTCACTCGAAAGTCGGTGTTGAGTTCGGGCGAAACCAGGCCACTCGTCGGATCGACCTGGCCATTGACGATCCGCACGCCGCGACCGGAGTTGAAGTCGGAGACAACCGTGTCTGCGGACATTGATCGAATACCAAGCTGGGTGGCTGTGCCCACGCCACCGGGAACTTCCTCGATCGACATCGCCGGGCCTGAAACCTCGTTGAAGATGTTCAGCCCGCGCCCATCCTGATTGATCTCAACACGCACACCCGGCACGGCCGTTTGAATGATGCTTCGCAGATCATCGATGGTTGTCGCGTTGGAGAGATCGACATCAACAATCTGCGACTGATCGTTCCGAGTGAAGCGGAATCGGATGGATTCAGGAGGAATTGTCAGCCCCGGAATCGAGCTAAGCGGCGTGAGAAGAGTCAGTTCCGGGTCGAGATTGGTTCCCTGCGGTGTTGCGGTCTCGAACGCCTGCTGCGAAAGGCCAAGGTCGGCCGCGGTCGTTCCGTTTCCGGCATCTGAGAAGACCAGTTGCGGGGCGGGCGAACCTCCGACCACATCGAAGCTGAGTGCGCCGACGGAATAGCCGATACCGCCTGCGCCGAGAATCGTCACACCATTGTCGGCCTCATATTCCTGAATGGCGGCGGTGAGCCGATCGACAACATCCTGCGCGGTGTACGCACCAGAGAGATCGACGCTGGATGCGGGTCCACCATCGAACGAAAACTGAATCTCGCCCGGAGAAATGCCGAGGCCGCGTCCGCCTCGGAGATCGGCGAGTAGAGTCTCACCATTGATCCACGGATTCAGGTCAACCGGTGATCGGAGTCGTGCGGAGGTGGTGCCGATAGCGTTATCACCGCCGATGGTGATGGGGATATCGTCGGCGGCATCGAGATCGGCAAGAAGGCCCGAGCCCCGGCCAACATAGCGGAAACCGCCGCGAATCTCGTCAACAGGCGCTCGCGTCGCTGTAGACCCCCCGAAGATGTAAAGCCCGTTGGTCTCACGATTCGCCAGCGTGAGCAGGCTTCGAATCATCCCATCAACAACAACGGCCTGCGTCTGCCTGGTGGCTGTGTCGGATGTGACACCGATCTGGTCGGAGGCGATGTTCTTGGCTTCGAGGATAAGGCTGGAGGCATCGCCGAGCGAGCTGTCCAGATAATTGAGTGAACCTTGGGCGTTCTTGAGATTGTCGAGTCTACGCGATGTGCGTTCAAGCCGGTCTTGCAGCGCAGAGATGGCCGAGGCACTGATGGCGTTGTCGCTGAAGCGGCTGACCGACAACCCGGTTGCCAACTGATTCTGCACACCCACAAGACCAACGTTGGTCCGGTTGATATTCGAGAGCAACAACTGGCTCGAAAGCAGGTTGGGCACTCGTGTGAGATTGGCGGGTATGGCGGACATGGTGGGTTGCTGAGGGACGCGGATGGGTTGCTGCACGGGCTTTGATGGTGACTCAGCCCACAAGGCTCAAGAGTGTCTGCGTAAGCTCGTCGATCACCGAGATGAATCGAGCCGCGCCCTGATATTGACGCTGATAGTTGAGAAGGTTGATGGACTCTTCATCAATGCTTACTCCGCTGACGGCCGAGCGTTGCGCATCGAGACTCTGACGGACGAGGCTGCTGGATTCGGCCCGGTTTCCCGCGGCGGCCGTTCGTGCGCCGACATTCTGGGCCGTGTCGAGCCAACTGTTGGTGATGGACCGGCCACCGAGTGCTTCGTTGGTCTGGTCACTGAGCCCGAGGATCGCAAGCGCGGCACCGTTGTCGGTCGGCTGGCCGGCAATGTTCTGTCCCGCGGCGAGCAGGCCGGGGTTGTTGTGCAGCGCTTCGCGAACGGCGATGTTGGTGCCATCGGAACCAGAGAAGAACGTGTTGAGGCCGAGCAGCGCGAGCGTTCCCGAACTGTCTTCACTCAATGCAAACTTGTAGCCGGAATCGGCACTAATTCGCAGTGTGCCATCGGGGTTGACCGATGCGGTGATGCTGTCGATCGCATCGAGCGATGCGACGATTGTGGCGATCGAGGAATCGTCACCAAAGCCCGAAGCACCGGAACTGTCGAGTCCATCGAGATCGATTTCGACCTGCACGGTCTCGCTGGCACCAGTCACGCTGTTGGTCACGGTGATCAGGAATCCGCCATTGGTCGCCTTGAACGGCAGATTGGCGAAAGTTGCGTTGGCCGGGTCGTTGAGGGCTCGAGTTGTGTCGGCGCTCGGCGCACGCTGGGTGCCTGTAAGCGAGGTCAGGGGCAGCTTGGTGTAGCCCGAACTGTGAACACGGTTGACCTGAAAGATCAACTGGCTTGTGATCGTATCTAGATTCTCAATCGTGCGGTCGATGGTCTCGGTTCGTTCATTGAGAAGAGCACCGACCGAGCCCGAAGAGATGTCAAGCTCGGTGTTATCTTCGCGGATGGCGACCGAGACCTGAACCTCACCATCGACAGTTTCGCGCCTGAGCTGTAGCCCGCGTGAGACTCCCGCCAACACCACCGGTGTCGAACCTACCAGAACATCGAGTGTTCCGCTCGGCTGCTCGACGGTCGAAATATCCATCAACTGACTGAGTTTGCCCACCAATGTGTCGCGCTGATCACGCAGGCCGTTCGCGGTTGAGGAACCACCCTCGGCATTCACGATGGCCGCGTTGATATCCGCGATCTGCGTGAGCAGGTTGTCGGCCGCCTGCACGCTCGATGAGAGTTGTCTGTCGATCTGAGTTCGCAGCTCGGTGAGGTCGGATCGAAGCGCCCGCACACTGGCCGAGAGGGTGCGCCCCTGCTGAATCACCAGTGAGCGGCGACCATCCTGATCCGGACTGTTTGCGAGTTGACTCCATGAATCAAAGAACCTTGAAAACTCGCTGGAAAGATCGTTCTCGGTAAGTTCATTGAGCGTGGCTTCGACGGTTGCCAGCGATTGATAGACCGTTGCAGAATAGTTCTCTTCTGACAACCCCGTCCACAACCGTGCCTGCAAAGCGTTATCGACCTGACGCGTAATTCCGCTGATGCCGACACCGCGACCGAGAAAGTAGCCACCTTCGCGGCTGTCAAGATTGGGGGCGAAGCCGATGAGTTGCCGTGAGTAGCCGGGCGTGGATGCATTGGCGAAGTTGTTGCCAGTGACCTGCAACGCCACCTGGCTCGCGGTCAGTGCGCTACGTCCGATTTGGAGACTGCTGCTCAGGCCCATAGGTTTCTCGACGCAAGCGGCGTGCCAGAGATCGCTCGGTTCATCCACACACGAGTCGTCGCTCCCGAAATCAGCTTCTGATGTCCAGTGCCGTTGTCACGGTCACCGAAGCATCGACGTTGCCGGTTCTGGCATACGTACCCGCGTGCGAAAGCCCGCGGCAGACCTGGCGCATAAGTCCTTCCATGTGTGCCGAGAGTGATTCGGCCGCGGACTTGATCGCGGCGTGTTCACGGTGAAGACGGTTCAGCACATCGCGAAGCAGATCGGCGGCCGAAAGCAGCCGAGTTCGCATCGGGTCAGAGAGCAGCTTGGCGAGCTGAGCGATGGTGACACGCGGACCAGAAGTGTTCAAGGTCGTTGGACCTCTTCCGCTCACGGGTGCAGGGGCGATCGGCCCCATGCTCCGGATGGTTCCTGTGAACTGGGCCACGGCCGACTGGCGAAGCTTCTCAAGCTCGCCGATTCTGGCCGCCGCGATTGCTTGCGCATTCAGGCATTCCGACATCAACCGTGCATCGGCATGGGCGATTGCACTCCGGTGAAGACCCGCTATTTTGAGCAGTTCCTCATGCTCGACCACGAGTTGCCGCAGAACACTGTCCAGCCTTTCGGCCGCAGCGGCGAGAGTGGGGGGGGGGGCATCAGGTGCGGGCACGGTTGAACGGGGTGTGGATTTCGCAAGGCTCATATCATGGCCTCCAAACTGGGCTGGGGTGTCGTCTGTTTGCGTGATTCACCGTCGGTCGGCGCAGCTGGCCCAGGTTTCTTGGTGCGCAAGAGCAGTTGCTCGGCCACACGCTCAACCAGCGGGAATCGTGAGGCTCGTGCGATCTGCTGAGCGATCTGGCCATCGAAGAGCGACTGAAACTGCTTCTCGCCCTGCGATGGTGCAAAGGGCGGTGCCGCTGCGTTTGATTCACGCCATTGCTTCAACAGCGGCTGAATCATGGCGATGGCAACAAACTGCTCCGCACCTGCGCGGGCCTGTTCTTCCACGGTTTTCTCAACATCATTTCGAGATCGTGAGAGCACCGATGAAAAGTCCTGCTGCGAGATATCACGCTGCATCGGAGCGGCAAGAAACCGATCCGCTGTTGCGACTAGGCTCGAAGTTGCTGAGATGGAAGTTGCGTCATTCATGGGTGTGCGTTCTCGGATCGCTCGAACTCTGCGGATGAGTGGTTGTATCAATCACGCACGAATCGAGCGTGCAACCGCCCTGTCTGATGAATCTGCGCGAGGATGTCGATCTGCTCGCGAACCGGAACGTTCAGTTGTTTGAACGCTTCCAGCAGGTCACCGATTCTTGCCCGTTCTGCGTTTGTGCTTGTTGAACCAAACTCGGTCCAGTTGGTGCGCGAGACCAGCGGGTCTTGCGCGGTGCCCAAAGGTGGCGGCGTGGTTGTCGTGATCACCAGCCGATCACTCCCGATCGTCACGGCAGAAATCTCGACATCACCCGTCACGATAATCGTTCCCTTGCGATCGTTCACAATCACCTGTGCCGGAAGTTTCATCAGCGACGGACTGAACCTCTTGGTCATCACGCTCGCAATGAAGTTTGAGGGGTTCCCACGCTCCTGCTCGGGAATGATGACCCGCACGACGGTGTCATCAATCGCCGAAGCGATCTGTGTGGAGGCTTCATCGTTGTTCTCAAGATCAGCGGTGATGCCGTTGATCTCGGTCGCCAACATCCGTGTCGTCGGAAACCCGCGATAATGCGGCCGCACGATGAGATCAAAGCTGTCGCTGATCGGTGTGCGCCGCTTGATGTCCTTGATCAGTTGCAGTCCGCCGCGTATCCGACCAACCGTCGGCACTTCGGTCTCTTCGATGACGATCGGTCCTGCGGCGTATCCGAAGACCGGGTCGGGCATGTCGGGCAGCGGGTGAAGAACCGGGCTGATGATCAACCATCCGCCCTTGAGGCTGCTCGCGCTGTGCGAAACCTGCACAAAGATGTCGAACCGATCGCCCTTCCGTCCTCCCTCTTCAGGAATCTCAGCCGAAAGCGTGACAATCGCGGCCGACTTCCCCTTCGCCAGGTCCTTCAGTTCCGCAACTTGCACACCGTTGTTTTCATAGACCTTGGCCATCGGTCGGGCGAGCAGCATTTCCGCCGCGCTGTCGCCGGTCTTGTTCAGTCCGGTAACAATGCCCACACCACGAAGGAACGATCCCGACTGGCCATCGATCCGGACAAGGTCCTGGATGCTGATGGCGGGGTTCTCACGACGGGGCCGTGGTGCTGCACCGCTCGGCACATTTGGTGACTGCGCAAAGACCGCTCCGGCGAGCGCAAAGACCGCGGCAATCATCGATCCAAGTCGTGTCATGTGTGACATCCTGCTTCGGCGAACCATGTTCCACATGGCGGATCGCAACTTCAATGCCAGCATTCGCGGGCATCAGAAGTTGAAAATGGCATCAAAGAACCGGGATATAAACCCCTTCTCCGCTGCACGCTTCACCTGCCCCTCGTGGTCGATGCGGATATTGAGGTCGGCGAGCTGGCTCGATTGAATCGTGTTGTTCTTGGTGATGTCTTCAGACCGGCATGTGCCTGAGAGCACGAGTGTGTACGTCTCTTCACCCTGCTGCCGCGATTCACGGGCTTCGACGACGAGTGTGCCGTTCGGCTTGATATCCACAACCTTGGCGCTCAGGCGCGCGGTGAGGTTGTCCTTGCGCTGATAATCGCCTTCACCCTTCCACTTGTCATTCGACTTCAAACCGATCTTGGCGGGCAGTTTCGAGGCTGGGTTGTTTCTCAGTTGTCCCTCAATGAGTGCTTCAAGAGAGGGAAAATCGGTGAGTTGGGCACTTGTGTCGTAGTTCTTCTTCGTATCGAGCGATTGCTGCATCTTCTCGACGCTTGATTCATTGATGATGACCTCTAAAAGATCATGCTTCTGATACGTTCTGGCCTTGGGAGGAACCACAGCAAACAAACTGTGTGATTGAAGTCGTTCGCCGGTTGTGCTCTTGGGCGGCGCGGCAACCAGTGGCGCGGCGGTCGGAACAGCTGTTCCTGCCGGTGCCGGTGCTGTGCCTGGTGCCGAGACCGGCGCCTGCCGATCCTGTGATTCTTCCATCAGGCTTTGGGCGAACGAAGGAACGACGAAGCCAACGTTGAGTCCAAGGACAATGGTTGCCCGTGCGAACAGTTTCATGGTCCGGGTCATCGTTGATTCCCTTTCGATGTCGGCGAGACCGCCGGCACTTCCGTAGGTCCGCTCATGGTTGGCGTGTCGAGCTCACCCTCTGGATCGCCCGAAACTCGCAGCACCGCGCGGCCACGTCCGGACATTCGAGCCAGAAATGGCTCGGCGGACGAATCGGATTTCAGTTTCACAAGCTCGCCGTCACGTGCCGATGCCATGGCGCGAGCTTTGATCTTGACCACCACATTTCCGCTCACACAATGCACAAAGACCGTGTCACCCCGCTTGCACGCCAGCGGAGGTTCGGCGTCGCCCGCCTCGATGATCTCGCCCGAAGCGATTCGCTTTCTCGCGATGGCTCCTACAAGTTCGTCTGCCGAGACCATGGGTTTGCTTCCCGGCGATTGCCAGCGCTCGATGATGCTGAGCTGATCATCGGTGATGGTCCGGCCTCGTTCGATCGTCATCGCCGCGGTCACCTGCGGGCGATACACCATCGCCTCAACACGGATCGACCCTGAGACGACCACCCGATCACCTTCATACAACGTAATGTTGATCGGGAGTCGGGTCGAGGTGCCAAGACCACCCGGCTCGATCTCGACTTCTCGATCTCCGACAAGTGTGCTCAGCAATCCTGCATCGCTCCCATCAAAGCCGAGCTTGAGTTGATGGGCCTCGACCTTGTACAGTGCCGCGAGGCGAGCGGTTACCATGGTTTTGATGGTGACCGGCCCGGAAAGTTCAACGGTGGTGGGCTGCGTGGCGGCGGTCGAACGTGTGCTTTTCACCTCACGGGTGGCCAACTTGGCCTCGCTCAGTCGAACTGTACACGTGCCGCCACGGATCGAAGTCTTGCCCCAGTTGATGTGCGTCCCTTCAAGCGCGGCACGGATCGATTCCGTATCGATCTTGATCCAACCCTGTCCATCACTCCGTGAAAGGTTGTCAAGAACAATCGTTTCCGCAAGCGCCGCATCGTGCGGCGTGATGTCGGCGATGTCATCGAGGCGCACTTGCTGCGCATCGGTGGCAAGCCTTGCCGATGGACGTATCGAAATGGTTGTCTGAGCGGTTGCGTAGGTTGGAACCCACAGCATCGCGAGCGCGAGGATGAAGCGTTGAAGCATGATCCTGTTGCAGAACGCAACGCGCGTGCCAGAGCGCAAGCGGCCGGTTTTACGGATTATCTGCGAAGCTGTGCGATTGTCCTGAGTGCTTCATCGGCCGCACGGATGGTGTTCGAGTTCATCTCGAAGGCCCGCTGCACACGGATCAGATGAATGAGCTCGCTTGTCGGATCGACGTTCGAGCTCTCGTAGTAACCCTGAACAATCTGCCCGAACGAATCCTCGCCCGGGTTTCCATCGATGGGCGGTCCACTGGCCCCGGTTTCCACAAACAGATTCTCGCCGATCGACTTCAATCCGGTCGGATTCACAAAGTTGCTCGTTGTGAGTTGAGTAACCAGTTCGGGTTCGGCCTGCCCGGGCCGCTGCACGAAAATCTGGCCGCTGGAATCAATCTGAATATCGGTTACATCACCGTCGATCGTCACCGGCGGATCAAGCCTTCGCCCCTGATCGGTCGCCATCACCATCTCGCCATCTGAGTTGAGCGTGAACTGGCCCGCTCGCGTAAAGGCGATGCCGCTCGGGCCGAGTGAATCCTGAACCGCCACGCGGAAGAACCCCTTGCCCTCAATCATCAGATCAAGTTTGTTCCCCTTGATCGGGGAACCTTGATCGAAGTTCAACTGCGTTCCGCTGACCTTGGTTCCAAGGCCGATGTAAAGCCCGGTCGGGCGTTCATCATTGTTGGCGTTGCGAACACCCGGCTGGGCCCTTTCGAGGTACAGCAGATCCTGGAAGTTCGCCCGGCTTGAGCGAAAGCCCGCCGTGTTGACGTTCGCGAGGTTGTTGGAAATGACATCCATCGCGGTATTCAGCGCGCTCAGGCCCGACGCGGCGGATTGCAGTGAGATAATGGCCATTGGTGCTTCTTTTGTTTGCCCGGGTCAGGAATGCACGGTTCGTTGGATGAACCGTCGCGGAGAGATGCTGTGAAGTCAGTAGTTCGTCAACGGCGACTGCTCCGGGTGCGATTAGCCGCTTGGCCGGCCGAGCGTGTTGATGAGCCGTCCGGTCAGTTCATCGTGAATGGAGAGCATTCGGGAGCTCGATGCGACCGCGCTCGCCGCGCTTTGCACGGCCATCATGGCCCGAATGGCATCGACCGCCGAGTGCTCGACGTGACCTTGCAAAACCTCACCCGATGCCGGAACGGTCGAGAGAACGGCGCCAGCGGTCGGCGCGAGAAGGTTCTCGCCCACCTTCCGCAACTGGGCCTTGTTCGGCACATCCACAACCTTCAGCTTTGCAACCGCCGAACCATCTTGAACGATCGTTCCATCGCTGGCAATCTCAACCTGCGATGTCTGGTCGAGCGTGATCGGACGCGAGTTTTCATCAAGCACCGCGTGCCCACCGGTCACGGTGACCAATGTGCCATGTTTATCGAGCGTCAAGCGACCGTCGCGGGTGAACCTGACATTTTCCTGATTCCGACCACCATTGAGCCCGACCATCAGAAACCCATCCCCACGAATCGCGACATCAAAGGGATTGCCCGTTCGATTCAGCGCACCCTGCTCGAACGATGTCCTCGTCGGGCCGAGCAGTACGCCCGCCCCAAGCCGCTCAAGCAGCTTGTTGGAAGGCAGATCGAAGAGTCGGTCTTCAACCCTCGCCGCTTCGCGCGGAATCGTGAACGATCGATCCGGCTTAAAGCCCACCGTTTCGACGTTGGCCAGATTGTTGGCCGCAACATCCTGTCGAAACATGGCGGTCAGAAGCCCGGATGCGGCAAGGTTGTAGCCATAACTCATGGCGCAACCTCACGCCCCAAGCCCCTGGCCTGCGAAGTATTCATGCTCCATCGCTCCGAGGTCGTCTCTACACTCGCGGCCATATGCATGCCCGCCGCGGCGCGGGCCATGGAGAGGATTCGCAGGCCCAGAGCCTGATCGGCGGGCAGATGGGTGAGCAACTGACCTGCGGCGTGTTCGACCGCGGATGTTGCGCTTTCAGGCGCGAATATGTCGTGGGAGTCACGATCGATGAGCACGGCTTGCGCCTCCAGGTGTTCTCAGGGATGAGAACAAACGGTGGGTCGCAACCCGGATGCCACACCAAAGTCGGGCAATGTGCTTCAGGGTTTGGTGTCGGCGAGCCGCAGACCAACATCGCCCTGGATATCACCAGACTCACTGATCGAGAGCTCGATCTTGAGGGTCTCGAAACGCTTCATCGCGCTCCTGACGCCAGCGATGTCGGGGATAAGTGATGGAAGCAGCTTCTCAACTTCGACCGGGCGAGCCGCTCCGAGCCAGATCCAGCGCTTGAGCTGGCCCGCGATCCCGTTCGAGAGAACCGCCTTGGAGGCGTCGCGGTGAATCTCGCCTGGCAGCCCCTCCTGACCATCGGGCATCGGTGCGATGGTCAACACCCACCAGCCGTGTACATCGCCGCTGTCTGGATCATCGGCCGTGGGATATGACCACGCAAAGGCAACCGGATCGGTGGTGAAGAGCCGAAGCAGGTTGCCCTCGCCCATCCGGACTGGCAGGAGCCGCGTCACTTCCGGCATCTTTCCGAGAAAGTTGAACGGGATCGGTTGCTGCATTCCCGATCCTTGCTCGAGAGAATGGACAAACCGTGCGATTGACCCATCAAGAAGCCTGGCGAGTTTAGGTGGCGAGGTGGTCTCAAGGGCCAGCATGGCGGCACAACGTGTGATTGGCACGCTGGAGCCATCGGAGCCTTTGGCCGTGGTTGAGCTTTCGCCCACGCGTCGGAGCGAGAAGGTCTGCCGCAAGCCCATGAGTGGTCCGGAGCCATCGGGCAGCGTGAGGGGAAGCTCTCGCAGAAAGTCAATCGCTGAGTTGCGAACTCCAAGGATATCCTGCATGTGTGCGGCCTGCACGATCGTGAGCAGTGCATCGGATGAGAGTGCCCGGAAGGAAGCGTCGGACGTCGGCTTGATCGCGAGATTGGACTCACGCCGCGAGGGATCGCGGTAGACGAACCGCGCTTCGAGCTCTGCCCCGAGTGGATCAGACCTGCGCCCGGCCAACATAAAGAACCGGGACCAGAGGTCGGTGTTGTCTTTCGATTGGGTAGGACCGCCCACAAGGCGGCCAAGCACCAAAACTTCAGCCTCACCCGCCGCGCCCGCCACCTCAAGCACATCGGTCCCGGTCAGGGGGTCTTTCGCGCCTTGCGCGAGCATCGCGACCAGTTCATCAAAGAGCTCGCTCTGCCCTGTCGGTCCAAGCACAATCGTGACAGTTCGATCGTCGCGGCTGTTTGCTGCGGGCGAAGTGCCCGACGTCGATGAGATGGTGGTGTGTCGATGGCTAGTCAGTTCGTACTTGCCCTTCTCAATGGACAGGATCTGGTGACCCTGATCGATCGACCGCTGCGCGGATTCAAGTCGCTGCTTCAGCCGAATATCCGTGTCGATAGACACATCGCTCAGCAGAACCCACAGCATGGTCTTTCCGTCGGCAGATGCTCTTGAAACCAACGAGACACGTCCGCCGAGCAGTTGATCAAACGTCTCCGATTCTGACCAATCCAACTGCGCGGCGAGTACCGACCAGGCCTCTCGACTCTGGTTCAGCCCCTGCGCTTCCTGAAGAAACTGTGCCGCCGCAGCGCCAAGTCTTGAGTTTCGCAGTTCCGCGCCGTGCTCAACCACAACGATGAGGTCTGCCGAACGCGGGAGTCTGCACGCCGCCTGAACGGCACCGCCTCGGTTGATTGCCTTCTCTCGCGAGGTGAGCGGTTGATCATCGAGCTGCGTGCTCACAGATCTGGCTTCGTGCGAGGTCACTTGCGCCAATCGCGGCCACAGCAAGCCTGCGGACACAGTTGCGACCAGCAGTACCGCAAGGACTGGAAACACAATGGATTTGGAGGTCAAGGGTCGCATGCTCAGGTGAGTTATACCGGTTGGTATGGGTGTCGGCGCAATCGATCGGGGATGTGTATGAGCCGCACGCCTGTGGTATCGACACAAGCGTCGCAACACCTGACCATCTCCGCGAAGCCATGTGAGACCAAGGCTGGCCCGGTGCGGGTGCGATTACCTGAAGTTGATAGGTCGATGATTGGATGTACGTGCCAGCGGGCCAGTCAAAAAGCTCGTCGGGAGACGGGCTCAGGCCGCAGACCGATGCAAGGACGGCCCTGAGCACTACCTAGGCACGACCTTGGTTACTGCCTTGGTCATTACCTTGGTCATTACCTTGGGGCAAATGCCGCGTCGGCCTCATCATCAGCGAGCAGGGGCATGATGTCGGTGAGCTTCGACTTGAACGAAGGTGATGAGGCGTTGCCGAGCGATACCCGTAATGCCCAATCGGACTGCGCAGGCAGTGCGACACCGGAGAGCTTGCCTATCTCAGCGAGTGGACGGTTCATGCAGAAGGGGGCGCAAGCCGCGGAAGGACATCCTTGGCGGGCCGCTTCAGCGGGTGAAAGCGTGGGACCGATCATGGTGCAGGTGTAAGGATGCTTGGGGGCAACTGACCCTACCAGCGCGAGCATACCGCCAGAGGACTTGGATGCTGAGGCGTTGCTGGATGTCGATGAGACCGTCTCAACCGTCTGACGGAGGTTGGCGAGTTTCAGTGTCGCTTCAGAACTGACCGTTTCGACGACGGCTGAAAGTGGTGCGGGACTGGAAGTCAACTCAACGACACCGGGGGCGAATCGATGAACGATCGCGACGCCGAGTACGACCGAGACCAGGGCGAGCCCGAGGACAAAGCGCGCCGCGAAAGCCACGCGCCGGGTTTTCGGCGAGAGAAATGGACGTTCGGCATCGACGGCATCGAGGATCGAGCCGGTCAGATCAGGCATGGCCGCAGCGGGTGAAGACTGCCGAAGTGAATCGGCAATCTCGTGAATGCTGTGCAGACGTTGTTTACGCCCCCGTGCGTTCAACTCCAAACCTCCTCAACGTGTGCGCGGAGTTGTGGATGCTCGGTCAAGGCCGTGCGCATGCGCTGACGACCGCGGTGCAGATGGCTCTTCACCGTTCCTTCGGGCATATCCATGTATTCGGCGATCTGGCAGATCGGCCAATCAAGCTGATGGAAGAGGACGATGATCTCGCGCTGCTCTTCGCTCAGGGTCTCAAGAGCAAAGTCAATCGCGGCCTTGGCGTTGGTCGCGACTTCTGAGTTGATGGTGGGCGCGGATGGGAGGTTGCTCGAACCTTCCCAGGCCCCAACAACATCGCTGTCGTAGTGGGGCTTGTGCTTTTGACAGGCATTCACATAGAGCCGCTTGGCAATGGTGAACAGCCAGGTCGAAAAGCGAAACTTGAAGTCAAAGCGGTGAAGGTTGGTGAGGGCACGAACGAACGCGTCCTGCACGATGTCCTCAGCCACTTCGGGCCGGCCGCACATCCGAAGCATGTAGGCAAAGAGCGAAGCCTGATGCGCACGAATGAATGTCTCGGAGGCCTGACGGTCTCCGGCAATCGCTCTCTCAATCATCCGTCGTTCTTCTGAGCGAGTCATACTAATTGATACTCCCACCTCCGCGGGAAGTTCCAGGATTTTGGGTGTTTGAGAGGGGTGAGGGGTTAAAGAACAGTCAATGTCACCAACTCGTTGTGTGCCAAGACTTTATGAGCCACAGTGATGGCCAGAACGTGGCGTGGATGGCCGTAGACGTGCTTACAAAATACTAAATCTAGCCCGATTATCGGACAAGTCGAATCCGTGAACGGAGGATTGGCAGACCGCATCCGCTTCACCTAGTCCAAGTGTTGGATCGCTCGTGCGCATCCACCGTGTGATTTGCCGCAGGGGCAGCATCCGCCCGAACCGCCGCGTGATGCGGGACCCGTGACGCGCGTGGCCGTTGGTGGGCCGCCTTGGGGCGCGAAGGTCGAGTGGATGCGGTTGAACTGCCGGCCTTTGCCCTCCGGGTCGTCGATGGGTTTGTCGGCATCGGCAATGGGACGGAGCAGCTCAAGGGTTGTGCCGTCGGTCTGGCAGTGGTATTCGTAAAGGGGCATGCTTGACTCGGGTGTTGGGGCTTGAAGATCAAGAGCCGATCATGTGACTGGTCGGTGCAAGCGCATTGTTGACGGCCTTCAGGTGCTTTTCATACCCGGGCCTCCCCATCAGGCCAAAGGTCGCCTGTTTGCCGAGCTCAACGGCGGGCTGGTCATAGGCATC
>JBBSBC010000048.1:0-21311 GCA_038251595.1 Phycisphaerales bacterium | reverse complement strand
TCCGGCACACCCCGGCGCGTATCACACGCTCACGCTGGCGGGCTTTGATCGGACGGGGAACGGGCGGATGTACGTTTCTGACCCTGATTCCAACAAGGGTAACGCCGATGCGAACGCGGGGTGGGACAGTTCTATCCGCCCCGATCCGGCGGTCGGGGCGCGGCGCTATGTCGCGGGCGATCCGGTGCCTGTTGCGGCGCGCGGTGCCAACCCTTCGGATCTTCCGCCAAACCCCGCGCGCGATTCGTACTACGCAAATCTCGAGATGGAGCCGACGGATGCGCGACTTCGCACGTTCAGGAACGTCGCGGCCAACAATCGATTCCGCAGCCTTCAGGTGACAAGCTTGGAGATCATCGAGCGGGCGCAGGCGGACCTTCTCTTTACAGCACCGGTGGCCCCGCCACTCACGGGTGGCACCTCGGCGGTGCCCGCGATCGAACTGGTGACCCATGGGTTTGAGATCACCGCCGGGCTGGCCAAGCCGGTTGATCAGTTCTGGTTCTTCCCGAGCGCGCCGATGAACACCGATCTTGGTGACCCGCTGTTCACAGCATCGGGTGGAACATGGTCGATGACGGGGCTGATCAATCCCGGGCAGTCCGACCCGTGGGGAAACCCCCGCGATGATGGCGGATTCCTGATCTCGCTCACAAGCGGTAGCCCGCTGCTGCCGGGCCTTGGCGGAACGATCGGAGGATTGCTGGCCAACTTTGAACAGACGCTCATCGGATGGGACATCGCCTTCCGCGATGCGCTCGAGACCGATGTCTGGCGTGTGCAGGCGTTCGGCAGCGACCTCAATAATCTCCCGGAGCAGATTCCCGCGCCCGCGGCCGGGGTTGTGTTTATCGGGGGTATCTTCGCGGCCCGTCGTCGGCGCTGATCTGGTCGAAGATCAGGGTTCATCCACGCACCTTCAACATGCACCATCAGGCGCCCTCTGGGCAACTGGTGGTGCGTTTGTGTTGTTGCGTGCGCGGTGTGGGGCACCCATTCCGCATTATCGGCAGGTCATTTGAGTGGGGTAGGAAGGACTTTGCGGACGCTGCCTCGTGTTCTCGGATACCGCGGTGATCAGTTGCGTCGATCGCGCCGGTTGGCGCGACCGGATCAATGCTCGATCTCAGAACACCGTGACAAGAGGTCGCGCGCTGGCCCGATGATGACCGATGGAACGTCGCCGCCGTTCGGTGGCTTTCCTCCAATCCACTCACGGGAGGACCACGATTATGCCCACCCGCACAACACCACCCAAGCCGCCCAATCCACCTTCATCGTCCAGCCATCCGGTGCTCAAGCTGCACCGTGATGAGCCGGCGCCGTCGGAGCTCGGACCTGTGCCAGCCACGTACCGGTTTCCGGTCGCTGCGCCATCTGTCGCTCGTGCAAGGGGAGGAAGTTCCCGGACGGCACGCGCGGCGAAGGAACGCCTGGTCGGTGCGCGGGTCAGCCGCGTGCCGATCGAGCGAAGGTTTGTCGGGTCTGAAAGCCCGTGCGCCGTGGTGAACGAGACCTGCGATGACGAGCACCCGTGTGCGGGTCGCATCATGAGCTCGCGCGATCTGGTGAAGGAGATCGAGAGCACGCTTGATCGGATGCAGAACAGGCTGAGCAGCTTTCGTCGGCAGGTTGATGAATCGTTCCAGTTTCCAACGACTTCAGCGGCGAAGTCAGACCCGGACCAGCCGCCGCCATGCGCGGCGTGATGAGCATCGAACGGTGTCGAAGATCCCTCGGGGAAGGGTGGATCGGGCGGAGCGAGAGAATCGGTTGGGGTGAGAGGTCCTTGGGGCAAAGTGGCCCCTCGACCCGATTTGTATCCACGCTGGGGGCAATCTGTGCGCGCCCCCGGCGTGGCTATTTTTAGGTGTAGGGCGTCGGATCGGGCACGCCCGCATCTGCAAAGCCCTTGGCGCGAATCTGGCATGAATCGCAGTGGCCGCAGGCCAGGACGGTCTCGCACTGGGTGATCGGGTCGTAGCACGAGTGCGTGAGTGAAAAATCGACGCCCAGCTCGCGGCCGCGGCGGATGATGTCGGGTTTGGTGAGAAACACCAGCGGTGTGCGGATGGTGAAGCGGTCGGGAGACTCGACCCCGGCCCTGGTTCCGAGGTTGACGGTTTGCTCAAAGGAGCGGATGAACTCATCGCGGCAGTCGGGGTACCCGGAGTAATCGACCGCGTTGACACCGATGTAGATGGCGCGAGCGTTGACGGTCTCGGCGTAGCCGGCGGCGCAGGAGAGAAAGATGAGGTTTCGCGCGGGCACGTAGGTGATGGGTATGGTGCCGCGTGTGTGCGAGAGGATGGGTGTGGGGCGGTCTTTGGGGACATCGATCGCGATATCGGTAAGGGCCGAGCCGCCGATGGTGGTGAGGCCGATCTCAAGGGTGATGTGGCGGGTGGCAGCGAGGCCGAGCTGGCGGGCCACGCGCTGGGCGGCGTGAAGCTCGTGGCGATGTCGCTGGCCATAGTCAAAGCTGATGGCGAAGCAGCTATCGGCACCGACCTCGGCGCGGGCGATGGCGAGCGTGACGGCGGAATCGAGACCACCGGAAAGGAGGATGACGGCGCGGGTCATGGATTGGGCAACGTAAGGGGGTGGGGCGTGGTGGGGGAGATCAGCGAAGAAGTTGCATCACTGTTTCGATGCAGGCGAGGCCTCGGTTGTTGTGGCTGGCTGGCGAATGAGTTGGCCTCGCAGCTCATTGGCGCGCGCGAGGACTTCTTGCTCGGCGGCGGCGGAATCTGGGCCGCGTTCTGGGGATGGGCTGAGGGCGAAGGTCCACTCGACGCGGTTGTGGATTCGTCCGGGCCACATTTCGGCGAAGAGGTCGATGACCGGGCGCTCGTGAAGCGGGGGATTGATTCGTTGGGTGGTGACGACGGGCTCGTATCCTGGGCGGCGGATGCGGAGGTCGTAGCCGCCGTAGTAGGTAAAGTCGGTTTCGAGGGGGGTAATGCCGATCTCGACATCGTTGAGCCAGACGAGCGCGCCGGGGGGCTCGGTGGTGATGGAGAGCGTGCGTTGCAGGCATCCGGGGAGAAATAGAATCAAGATGCCGAGAACGGCTGATGTTGGGGCGCGCTTCATGATGGCGGGAGTGTATCTTGAGGCGAGCGGGGAAGGGTCATCCACGAAAGGCCAGGGTATGAGATGGCAGGCACTGAGGTTGGTGGTGGTTGTGTGGGGGCTGTTGGTTGGAAGTGGCGCATGGGCCGAGGTTCCGAAGAACAGCGTGAACAGCTCACCGCGTGGGCTGCGGCGATCTGGGCCCGGGGCCTGAATCCCCAGCCTTGGCCGCGCCGTTGCCGCTTGTGTGATGATCGTCGAACTCATCGCCCCTGAAGAGTGATCCGAGGTAAATCCGCTTGACCATTTCGTCGTTGATCAACTCGCGCGGCGTGCCCTCGGCAAACTTTTTGCCCTCATCGATGATGTAGGCCCGGTCGCAGACACGGAGGGTCTGCTGCACGTTGTGATCGGTCACGAGGCAGGCGATGCCGCGTTGGGTGAGTTGGCGGATTTCGCGCTGCAGGTCTTCGACGGCGATCGGATCGACACCGCTGAAGGGTTCATCAAGAAGGATGAGCTTGGGATCGGTGACCAGGGCGCGGGCGATTTCGAGCTTGCGTCGCTCGCCGCCGGAGCAGGTGCGGGCGTGCTGCTTGGCCTTGTGGGTGAGGTTGAACTGGTCGAGCAGCTCTGCGGCGCGGGTGTGGCGTTCGGCGCGTGAGAGGGGCAGGGTTTCAAGAATCGCCAGCAGGTTCTGCTCGCAAGTCATGCGTTGAAAGACGCTCGGTTCCTGCGAGAGGTAGCCCATGCCCAGCCGCGCACGCTTATACATGGGGAGGGTGGAGATGTCTTTGTCGTTGAACGAGACTTTGCCGCCGCTGTCGCCGCGTCCCCAATCGGGCTCGATCATGCCGATGGTCATGCGGAAGCTGGTGGTCTTGCCAGCCCCGTTGCGCCCGAGCAGGCCGACAATTTCGGCCCGCTCGACGTGGAACGAGACGCCATTGACGACGGTTCGGCCGGCGTACGACTTGCGGAGGTTGGTGGCTTGAAGGAGGGGCAAGGGAAAGAGTCTATCCGCCGTGCACCCGGCGGACGCTGCGCCGGTGGCCGGGATTACGCGATGATGCGCACGCACGCGGGGTAGCGATACACCTCGCCCCGGTTGGCGGCGAGCGCGGCGATGACCGAGAAAATGATGGCAAACAGCCAGACGATGGGCATGAGGAAGAGCCCCAGCCCGCAGGCCAGGACCAGAACACCACACAGGATGAGGTAGATGAGGATCGAGATGTTGAAGTTCAGCGCCTCTTTGCCATGATCGTCGATATAGCCGGACTCGCCCTTCTTGATCAGCCACATGATCAGCGGACCGAAGATCATCGGCAGCACGCTGACGGTGGCGATCGGCAGCATGAGGTGCATGAGCGTGGCGTAGGTGCGATCGGCGGGGGAGGTCTCAGGATCGACCACCCTCGCCGGTGCGGGCGCGGGAAAGGCATCGGGAATGGGCGATAAGGGGTCGGACACGCGGTGGGAGCCTCCGGGCTGAGTTGGGTCGGTCGTGAATGGTTAGTCGGCATCCCAGGTGGACAGTTTCGTAAGGGTTGCGGAAGGAGCCCGTGCCGCTTCGCCAAGAGGCGATTTAGATCGTATAGTCATAGCATGGCTTCGACCCAAACCCCGCCCGTGCCAACAACGCTGCCAGCTGCCAAGCCGTCAAACCAGACCAAGCGGTTACCGCCGTGGAATGTCGTGCTGCTGAACGATGAGGAACACACCTACGAGTACGTTATTCGGATGGTGCAGCAGGTCTTCACGCACAATCAGGAACGGGCGTTCAAAGTTGCCAAGACGGTGGATTCGGACGGACGCGCCATCTGCATGACCACGCACAAAGAGCACGCTGAGTTGAAGCGCGATCAGATCCATGCGTTCGGGCGCGACCCTCTGATGTCGATCTGCAAAGGGTCTATGTCGGCGATCATCGAGCCGGCGGAGTTTGGTAGCGATGATTCGGAGAATGGTGAGGGCGAGGGCGGGAAGAAAGACCTCTGATCGTCGCCTGTTTCGCCCTTGATTCACCCCAGAACCGCGACCTCGTGATACGCTAGGTCGATGCCGCAAGGTCCACTGGCGATTCAAACTGAACTTCTCGACCACGAGGCCGCGGCGTGGCTTGCCGATAGATGTGAACTAGTCGTCTGCCCGCCTGAAGAACTGCCCAGGTTCGAGCAGTTGCTGCCCCGCGCTGAAGCGCTGGTGATCCGCACCTACACACGGGTTGATGACGCATTGCTCGCTCGGGCTCGCAAGCTGAAGGTAGTCGGGCGCGCGGGGGTGGGGCTTGATAACGTGGATATCCAAGCGTGTCAGGCACGCGGTGTGAGGGTGGTCTCGACGCCCGGGGCGAATACCCGCGCGGTGGTCGAGTTGGTTACGGCGTTCATGTTCGATGCGCTGCGCCCGCGGCTGTTTATCGAAGGGCCGCTCGCCAAGGCGGAGTGGGGACGCGTTCGAAGTGAACTGATCGCGCCGCGACAACTGGGCGATCTGACGCTCGGTGTTGTAGGGTTTGGGCGGGTAGGGTCGGCCATCGCGCGGGTGGGGGCGGCGATGGACATGCGCGTGGTGTACTCGGATCTTCTGGAGATCCCGGCTGACCGCCGCTCGGGCGCAACCCCCGCAGCTTTGCAGGAGGTTTTGGAACAGGCCGACGTGTTGACGATTCATGTCGATGGGCGTGCGGAAAATCGGAACCTGATCGGTGCTCGCGAGCTGTCGCGCATGAAGCGTGAGGTGGTGCTCATCAACACCTCACGCGGGTTTGTGGTTGCACCGATGGCGCTTGCTGAGTTTCTGATTGCCAACAAGGGTGCGCAGGCGATTCTCGATGTTCACGAGCCCGAACCGATTGAGGCGGCGTATCCGCTCTTTGATCTGCCCAACGCACACCTCTCGCCGCACATCGGGGCGGCCACGGCGACCGCACACCGAAACATGTCGTGGGTCGTTCGCGATGTCTGGCGGGTTCTTAACGGTGAGAAGCCCGAGAACCCGGCGTGGTGAGCGGGGTTTAGCGACCGCGCCGAAGGGGAAGCGATTCCAGTTCGGTCGCGGCGATTTCCGCACCATCCTCGGTCACCAGCTTCGCACCCAGCAGGGCAGAGCGGGCACGCAACTGAACATCGGTGAGTGCGGAGTCGAGGGTTTCGCACATGAGTTTGACCGTCAGCTTGTGGCGCGGCACGGTCACCGCAACGCCGATTCGTTTGGCGCGGGCGGCGTTATCAAACTCATCGTTCGCGAAGGGGACGATCACGCTCGGCTTGCCGGCGCGCATGGCCTGAGCCATGGTGCCGGCACCCGCGTGGTGCACTGTAAGCGCGCCCGCAGCAAGGACACGCGAGAACGGTGCGTAGGCGAGGGCGTGTATGCCGGTCGGCCACGCTCGTGCGGCCGTCTCGCGCGAGCCGGTGAGGAGGAGCGCGCGCCGACCGAGTCTGCTCGATGCCTGTGCCGCGATCTCGAAGAGATCCTGCCCGTGGTGTACGACGCTTGTTCCGAGTGTGAAAATGATCGGCGGCTTGCCATCGTTCAGCCACCGATCAAGATCGGACTCATCGGGCTTGTGAACCACGTTCGCGCGATCAAACCATGAGAATCCGCAGATCCGACCCGTTTCCGGATCATCCGAAAGTGGTGGGCGATAGTGCGGCGACCAGAGCCCCAGCACGAGGCGACGCGGCGTGAGCCCGCGCGCTTCGGTGTAGACGATGTTACGAACGCCCGGCAACCCGGACGCACGCTTTGCCCGATTGATCGGCCGATCAATCGCCCAGCGCGCGATCGGTCGCATGACCTTACGAAGTGTGGAATCCATCCATCGCGGGACATGCTCTATGGGTAAGTGCTTGTAGAGAACAGGCTCTTGCCGGCTGAGCCAGAAGAGCGGCGCGAGAACTCCAGTTGCGCACGGAATGCCAAGCTTCTCGCACGCGTGAGGCGCGGCCAGCACGATGTGATGGGCAAACACCACATCGGGTTTGAATGTGCGGTTCAGGTGATTGAGAGCCTGAACGGTCGGATCAATCGCGGGGATCACCAGGTTCCGAAGCACGAAAAGCGGGCCGCGCGATCTGTGAACCAGGTGCGGACTGGTCACCAGCGCGCGATAGCCGTCTTCGGTGCCCAAGGGGTGAAACTTCAGTCCGACGCGCTCGATCCGCTCGCTGAAGTAGGGGTTGGTGATGACCACGACCTCGTGCCCGCGTCGGCGCAAGGCGAGGCCCACCCCGATGAACGGGTGAACATCTCCGGCGGTGCCGATGGTGATGAAGCAGAATCGCATATTGAGCGGGCGCGGTGTCGGAAGGATTCGACGGATCGGCACGATCCTAACACCATGGAGGCTCTACCCTCTGGTCATGCCCCAACTTGGCGTCAATATCGATCACATCGCAAGTGTCCGCCAGGCGCGATACAAAGGCCAGAACCCGGACCTTGTTGGCGCGGAGCCAGATCCCGTTCTTGCGGCCCACGAGGCCGAGCTGGGCGGTGCCGACGGAATCACCGTTCACCTGCGTGAAGATCGTCGCCACATCTGCGACCGGGATCTTGAACTGCTCAGACGGCTGGTGCGGGTGAAGCTGAATCTTGAAATGGCCGCGACCGATGAGATGGTGGCGATCGCGTGCAGACTTCGACCGCACACCGCGATGCTGGTTCCGGAAGGACGAATGGAAGTGACCACCGAGGGCGGGCTGGATGTGGTCGGGCAACTGGCGCGACTGAAGGGTGTTGTGGCCCGGCTGCGCAGCGCGGGCCTGATCGTCTCGGCGTTTATAGATGCCGATGAGCGACAGATCAAAGCCTGCGCCGAGGCGGGCTTTGATGTCTGCGAGATCCACACCGGCCCATTCGCTGGCGCCTTTCTGAAGGCGGGGGGCGACTTCCGGCGGGCGCACCTGCGCGAAGAGCTAGGCAAAGTTGCGGATGCGGGTGAGTGGGTGCTGGATGCGGGGCTCCGCTTCAATGCCGGACACGCGCTCAACTACGCCAACGTCGCGCCAATCGCGTCGCTCCCCGATATCAGCGAGCTTCACATCGGCCACGCCATCATCTCACGCGCGGTGTTCATTGGTCTCCGCAACGCCGTGCGCGAGATGAAGCAGGCCATGAGCCAGAGCCCGACATCCCAGATTATCTGATTCCACTGGCCGCGAAGACCGGAGTTGCACAGTGTCCACCCCCGCAGATATCGCCAGGATCTTCGATTACGAGTTCCGCTGCACGGATCTGGTGATCGCCTCGATCAGGTCGGCAAAGCGGAGCATTGAAGAGTTCGGTCTTGCGTCGCTCGCTGTGGCGTACGAGCGGGCCGTGGCCACTTTCTGCCACACGCAAGCGGCACGACGCCTGTGGCTCAGCCGCATCGCCCCGGACCTGAGCGGGTTTCCGCCCGATGGTGTCTTTCCCATCTGGGCGCTTGAGGAGGCGGAGATTGATGCTCGGCAGGTGGATGGCCTGTGGCGTGCCTACCTCTCGCGACTGGCAGCGCCCGACGGCCCTGCGCTCACATCGCTTGTGCGTTATTCGAGCACCGAGGGCGTTGTGTACGAATCAACACTGGCGGACATCCTGATTCATGTGATCAATCACTCGACGTATCACCGGGGACAGATCGCCAACATGGTGGCGAGCGCGGGGGCCAAGCCTGCGGTGACCGACTACATCGCCATTACCCGCAAGAAAGCCTGAGGTCCGCATGGGACGAATCGAGCGTCGCTGTATATCACTTCGCGACGGAGCGCGTGTGGTGATCCGATCGACCGAAGTTGAGGATGCACTGCCGCTGATTCAGCACAATCTGCGCGTTGCCCGAACCGCCGAGTTCAATGTCACCCTACCCGATGAGGTCGATCTCGACGAGATCAAACTGAGCGAGGGGATTCAATCAGACATCGAGCAGCCTGGAAGCTTGTCGATCATCGCGCTGAACGACCGGGGCGAGATCATCGGCGATCTGGAGTTTTCAGCCTCGAAACGGCGCAGGATGCACCACCACGGCAACTTCGGGATCAGCCTGCACGCAGACTGGCGCGGGCGCGGCCTCGGGCGCGAGATGATCCAGACCCTCATCGACTGGGCCCGAGACCATGAGGTTGTTGAGCGTATCGATCTCGGCGTCTTTGCAGAAAACACGCGCGCACGCCGCCTTTACAGCAGCATGGGCTTTGTCGAGGTTGGAATGCGTGAGAGAGAGTTCAAGCTCGGGCACGGCGCATATTCCGACGATGTTCGGATGTCGCTGTGGGTCAAGCGTCCATAAGCGACCAATGCCGACCACTCAGGTCTTCTTGACCGACATGGATGTCAATAGCTTCTTGGCCTCGCCCACGAGGTGCAGCGAACCGGTGACGCAGATCAGGTCTTCCCGCGGCACGGCCTTGGCGGCGAGGTGAAGGGCCGATGCGACATCGTCGGCAACCTGGCTCATCTTGCCCGTCTCACTGAGGCGTCGTTGCAGTTCGGCAGGATCAGCCGCGCGGGCGTTGCCGTGAACGCGCGTGAAGATCACCTTGTCGGCGGCGAGCGAGATCTCGTGCAACATGCCGTCGATGTCTTTGTCGGCCGCGCAGCCAAAGACGACGACCAGCGTGTCGTACGACATGTGCGAGCTGATCGCCTTCATCAGGCACTTGATGCTCTCGGCATTGTGCGCACCATCCAGCACGATCCGCGGCTTGGGCCAGGCAAGCTCCATCCGACCCGGAAGCTGCACCGTGGACAGCCCCTTGGTCACCTTCGCGGCGGGCGTCTTGAACCCGCGCTCGCACAGCTTGTCGAGCATCGCGAGCGCCAGCCCGCAGTTCAGGGTCTGGTGTTCACCCTTGAGCGGCACCTGAAGATGATCGAAATCGTTTCGCGGCGAGCTGAGGCTCACGCGATGGTGCGGCCCGAGGTTGCTCTGTGCCTCGAATCGCGATGAAAAATCAATATCGCGCCCAACCACTTGGAAAGGGGCACCCACCGCTTCCGCGGACTTCCGCAGCACTTCAAGCACGGATTCAGGCTGCATCGCCGAGACCGCGGGCACACCGGCTTTGAAGATTCCGGCTTTTTCGGCCGCGATGGCTTCGACCGTGCTGCCCAATATCTGCATGTGGTCAAGCGAGATGCTGGAGATGCCGGTCACCTCGGGCGTGATGATGTTTGTCGAATCAAGCCGCCCGCCAAGCCCGACCTCAATCACCGCGACATCAACCGCCTCTTCGGCAAAGTGCAGGAACCCCATCGCCGTGATGAGTTCAAAGAACGTGGGCACTCCGAGGGCTTCGGGCAGGTCCGACACCTTGTCGGCCACACGCTGCGCGATTCGCACAAAGTCGGACGTGGCCATGATCTTGCGGTTGATACGGATCCGCTCGCGGATATCCATCAGGTGCGGTGAGGTGTAAATGCCCACAGCGTACCCGCACGCTTCGAGACAGGCCGCGGTCATCTCGCACGTGCTGCCCTTGCCCTTGGTCCCCGCAACATGCACCATTCGCACGGCCTTCTGCGGCGAGTCGAGCAGCTCGGCGAGCTTGTGCATCCGATCGAGCTTCAAGGTGTCCGCATCCACGCGGGTCGGGTTCATGCGCTCGACATCAACCCGATCCATCAGCCACCTTATGGCCGACGTCATGCTTTCGAGTTGAGGCGCCTTGTGCATGGTGCTCGTTCCGGGCGTTGTGTCAACGGCCACCGGCTTGCGCGGTTTGCCCGATGTTGTGATTGCCAACTTGCCCATAGCTCAAGACAGTAGGCCCAACCACATCGCGGTTGATGGGCGCGTAATGATGCACGCGCTGCGGAGCCACGCCACCTCAAAATCAGGCTTGACTTTCGCCGCGAGATTGATCTATGTCTCAAATATCGCGTACATGCCGCGCTGAAGCTCGGTGCGGATCGCACAAAGTACGCCGCCAAACCGCATTAGCGACAGCGCGAGGCTCGTCATGCAATCTCGGCCGCCGCCAACACCGTCTTAAGCCTGTTGATTGTCGCCTCCGTCGCCGGTGTCATGGGCAGCCGCACGGCCCCCGTATCTCGGCCCATCAGCTTCATCGCCGCCTTGACGGGGATGGGGTTGGTCTCGACAAACAACGCACGCACAAGCGGCAACATTCTGCGGTGCTCATTGAGCGCGTCGGCAAACCGCCCCGCCAGCGCGGCCTTGCACATCGCGCTCACACGCCCCGGCACAAGGTTGCTCACGACCGAGACCACGCCCGCCGCGCCCACGGCGATCATCGGCAGTGTCAACGGATCATCGCCCGACAACACCGCAAGCCCCGGACACCGCACCGTGGTATCGCTGGCCAGATCAACTCCGCCGGTCGCGTCCTTGATCGCCCTGATATTCGTGTGCTGCGCGAGCCGCTCGATCGTCTCTATGGTCAACGCTACACCAGAGCGCCCCGGAATGTTGTAGAGCATGATCGGCAGATCCGCGGCGTCGGCCACCGCAAGAAAGTGTGCCACAAGCCCGGTCTGCATCGGTTTGTTGTAGTACGGATTCACTGAAAGCGCGGCATCCGCCCCCGCCTTGGCGGCAAACTTCTGCATCCCCACCGCATGTCCGGTCGAGTTTGACCCGGTACCGACAATGGCCAACAGGTTCATGGATTTCGCAATAGCCACGCCGCGTTCGACCAGTTCGTGATACTCAACCTCACTAAGTGTTGGCGATTCACCCGTTGTGCCGCAGAGCACAACGCCCGAAACGCCGCCCGCCGCCTGTGAAGCGATCTGGGTTTGCAGCAGGGCGTAATCGATCTTCGAGCCATCGGCCGTAAACGGTGTGGTGATCGCGGTAAAGCACCCACGGAAACGTCGGTCGGGAGTCGTGCTGGTTGCCGAATGCGTGTTCGTCATGGGGGGCTGTTTGCAGAAAATGGGGGCAAGGGGTGTTCGGTACGCTCAATCGTATTCTGCCCGCCAAACCAAGACCCGACTTTCCGCGCTCAAGGCCGATGTCGGATTTCCATGCGGGTTAGAATCAACCATGACCCAAGTCGCAACCACGGCACGCTCGGCCGGCACCCTTCCCTTCGACACCCGAACCGATGCCATTCTGGCGCAGCTCGAAGCCGCGGGCCAGTTCAAACACCTGCGGATGCTCGAAGGCCCGATGGACGCGGTCGTCAAAGTTCGCGGCTATGGCGAGTGTGCCTGCTTCTGTTCCAACAACTACCTTGGCTTGGCCAACCATCCTGAGATTATCGAAGCGGGTGCCAAGGCTCTTCGCGATTATGGCGCGGGCACTGCGAGTGTCCGCTTCATCTGCGGCACGTTTACCCCGCACGAGACGCTGGAGGCGACCATCGCCGTTTACATGGGCACCGAGGCGAGCTATTCGTTCGTCTCGGCATGGACGGCGAACGAGGCGGTCTTCCCGACACTCTGCGAGCCGGGCGACTACATCATCTCCGATGAACTCAACCACGCCTGCATCATCGATTCCATCCGACTCGCAACGGTCATCAAGAAGGGCATCAACAAGACGGTCTACAAGCACAACGTCCTTGCCGGTGCGGGTTCGCTCGAAGAAAGACTGAATGACGCCGCCAAAGCCACCAAGGGCACTGGTGCAAACGGTGCCGATGGACAGATATGGGTGGTGACCGACGGGGTATTCAGCATGGAAGGCGATATCGCCGATCTCGCCGCCATGCGCCGCATGACCTCGCAGCACAACGCCCTGCTCGTGGTTGATGACAGCCACGGTCACGGTGTCATGGGCCAGACCGGCCGCGGCACGCACGAGCACTTTCACCTGGTCGGCAAGATCGATCTGTTCACTGGCACGCTGGGCAAGGCCCTCGGCGGCGCGGCGGGCGGCTTTGTTGCCGCGAGCAAGCAAGCCACCGAGCTTCTCATCCAGCGCGGGCGTCCAACGCTCTTTTCCAACGCGCTTCCCGTCACCGTCGCGTGCTCGGCCAACAAGGCGATTGAAGTGCTGATGCGCGAGCCGCAGCGCGTTCAGAAACTCCGCGACAACTCCGCCTACGCCCGCACGCAGATCCGCGCCGCCGGCTTCACCGTGGGCGATTCACCGACCGCCATCTGCCCCATCATCGTTCACGATACCGCGAAGGCCATCGCCATGAGCAAGCGCCTGCTAGAGCTTGGCATCTTCGTGATTGGCTTCGGTTACCCGGTCGTTCCAGAGGGGCACGCACGGCTGCGCGTGCAGATCTCCGCCGCGCACGAGAAGATGCATATCGATGCGCTGGTTTCCGCGCTCAAGAAACTTTGAGGCACGCCAGCCCGGTTCAAGGGCACTTCAGCGAAGTTTGCGAATCAATCAGACTTTCTTTGCCGCAACGCAAAGACCCGTGCGAGTCGTGACATCTTCACGCTGTCAGGCCGTACGTTGTTGCCACACGCGGCCACGATCCGGCCAAGCACCACCTCACGCAGGAGATCACGATGTCACACTGTCTTTCGCCGCGACACGCGGCCGCGGCCATCGGTCTGTGCGTACTCACCCTCACGGCCTCGAATGGGCTGGCCCAATCCTATTCAATCACCGCTCCGCCCACGCTCGGCGGTATCTCTTCGGCCGCCAACGACATTAACGATGCGGGCATTGTTGTTGGTTGGAGCGAGCGGGCCACCGGCGGCAAGATGCGCCCCACCAGGTGGACAAACGGTCAGCCCGTCGATCTCGATCCTCTCGACTGGTGGGAGTCTGGCGAAGCCGTCGCGATCTCCAACACCGGCATGGTGCTGAGCAATCAGGGCACCGCGCTGAGCTGCTTTCCACCCGGCGTTGCGGTCTTTGGCCCAATGGGCGCGTACAACTGGCGGATGAACTTTCAGCAGCTCCCCGGCACAGGTCGTGATATCAACGATGCGGGTGTGGTGGTCGGGTGTGCAGACAGGCCGACGGGTGAGATCATCCCCTTGCAATGGACTTCGACCGCGCCAGCATCGATAGGACCAACAACCAGCAACCTCGCCGACCCGCTTGATCTGAACAACGCGGGTCTCGCTGTCGGATACACCACACAGTTTAAGGGTGGCTTTCCCGATGGTGTAAACCACGCGTGCATCTTTGCCAATGGCCAGATCACCGACCTCGGCAGCCTCCCCGGTCACAACCGCTCTCACGCCCAGTCGATCAACAACCGCGGCGTGATCGTCGGCGATGCCGACAACGGATCGAACCCCTGCTCATTCCTCAACACCGCCTCCATCGCCGTGAAGTGGGTGGGAAACTCGCCCTCCATCTTGCCGATGCCCATCGGCGCAAGCTCTGCCAGGGCCGTTGACCTCAACGACTTCAACGAGATCATCGGCATGACCGATGTCAACTTCGAGTTCGCGGCCGTTCTGTGGCGCAACGATCAGCCCACGCTGCTCTCAGCACTTCTGCCGCAGAACTCAGGGTGGATGAGCCTCAACGAAGCCCGGGCCATCAACAACAAGGGCCAGATCGTCGGCTGGGGATGGAAGCACACCGCGCAATCCGTCGAGCAGCGTGGCTTTATCATCTCACCCTGCTGGGGCAACTTTGACGGACTCAACGGCACAACGCTTCAAGACCTCTTCGGCTTCCTCTCCTCATACTTCGGTACCGACTCGAAAGCTGATGTGGACCGCTCCGGCGCGATCAACACAGGTGATCTTCACGTCTTCCTTGCCTCATGGTTCACTGGCTGCCCATGATGCGGGCTGATTGATCAGACTTCTTGAACTTCCAACTTCGCGGGCGATCGGTCCAAACGGGCCGATCGCCCGTTTCGCCGTTTCCAAACACACCCATACTCAACGGCATCTACGCTTCATGCATGAAGAGCCACCATTCGTGAACACCAACCACGCAACTCTCAACGATCGAGCAACGCCCGCACCTCTCATGCGCCGCTTCGTGCTCGGCATCTCGGGCGCATCGGGTGCGGCCTACGCGCTGCGCCTGCTTGAGCAACTGCTTCTCAGCGGCGCAGAGGTCCACCTTGTTGTCAGTGATTATGGCCGCAGGCTGCTGTTCGATGAAGCCCGTGTTACCCACCTCGACTTTGCCAACCTCTGTCCGACCATCGCATTGGCCAGTGTGGCCGAGCGGCTTGTGATCCATCCGAACAAGGATGTCGGCGCGGTCATCGCGAGCGGCAGCTTCCTGCACGAGGGCATGGTCATTCTCCCCTGCTCCAGCACGTCGCTCGGGGCCATCGCCACCGGTTCAGGATCAAACCTGCTCACGCGGGCCGCCATGGTGACTCTCAAGGAGCGCCGCCCGCTGATCGTCTGCCACCGCGAAACACCGCTCAGCCTCATCGATATCGACAACATGCGCCAGCTCACCCTCGCCGGTGCCATCATCTGCCCCACCAACCCCGGGTTTTATCTTCTTCCCAAAACCGTTGAAGAGATCATTGATTTCATGGTCGGCAAAGTCATGGACCTGCTCAAGGTCGAGCATCAACTCAAGACACGGTGGGAACAGGCATCTGCCGCGGCAGGCATTACTCCTCTTCGATAATGCCGAGGATCTCTCTCGCAACCCAAATACGCTTGTAGTCTCTCTGAGTGGCCTGCTCCACAATCTTCCGTTCAACAAGCCGATCGATCTGTCGCTGGGCCGCTTGCGCAGAAATGCCCAACCTTTCAGCCAATATGGGCGTTCTGAGCCACGGCCTTTTGAACAACTCATCCACGATTCGCGGCAGAAGAGAGCTGGATCGAGGTTCCGTCACACGCTCGATGTACGAACGCCGAAGTTCGAGCAGCTTTCGCACACGTAGATGCGAACTCGCCGCCTCGTCCGCAACTGCCTCCAGATAGAACGCGATCCATGCGCTCCATGCATCTTCGACACTCACCATCAATAGATGGTCGTAGTACGACTGCCTATGAGCATCAAAATAGCCGCTCAAGTACACAAATGGTTTCGACATTGGCGCACTCGGTCCCTTGCACAACGACAGTGCCGCGATCGCACGCCCGATTCTTCCGTTGCCATCGCGAAACGGATGAATCGCCTCGAACTGGTAATGGGCCATCGCCGAACGGACAAGTTGTGGTATTGTGCCGTCATTGTCGTTGATGAACTTCTCCAGGTCATTCATGCCTTGCACAAGCAGAGCGCCGGGGGGGGGGGGAACGAATCGTGCCGTTGCAAGTCCTTGGCCATCACGCCCAATCATCGCTTGCATATCGCGAAACTGACCAGGTTGTTTGTCAGCCCCTCGTACGTTTCGCATCAGCAGTTGATGCATCTCCTGAATGAGTCGGTTGCACACTGGCAATGGGCTTTTGATGCCATAATTCACGGCATCGATGTAGTTGCGCAACTCTTCGGCATCCGTGCTTGTCAGGATTTCGCCCGCTTCCATCAGTACGACCTCTTCCGCCGAAGCAATGGTGTTCTCGATGCGTGATGAAAGCTTCGCCTCGCGAAGCAGCAGCGGATAGAGCAGCAGATGTGGATTCTCAAGGTTGCTCGCCAAACCATCCAGCCGTGCAAGTTCGTGGGTTGCACGGAGCAGCTGCGGCATCAGTTGCCCAAGCGTGCTCTCCCAGGCGATGTTCTTGGGAGGCAATGGGTTCGGAACAAACGCCTTTCCCTCCACTCGTATGGATTCTGGAGCACCATCCGGGACAATCCGTCGCTCAAACGCGTGTGTGCGTACCACCGATCCCGGTGACTTTTGCGTGTATGCTGGTGCTGGCATTGAACAAGTTCATCCTCGTAGCCCATGACATTGAACATTTACCTATCTTATCTGTTCAATCTCCCGCTTCAACCGCCACGAGTTGTTCAATCTTTGAGCCGATCAAAATACTTACGCTCGCCCGCGTTATCTGGCTTTACCACCTGATAACACCCCGCACATGATCGTTCAAGTCTCTCATCTCTGCCGCCGGTGCGGATACGAACTCCAGGGCCTGCCCATCTCCGGCAACTGCCCAGAGTGCGGCGGCCTCATTGAACGCTCGCTCCGCGGCAACCTGCTCCTCTTCGCCAATCCCACATTTCTGCGGCGATTGGCCGCGGGCGGCGCAATGGTCGAGGTTGGCATTGTCCTAGCCTGCATCGTGCCGATCGGCATCGGCCTGATCCGCGCATTGGTGGGTATGTTCGATGACCCTTTCATCGGGCCAGTGGGCTTTGCCGTTCGCCTGATCAGCTCCTTCGTGCTGCTTGCATCAGGTCTTCTCATGCTTGTCGGATGGATCTTTCTCACCGCCCGCGATCCGGCATTCATGGGGCGCGATCGGTCGGATCATTCGAGGGTGGCCACACGCGGAGCGACCGCCCTTCTGGCGGGGGTGCTGGCGGCCCTGGCGGTTCTCAGTTTCTACCCGAGGCTCATGCTCGCTTCTCCCGCGCTCTTCGCCAAAATCGACATGGCCACACCATGGATCATCGCACTGATCCTCGGCTTTCAGGTTCCATCATCACTGGCCTACGTGGCCCATGTGGCCGAACGGGTCCCCGATCTTGAGCTGAGATCCGACGCCCAGGTGCTCCGCCTCATCGCTTTCGGGCTGGCCACGCTCATCATCATCGGCGCGGTCACCTTCTTTTTCATCAACAACATGTCGCCAGCCTCACGAATGCTGATTAGAGGGTACTACCCCATCGTCGCCATTGTTTATGCTGTGCTGATCCTTGCGTCGATCGTCAAGCTGCTGGTCAGCTATGCCAGAGTCATCGATGATCTGCGGGCTCATGCGATGGCCCTCGTCCGAATCTCCAACCTCCTCACGCCAACCGGCACAGGGCCAGCGAAAAACGCACCACCGGACCAAGCCCCCCAGCACCCATAGACTTCCGTTCATGAACCTCCGGCCGATCAACCCCGGATTTGGTCCGTCATCCGCCGCCCAAGCCGCGCTCAATGGCATTCGCATTGTCGAGCCGCTCTGCGCCGTCTTTCGCCGCAAGCTCAAGAGCGAAGGGCTGAAGTACACGCCCGAGCGCGCCCATATTCTCGATGCCATCATCCGTGGCGACGATGTCGGCAAGGGTGGCGTCTTCGAGGCCGATCAACTCGCCGCATCTCTCCGCAAAGCTGGCTTCCGCGTATCCAAAGCCACCATCTACCGCACCATCAAGCTCCTCGCCGAGGCGGGCATCATTCAGCAGGTGCTCTTCGACAGCGAACAGGCGCACTATCAGCTTGCCTACGGCAAACGCAGTTCCGGGCTGTTGATCAATGTGGATACCAAGCAGATCATCCCCATCGATCTGCCCGAAGTAGCCGAGATCCGCGATCGCGTCTGCCGCGAACATGGCCTGATCCCCGAGGGTCACCGCGTGGTGATCTACGCGCGCTCCCGTGATAAGCTCGCGAGTTGATCGCGCCACAGACCTCGACTACGGATTGGCCGGAACCACCCCGCCCTGTGGCCCACCCTGTGGCCCACCCTGTGGCCCACCCTGTGGCCCACCGACTGGCCTCACCACCCCGATCCCAACCTTATAGATCCCCACCTCATCACACGCCGCGTGAACGCGCACCACATCGGCATACGCCACCTTGGGGTTGGGACGAATCACCACTTCAATATCGCCCGCCGCCTTGTCGCTCTTGAACTTGGCGATGTACGCGATGAACTGATCAACCGTCGCGCGTTGCAACGCCGCGCCGAGAGTCACCACGGTCTGTCCCTGAGCATCGACATCAAGGGTGATATCCGTCCGTGTTGGCGGCAGGGCAAGCGGATCATTCTTCTTCTCCGCCGCCTTCCCGCGCCCCGCCTCAAACGGAATCGCAGCCTTCAAAAACCACTCATTCCCCATGAACGCCGCGCTCGCCATGAAGAAAATCAGGATCACCATCACGATGTCCACCATCGGTGTCATGTTCGGGCCGAAGTGCAGCGTGTGCGCCTGCAGCGCGTTGCGCCTGCGCAGGCCGCGACGGCGGCGAGTCGTGGTGGTGGCGCTCATGGCACGCGCTCCGTGGCGAGCCGCACGCTCTTGGCCCCACCCTGGCCGCACGCACGCAGCACCGGCTCCACACTCCCATACGACAAGGCCTTATCCGCCCTCACCTGAATCGATGTCAGCGGCGAGCCCAGCAGCTTTCCTCGAACCATGGACTCCAACGCCTTCGCATCGCTCACCGCCTCGCCATCCACCTGCACCGCAACACCCAGGCTCCGCCACCCAGCCGACCCAGCAGCGACACTCCCCGGCGCATCCGCCAGCTTTGCCACGGTCACCACCATCACCACCGGCGATGCCTCATCACTCCCCCGAATCGACTCGGGCAGCGGCACCGTCACACCCCGATCCGTTGAGAGCTTCCCCACGATCAGGAAAAAGATGATCAGGCACATCACCACATCGATCAACGGTGTGACGTTGATCGATTCAAGTCCCGAAGACGAAGGTTGGACAACTCGGCGTCGCACAGTGGGTATTGGCTCATCCAGCAATCAAAAATGAAAGGGGTGTGTGTGCGAACGTTCGATCAGTTCGTTCCGCGCGGCGTAGCAGGACGCGGCGTCGGCGCGCCCACACCCATCCCCGCGCCCGCAGATGGAGCAGCGGGGGGTGCGTTCCGTGCAGGTGGTGGCAGTGGTGCGCCGTTCATGCCCGCTCCAGCCCCAAGCCTCAGGCGTGCATCCTCCGGCAACATCTCGATCAACTCGCTCGCCGCCACCATCGCCCGCGTGCATAGACGGTCAACCTTCGACCGGTAAAGGCCGAAGACCGTCAAACACGGCACCGCCAACAGCAGCCCCAAGAGCGTGTGCATCAAAGCCTTGGAAATACCCAGCGAAAGGTTCGTCGGGTTCGCCTGTCCGCCCGCCTCACCAAGCGCGAGGAAGGCCAGGATCATTCCCCACACCGTGCCCGCAAGGCCCAACAACGGCCCAAGGTTTCCGATCACGTTCAGCGGCTCGATGCGCCGGAACCACCGCGAGCACTCCTCGCTCGCCGCCATCTCAGCCGCCTCGCGCATGCCGCCCTTGTCATCGCTCGGGCAGTTCACCGCCGCCCGCACAATCCGGCTCGTCATCGCATCATCATCGGCCACAAACTGCCGCAGCTCGCTCCAGCGTGCTGAGCGAATCAACCCCGACATGATCTGCTGCGGCTCGGCCGGAGCGATCACCTTCTCACGCACCTCAATGAAGCAGATGATGATGATCGTCCACCCCGCCAGCGACCCGGCGACGAGCAGCACCATGAACAGGTCAAAGGCCTGGCTGATGAGCTTCATCAGCGGCACCTTCTGCGCCTCAGGGGCGTTCGCCGTCACCGTCGCGGCCGGCGCGCTCACCGCCGCAGCGGGGTCGGTGGCCTGGGCCATCACGCTGCGTGCGCCGATGAACAGCACGCACACCGCGCACGCCAGCGTCAGCATCCTTACCAACATCCACGAACGCCGGGTCTGTGACGCAGGGCCGGGCAACTCAGTCATCATGGGAGACATGCTCATAGGCGGCTAGTTTAGCGGGCGTGAAGGGCGCGTGCCCGAACCTCCGCCCGATCCATCACCGATTTCGCCCTCATCCTCTTCAGTCAGCTCGCGGCTCAGCATGTACGCACCGCTCATCCATCGCCCCAGGTCCGCCAGGCGCGACCGCTCATCCGCAAATGGGAACGTCGGCGAATCCGGCGGCACGGCCTTGCCCGTGATCGCGCACCGCACCCATCCCCGTGGTAACGCGCCACCCGACACAGGCCGCTGCCCATCACCCGTCAATACCGCCGCAACGCGCCGCAACTCTTCCGCCCCATCGCGCTGCGCCCACAGGCTCCCTGTCGGCGGCACAACCTCAATCCGCCTCACCGTCTGCTCCGGCTGGGTCGCATCACCCACCGTCTCCATCCGCACACGCCACACACCCTGTTCCGTGCCCAGCGCACTCGACACGCGCTCCGCCCACTCGATCGCCACCACCGCCGACCCATCCATCACGCGCTCCCAACCCAGCGAGTCCAGATCAGCCGGTCCCGTCAGCCGATACGCATCAACATGGAACAACCTGATCTCATCCCCCAGCACATACTCATTCACCACCACGTACGTCGGTGAGCTGACGACCGTTCCCTCAAAGCCCATCCCGAGCGCCAAGCCGCGAACCAGCCGCGTTTTACCCGCGCCCAGCGGCCCATCGATCGCCACCACCTCACCCCCCCGCACCACGGCCGCCAGCGCGCGTCCCACCGCCAGCGTCTCGGCCTCGTCGCGGCAGAGCAGTTCAATCACTTGATGCCTCATGCCTGTTGCCTCATGCCTTCTTCACCCCATCACCACCCCCATCACCACCCCCAT
>JBBSBC010000047.1:0-21552 GCA_038251595.1 Phycisphaerales bacterium | reverse complement strand
GTGGTACGACGCAGGCTCGCTGATGCAACATAGCGTGTATGGCACCTGATCGATAGTGCCCTATGGCAACAGGAACACACCGACGAGGATGTCGCCGATCCCGACCAATGCCGCGCCAGCAATGAGGCCAGCGCAGACCGGCTCACGGGTTTCGACCCACAGGCGATGTCCAAACGTGCCTACTCGGTCGCGGTTGTGTTTGGTCATCATCCAGAAGAAGACAGATCCGAGGAACATCCACAGCGTTGAATCCGGTGGGAGGACGATGCCCAGCGCGAGAGCGACGGGTGAGATGGGAGACTTGTTCTTGCTGAACACCCTGACAATTTCAAACACGATGCCCAGCACGCTGGCGATGATGAGGGCCGTGAGTGCAGAGGGATGCATGATCTTGCTCAGGCCGCCATCGCTGGTGAGCCCGGCGATAAAGTCACTGATGCCCTTCCACTGAAGAGCCGCGTTGAAGAGGTCGCCATCGGTAAGGCGTTCCTGCACGGTGGTGTTCACCATGGCCGGGTCGGCCTTGGTGAAGGGGTTGCCCGGATAGCCCGAAAGAAACATGACGAAGAACAGGGGCGTGCTGGCAAGCGCGCCTGCAAAGATGCCGATGCAGTGCCCGATGGCCTGCTGTCGAGGTTTGGCACCGAGCATATAACCGGGCTTGATGTCCATAAGCAGATTGGCCGCGTTGCTGGCCACTTCGGTGGTCATGGTGGCGGTCATCAGGTTGGTGCCTGCGTGCTTGGGGTTGAGCACGCCGAAGGTCAACTGTGTGATCTTGGAGAGCGAGCCCGTGGGCGTGATGCTCGTGGCGGCGGTGGCGTTCACCGCGATGAGGGTGAGGATGATGATTAATGGGATCGAGAGCGCGCCGAACTGCCACTTTACTCCGAACCAGTCGTGCGCCATCCATACCGCGATAGCACCGAACAGGGGCACACCGACGAAGGAGATCCAGAGCGGGAGCTCGATGTCCTTGAGCACATCTTTGCCCTGCGCGGCCGCGTTTTTGCGGTTGAACAAGCCGGTGAAGGCGGAGATGATCTGCTTCGGCTTGGCGAAGAAGCTCGCAAGGCTCGCGCAAACCAACATGCCCACTCCGGGCCAGAGCACCCAACCGATGAGCACGGCGTTGCGGTTGAACACCATCTCCGGCGTGAGCGTGACACCTTCCTTGATTACCCAACCCTTCGCAATGGCGATGGGAGCAAGGATGACGTTGGCGACGATCAGACCGATGAACATGTTCACGGCGTACCGGACGTTCAGCAGCCCACCCGAACCGAACATCGCGAGTTCGAGCGTCGGAGAGAGCCCCAACTGCCGGACATCCGTCCCACCCAAAGTAAGCGGCTTGCTGATCCCGGCCGCGGTCATCGCCCGGTAGTACCACGCATCAAGATGCTCAGACATGAACACGGCAGAACTTCGCCCGAAAACCTGGCATTGCAGATAAAGCTGGTAGCTCTCGCCGCTGATGAACTTGAGTCCACCGGCGATCAGCCCGGCGATCAGGAGCGCTCTGGCCTTGAACATGCCCACGGCGGCCTGTGCCGTGTATAGGGTATCGAGCACGACGCCGCAGGCCGCGCCCTCGGGGAAGGGGGCTTGCTCGTCGTTGATGAACCTTCGCTTCATGGGGAAGGCGACCAGCACCCCGAGGATGCTGAGCACCACGTTGAACACCATCATCTGCCACCATGACATCAACTTGTTCTCAACCATCATGTACGCGGCCAATCCCGAGATAAGCGGGCCGGTCATGTACCCTGCGCTGGTGGCGATCGACTGCATCGCGTTGTTTTCAAGTATCGTGAAGTCCTTGCCCAGCCCGATCCGTGACAGGACACGGAACATCGCGAATGCGAGGATCACGCTGGTGAGGCCGACGCCAAGCGTCCAGCCAGTCTTGGCACCAATGTAGAGATTGGTGGCCGAGAGTAGACCGCCGAGTATGAAGCCGGTGACGGCCGACCGGATCGTCAACTGCCGCATATTGCCGCGGTAGACGTTCGCAAGCCACCACGAGTCCTTCTGCTCGCGCGTCCAGTCCCTGATCTGTTCTTCGGTAAGTTGTGGAATGGCCATGGGTCGGATAGCTTACCGAATCTCAAGATTTCCCGCCACTCCCCCCTCCGCCAGCCGGTCTGCCCGTCCGCAGCGATCCAAAATCGGCTATCCTCAGGATCTCCGACCGCACCTGTTTAAGGAATCACCCCCATGGCCAAGTACAACATCGCATGGATGCCCGGCGACGGCATCGGCAACGACGTGATGGAAGCGACCCGCATCGTTCTCGACGCGATGAAGCTCGATGCCGAATACACGCATTGCGACATCGGGTGGGAGTTCTGGTGCAAGGAGGGGAACGCCCTGCCCGACCGCTCGATCAAGATTCTTGAGAATACCACCTGCGGGTTGTTCGGGGCGATCACCAGTAAGCCGCAGGATGAAGCCAAGGAAGAGCTTGCGCCCGAACTGAAAGATAAGAAGCTCGTCTATTTTTCGCCCATTGTCAAGCTCCGTCAGATGTTCAACCTGCACACCAACATGCGTCCTTGCAAAAGCTACGAGGGCAACCCACTCAACTACCGGGGCAGCCGCCTCAGTAATCCCGAGGCGAAGGACCTGATGATCGATCAGGTGATCTTCCGTGAGAATACCGAAGGTATGTACGGGGGTGTCGAGTTCTTCCCGCTCCCCGAGCCGGTTTACGCCGCGCTCTGCGCCAACCCCAAGATGAAGCCGTGGAAGGACAAGGGACTTGAAAACGTCGCTCTCTCGACACGCATCGTCAGCGTGCAGGGCTGCACGAGCATCTGCCGTCAGGCCTTCGAGTTTGCCAAGAAGACTGGGCGCAAACGCGTCACGCTCGTCGAGAAGCCCAATGTCCTCCGCGAGACCGGCGGTCTGATGACCCGCATTTTTCGCAAAATTTCGGAAGACTACAAATCAGCGAGCGCGGGGGGGATATGGGCCGATGAGGCCAACATCGATGCGATCTGCATGTGGATGTTCAAGAATCCGCAGGATTACTCCGTGCTGGTCGCGGAAAATATGTTCGGCGATATTGTGTCGGATCTCTGCGCTGGCCTGGTCGGTGGTCTTGGCTTCGCGCCGAGTGCCAACCTCGGCGACAAGTACGCGGTCTTTGAGCCGACGCACGGCTCGGCCCCCAAGTACGCCGGGCAGTACAAGGTCAACCCGATCGCCATGCTGCTCACCGCCAAGATGATGCTCGACTGGCTCAAAGAGAGCGACAAGGCCAACCGTCTCGAATCCGCCATCGCCCGCGTCATCAAAGAGGGCAAGGTCCGCACATATGACATGGGTGGAAAGGATTCGACGACCGATGTGGCACGGGAAGTGGCGAGGCACACTGGTCTTTGACGAGCCCTACTCGCAATCGCCTTAATTTCAATTGAAGTGTCGCGCAGAGATACGAATCCGCAGAGATGTCCGCGATTGAATCCCCTTACCAGGATCTATTGCTTTGCACAATGCGAGTGCCTTCGCGGCCATCTTTCGTCAATGCGCATTGGCGCATTGCCAGTTGCACCACCCGTGTACGTACATTGAACCGTACGGATACAAGGCGATAGACCGAAAGCAAACCACCACGATGCAAAGTCTCGCGCATTGGTGATCGTGCTCAAATCGGAACTTTTCACGAAAAAGTCCTCCGCTTACGCGGGTGGTGGGGGGCTGGTTGGGGTGTGTGGAACGGATAGTCTGAGTGATGGGCGACGCTGAAAGGTGATGTACTTTGTCTACTTCCCATCAAACCAGTTCTCTGCGATGCTGCTGTCGGCCTTGAGCGGGACATCGATACTCATGGCCTGTTCCATGCGCTCAACAATGAAACTTTGTGCTGTGGCCGCGTGTTCGCGTGGGCACTCGAATACCAGTTCATCGTGGATCTGGAGCAACATGCGAAGGTGGGCCAACGCCGAGGGTGCATGATGGCGTTCGGCCCTGACCACTTTGTGAATCTCCGCGTGTCCACTGTGCTCGCCCGCAATCTGCGCCTGAATATCGATCATCGCGAGTTTGATGAGGTCGGCGGCTGAACCTTGCACCACGCTGTTGATGGCGATGCGCTCGGCGAAGGCGCGGCGTGCCGGGATGGTGCTTTCAATCTCGGGGATCGGGCGGCGGCGGCCAAGCATCGTCTGCACATACCCATGACGCTTTGCCTGTTCGATGCACTCCTGCAGAAACGTGGTGATGCCTGCGAAGCGCTTCTTGTAGCCGCGGATGATCTCATCGGCCTCGGTGTTGCTTACACCGAGTCGCCGCGCAAGCCCGAAGGGTGTCACGCCATAGACAATACCGAAGTTAACCATCTTCGCACCGCTGCGCTGTGCTTTGGTAACCTCCGCAAGGGGAACGTTGTGGATCTGCGCGGCGACCGCGGCATGGATGTCTTCTCCCGATTTGAACGCGGCGATGAGCGCGGGATCGCGAGAGAGGTGCGCCAGCAATCGCAGCTCGATCTGTGAATAGTCGGCCGAGATCAGCACCTGACCCGGACCTGCAACAAACGCGCGGCGGATCTCTCGCCCGATCTCCGTCCGGATAGGGATGTTTTGAAGGTTCGGATCGCTCGATGCGAGTCGGCCTGTAGCGGCGACGGTCTGATTGAAAGATGAGTGAATACGCCCGGTCGAGGGCTCGATCGCCTCCTTGAGCGCGACGAGGTAGGTGCCGACGAGCTTGCTCAGCTCGCGATTCTCAAGAATGAGCGCTGGAATTGGGGTGGCGACAGCGGGGTCTTGCGCCAGTTTTTCAAGCACTTCAACATCGGTCGAGTAGCCGGTCTTGAGCTTCTTGGATGGACGGAGCCCGAGTCCCGCTCCCCCCTTCTCGTCAGGGTCGGTCGGCGAGTTGAACAGAACTGACGCGAGTTGCCTCGGCGAATCGGGATTGAACTCGCGTCCGAGCGCTTTGTAAGATTCGTCGGCGATCTGTGTTCGCAACTGATCGATCCGAATCTGAAGTCGCAGACGCTGCCGATCAAGTTCCGCAGGATCAACGGTGATCCCGTTCCACTCAAGCTCGGCAAGCACCTCAACCAGCGGCATCTCGACCTGCGTGAACAGTGGCAAAAGGTTCAACTCGCGAAGCTGTGGGAGCATCCGCTCGTAGAGCTGGAGCGCGACATCGGCATCCTCAGCGGCGTATTCGGTCGCAAGATCGAGCGGAACGGTATCGAATGTCCGCTGGTCCGGGCCGCGGCCGATGAGATCTTTGATGCTGATATTCTGGCGGTTGAGGAGCGCAAGAGCCAGGGCATCGAGCGAATGGGATGAGCGGTCGGCATCGATGAGGTACGAGGCGATCATCGAATCGAAGACGGTGCTCGGAGCGAGAGGGAGCGTACGGGTAGAAGATGGAAGTATAAACCCAGTCAAACTTACGTTGTGCTTACGAAAAATCAAAGCATCATACTTAAGGTTGTGGCCACATTTGTGTCGGGTGGGATCCTCGAAGATGGGCCGGAGCGCATCAAGAACCGTTTTTTCGTCGAGGTGCTCGGCGGGTGTGGGCGAGCGCACTGGGATGTAGACACCGGTGCCGACCCGCGTGCTGATGGAGATGCCGCAGAGCCGAGCCTGGTGCGGAGAGAGCGAGGTCGTCTCGGTATCGACGGCAAAGATCGGCGCCGACGAGATCTCGCTGATCAGCGCATCAAGCTCGGCGCGCGTGCGTATGCAGCAATACTCACCAGATGCCACCTTGCGGGGTGCGACATGGCTCACCGTTGAGTCCGCTGAAGGTGCAGAGTCGGTGTGAGATGTGAAGAGGCCGAAGTCGAAGGGGTCACTCGATCGCGATGCGGAGCCGGCCGTGCGTGCAGTGGGCTTGGAAGCTGATGCAGATGCTGGAGTTGTTGCAGATGCCCCCTGAGCGGGCTGTCCTAGCAATGTACGAACCTCATCCTGATAGCGGTTGAATCCGAGTTCCTTCAGGATTGGGATCAGCGGCTCGAGCGTGAACCGTGAAGTGGCCGCGGACGCAAGCTCGAACTCGGGTGTAAGCGGAACATCGTGTCGGAGGGTGACGAGCTGCTTGCTGAGCGCGAGGGATGGTGAGGTCGCTCGCAGGGCTTCGCCGCGTTTACCCTTGATCTCATCGGCGTGAGCAATCAGGTTGTCGAGCGATCCGTATTGCGTGATGAGCTGCGCGGCCGTTTTCGGCCCGATGCCTTCGACTCCCGGAACGTTGTCTGAGGTATCGCCCATGAGCGCGAGCATGTCGATGACCTGCGCCGGTGTGATGCCGATATCTTCCTTGAGCTTGGCCACATCAATAAGGAGATCGGTGTGGATATCGAAGAGCTCGACAGACTCGCCCTGCGGAGATGCATCGGCAAGCAACTGCTTCAGGTCTTTGTCTTTGCTGATGATGCGGATTCGCAGTTCGGGATGCCGGGCGCGAAGTTGCGTAACAAGCGTCGCGATGACATCATCGGCCTCAAACCCCTCGCAGCCGAGCGTGGGAATATTCAGTTCCTTCAGCGTACGAAGACAGCGATCAACCTGGATCGGCAGATCCTCCGGGGGTGGCGGGCGCGTGGCCTTGTACGCCGGGTAAAGCTGCGAGCGGAAAGTCCCGCGATCCCCCGAGACATCCAGCGTAACTGCGATGTAATCCGGCGTGCCTCCACCGATGCCGACAGTCCCCTCGCCGCGAAGCAGCTTGAGCAACATGCCGATAAAGCCGAACGTGAGGTTGGTCGGCTCCTTGGTCACCGGGCTCGACATCGGCGTGCGAATTGCGTGGTACGCACGGAAGAACTGTGCATAGCCATCGATGAGATAGAGGGTGGGTGGACTGCGCGGAGGAAGCGTGGGAATGTGGGAGTGGGAGGACATGCAACGGAGTCTATCGCCCACACTCGGGGCACGCAGCATCGTTTGTCAATCCACGCCGGTCGTAGCGACAGTGCGGGCACTCCCACGCGGGTGGTGATCGCCAGGCCCGATCAAGAATGAGCATTACCGCGGCCGTTCCAGCAAGGATTACGCCCATCAGACCGGCGGAGATGATGAGCGGCACCCAGGTCTGAATGCAGAGTGAGACAACACAACCAAGGGTCAGCACACCCAGGGCGATGGGACCTGCGATGCCAAGCCAGTGCTGATCGCCCAAGTTGTGACGCGGAAGTCTCATTTCGTGATCGAAGCGTGGAAATGCGAAACCGCGTTGACCTGCGCTTCTGAGGGTACGAGTTTGCGTCGGGCCATGACCGCCCTTATCACATCCAGAAACTTGTTGAGCGCGTACGTCTTCGTCCCCGCGTCGGTCACCCATGAGAATGGTGCAACCGTACCAATCACCGGCGAAGTCGCCGCCCACATGGTGCCAGTGCCGATGATCGCGCCCGTCATGATGCGCGTCGATATGGCGAACTTGGCATGATCGCCGATGATCGCTCCGAGAAACTGCTCGGCGGTGCGCTCGCTGGAGTCTGGTGTACCATCGGCGGCGAATGGACGTGCAACGACCTCGCCGTAGGTGTTCAGCAGGTTTGAGTTGTTCGTGCCCGCCCCGAGATTGGCCCACGCACCCACGTACGAATCGCCCAGATGACCATCGTGCGCTTTGTTCGCAAAGCCCTGAAAGATTGTGCCGCCGATCTCGCCCGCGACTTTGCAATGCGGCCCGATCACCGTGTTGGGCTTGATCAGACATCGGTCGAGAACCGTTGAGTGCTTGCCGATATAGGCGGGGCCACAGACGATCGCGCCAGGACGAATAGTCGCCTCACCGTCGATCCAGATCGGCCCAAGCGTGTTGTCAATAAAGACACCGGGCCAGACGGTGGCGGACTTCTCAAGCACGAGATCGGCCGTGCCCCATCGCAGCGCGCCCGCAGGAAGCTCAGCCCACCCGATCTGCTTCGACAACCGTGGAACGTGCCAATCAAGATCGGCTTTCAGACAAGTATCGCGGAGGGTCCGGATATGCCACGGGCGAGTGAGCAGGAAGTTTTCCTGAGTATCCGACTCAATCAAGACCTGCACGAGTGGCGGGTGCTCGCCGCGAAGAAGCGATTCAAGATCGCGCGAGGCAACACAGGCGGCAACGGTGTCGCCAGAAACTCCGTCGCGGCAGATTTCGCCGGGCTTGAGGTTCGCAGCGATACTTGCGGCGAGCGGTGCTCGCCCATTGATGACAAGAAACACCGGGGCGGACTCAGCCCACACCTGCTCTTCGTTCACGTCGAGATGCGGGTGCAGTTCGACAGTCAGAGCCTCAAGGTGCGCGGGCACAATCACACCGAGGATCTCGAACCAATCGCCAAAGCGCTCGAGCGTGGTGAGCGCGCCGGTGCGAATATCAAACGAGGGCCGGAAGTCCGTCAGCGGGGAGAGCCGTCCCTTGCCGTCGTCAAAGATGATGGTGGGTAAAGACATGAGCGGTCAGTATGGTCGAAAGGTTGCTCGCCGGGAATATGGATCCTGAAACTTAAAGAGCTTGTACGCCGGAAAGAGCACAAGGCTGAGGACGGCGGCAGTCGCGCCCGTATACACAGCAGAGAACAGGCGTTGTGAGAGTTGTCCGGCCGCGAACCACGACATCTGCGGCGTGTACCAGGATCGGATAGTAAATATCGCCACAATCACCAACCCGCAGAATGCCGAGGCCACGATCGAAAAGACGATAAGCGCGAGCGGATTGCGATTGATGATGGTCCGAAGTGTCACGATGAGAAAAGTGGCCGCCAGCAGGCCGAGCGCGTAAGGACCCGCGACGATGGCCGCATTCTCGCCCCGAGGAGTGGTGAGGTCAAACGTAAGCCCGAGAAAGATGGCCGCCCAGTAAGCGGTGATCGCGGGGGCGAACATCGCGATGTAGACGACAAATGGAACAACAAACGAGGGCGCGATGGCCGTAGGGCCGATCTGCAACTCGCGCGGCAACACAAGCTCGATGGCGAGCAGCACATACCCGAAGACAAAGGCAACCGGCCAACTCAAGGGTTGACTCCTTCTTCGTTGGTCTTCGGGCTTATGGAGTTCTCCGAGACCACGAGAGATCGGATCATTACCTCGGTTGCTCGATCGGGCGCGTAATACGGCTCGACGGTGACAACCCGGCGGAGTGGCTGATTGGGTAGCGGTTCAATACCGATCACCTGACCGACGATGAGCATCTTCGCAGTTCGCGGCCAGTCTGCATCGTCCAATCGCACCATCATGCCAATCGTGATGGGCGTGGTGGCGGCGGTGGCAGGGTCGCGAAGCGAAGCATCCTCCATCACGCGCCCCGTAAAGCGACCTCGCCCATCGGGCGTGAGCTGGCAGACCGGTCCACGCCGATCGGGCTCGAGCATGATCACCGCATTGAACGGTCGGATGCTCGCATCGGTAAAGGGAATCACGGTGCAGAGTCGCTCGTCGGCGGTACGAACCTTACCGACAATATGAACACCCCGCACTACGGCGATGGCGTTCGGCTCGACCCCGTTGCTCCGGCCGGCGCGGATGGTGAGTGACTTGGTCGTAAGGTCGGCAGGACCACCAATCACCGGCGCGTTGATCAGCCGGATGGATTGGCCAGGATTGATCTCAACGCTATGCGATATTTCCGAGATGATCCGACGGAGAGACTTGATCTCTTCCTGCGATTGAAGAAAGCTTGAGAGCAACTGGTCATTCTGGCGGAGCAACTCCGCACCCTCGGGGCTTGCCTCCAAACCGCGCGAAGGCTCTGTCTTTCCGCGCAACCATGTGACCGCCTGTCCCAATCCGTGCTGCGCCGGTGCAATGATGCTACGGACCGGGCTGGAAACATACCCGCTGATCGTCAGCCAGCGAGGTGGAAGAAATGCAGCGACGATGAGCAGCACAATGGCGGCAAACATCCTCAGTCGAGGACCAAACCAACTCGGACCAAAGCTGATGGGGCTTGAGCGTGCCATGTGTCAGAGGCGCAGCAATCAGGGTGAGGGTGAACCGACTCCACACTCAACTGTCCATGTCGTTCTCGAGGAAGCTCTTCCACTCTTCGATGTGCTCAAGATAGATCGCCGTTCCTCGGGCGACGCACGTCAGTGGATCTTCGGCGATTTTGATATCAAGGCCCGTTGAGTTCTGCAGCACGATGGGCAGCCCGCGCAAAAGCGCGCCACCACCTGCAAGGGTGATGCCATTGTCCACCAGATCGGCCGCGAGTTCGGGCTCGGCACGCTCGAGCGTGCGCAGCACACACTCGGAAATCGCCTGCACAGGCTCAGTCAGCGCTTCGCGAATTTCCTCGCTCGTAATCACGGTCTTTCGCGGCAAGCCGCTGATCATGTCTCGTCCGCGGACTTCGAGGGTCGTCTCGGCCCCTGTCGGCGCGGCAGACCCGATATCGATCTTGATCCGCTCGGCCGTCTGTTCGCCGATCATCAGGTTGTACGTCTTCTTCATGTGGTTGATGATGGCCTCATCCATATCATCGCCAGCCACACGCAGTGATTCACACACGGCCAGATCGCCCAGCGACAGAATCGCCACCTCTGTGGTGCCGCCGCCAATATCCACGATTGCCGAAGCCGTCGGCTCAGCAAACGGAAGACCCGCGCCAATCGCCGCGGCGACAGGCTCTTCAATCAAATAGGTTCGATACGCCCCCGCACGCGCTGCCGACTCGAAGACGGCCCGCTTCTCAACAGCGGTGATACCCGAGGGAATGCTGATGACCACGCGCGGCCGGAAAAGACGATTGGTCCCGTTGACTTTCTTGATGAAGTACTTCAACATCGCCTCGGTGATGTCAAAGTCCGAAATCACACCGTCTTTCAGAGGACGGATCGCCGTTATCGTGCCGGGAGTCTTGCCCAGCATCTCCTTGGCCATCCAACCGACAGCCTCGCCGTTCTTGAGAACCTTGTTGGTCCCCTTCCACACGGCCACCACGCTCGGCTCATTCAGCACAATACCCTGGCCGCGCACGGCCACAAGCGTATTGCACGTGCCGAGGTCGATGCCCATATCAACCCGAAGAAAGCCACGGAACATTTTCATCACGGGAAAAACATCCTCGGTAACGGTCGTGTCAGAATCAACGGGCAAGGCTTCAAGATCCCGGTCTTAGCACCGATCCGGAGCACCAGTTGAATGGTCTCTGTACTTCCTACCACTTGCCTGCCCAATAGGCCATAGGGTTTCAAACCTGACTCTTCTTATCGGTCAATCTGGGAGAGTCAGGTTATGGGGTGAATGTTCGTTTGGCCAGTTTAAGGGTAAATATGGGCAAAGTTCGGTGCGATCTTCCCCAGTTCCTCACCAGTTGCTCTTGTAACCCACTTAAACACGCGCCGTTACTGGGCCATTATCGCGAGGTCGAGCCCGAACGCAGCGCGTCAGCCGAGACTTCCAGCGAAGGGTGCATCCAGACAATCTCACCCCCAACCACGGTCGCAACCGCACGCCCCTTCACTGTCCAGCCGTCGAACGGAGTGTTTTTGCTCAACCCGACATGCTCGCCCGCCTTGATACACCACCCCAATGTTGGGTCGATGATCGTGACATCACCCGGATCACCCACATGCAGTCGTCCGTAGCCCTTGCGGTGCAGACCACACAGCCGCGCCGGTTCGATCGTCATCATCGCAACCAACCGACGCCAATCTATCACCCCGGGCTCGATCAACGCCTTGATGTAAAGCGCCAGCGCGGTTTCAAGCCCAATGATCCCGAAGGGTGCCGATTCAAACTCCAACGACTTTCGCTCGGGTGTGTGCGGTGCATGGTCAGTCGCCAGAATCGTAATCGTCCCGTCCGCTATTCCTTCGAGCATCGCGTTGATGTCGCTCTGCTCCCGTAGCGGCGGGTTCATCTTGGCCAGCGTCCAATACCCCCCGTGCCGGTCAACTTCCTCGTGGGTGAGCAGAAGATGGTGCGGCGACGCCTCCGCCGTGATCGGCTGTCCTTCACGCCGCGCACGCCGAACAATCTCAACCGATCCGCCCGAACTCAGGTGCTGAACGTGATAGGCGCACCCGACGTTCCGGTTCAGCCGGGCATCGCGTTCGATCATCACCTCTTCTGCAACCCGCGGCCATCCACCCAGCCCCAGGCGCGTTGAGACGCTTCCTGCGTGCATGCTTGCCCCGCGCGTGAGCGAGGGCTCCTGACAGTGCTGCATGAACGCGAGCCCTGTCTGCTTTATGTACGTCAGCGCCTTGAGCATCAGCCCCGCGTTCTCAATACCATCACCATCATCGCTGAACCCCACCGCCCCGGCGCGGGCCATCAGCATGATCTCAGCAAGTTCGTGCCCCATTCTGCCCTTGGTCGCCGCGCCAACAGGAAAAACGCGGCACGCGCCGGTCAGCTCGGCCTGTTTGTAAATGAACTCAATCATCGCATCATCATCAAGGGCAGGCAGCGTGTTTGGCATACAGCAGACCGAGGTAAACCCGCCCGCAACCGCGGCATGGGTTCCCGTCCTGATCGTCTCCGCCTCCTCCATCCCCGGTTCGCGCAGGTGAACATGCGGATCAATCAGCCCGGGTGTGACCAGCCGACCATCGGCATCAACCATCCTGTCAGCATGGGCCCGATCAAGCCCACGGCCGATTGCAGCCACAATACCGTCCGCCACGGCCACATCAGCAACCTGATCAAGGTCGCTGGCAGGGTCAATGACACGCCCATTTACGATGAGAATATTGCTCATACAGGCAGCAGGGTACGTCCGACTGTACACCCGCCGCGAAGTGTCCTAATATCTCCAACCACTCGGGGTGTAGCGCAGCTTGGTAGCGCGTTTGACTGGGGGTCAAAAGGTCGCAGGTTCAAATCCTGTCACCCCGACTTGTTTCAGAGTAAAGCCCTTCGATGAGTACATCGAAGGGCTTTCTCGTTTTTTGGCAGAGATATGCGATCCTTCGAGCCGGTTCAATCATCCAACGCTGAACACCTGCTTCAGGCCACATTCGGGCTCACTCCTGGCAGGATTTGACCTTCTCGACCGCGATCGGATACTGACGAGCGGCGCAAGCGTTGTGAACCAGCATCGCTGTCAAAGGTCCATCTGCGGCATCTCCACGGTCAAGCTGCCAGTCGTACTCGCAGCCCGGAGGCGATGCGGCCGAAGTGAACTCGATCTAAAGAAACATGCCGCGGCAGCGGTCGCCCGGTTTCTCATGGCCATGGCATCCAAGCATCTCACACTTGTAGCTACCCACGGCACAAGGAGCTGCTGTCGCGCCATCGCGGGACGCGTGCCGGCCGGGGCATTCAGGATCGGCGCACTTGAACCATCCTGAACAACCGCGCTCGACGGCGGTCGTGTGTTTCGGTCGGATCGCACGCTGTTGCGAGACCTGCTTGACAAGTTGCACGAGTTCGGCGAGAGCAGCCGCAGCGGCCTCGAGTCGTCCGGCAACCGCCTCTTCCTCCAGCCGAACGGCGAGATCGACGAACTGAGGCAGTCCGAGCGTGCCCGAGGTGCCACGATTCTTGTGAGCGGTCTGCGCGAGAGAGGAGCCGTCTGCATCTGCTCGACCTGAGCAGGCAACTCGGACAACCAATCATCGGCAATCGCTCGGAGTCCCGGGTCGTCATGCTCTACAGCCGTTTCGTCGGCTGGTGCCAACCTGGGGCTTGCCAGCGCACCCGCTCGCTGCTCAACAGGGAACTGTGAGTCACAGAGCCTCGCAGCGGTTCGCACAAGAGTGTCGAGGTCGACCGGTTTGGCAAGGAAGTCCGTGCAACCGGCAGTGATACACCTATCCCGGTCGGCACCTCTCGACATCGCCGTGAGTGCCAGAACCGGTTGCCTTCGGTACGTTTGCAAGACATGCCGAGCGGGCCTCACCGCTGGCAAGCACATAGTCCGTGGTCTCCACCTGCGCCAGCTTTCCGCCGTGCAGGACGGCATCGCCCACGCCAGCGTAAATTTCGACGATGCGTCCTGGCACCTTCGCCGCAACCGTGACCTCTTCCTGGCCAAAGAGCGTCCCTGTCAGATCAAGGAATCGCTCGGCGGGCAGCGTGGTCACGGGCCTGAGTCGCACGTCAATCGGCCCGGCCCCAGCGGTCCGCCGCGATGGCCCGCTCGTGCGCGTCGCTTCGGAATCGCAGGTCCATCGAATCGCGCCAGCAGAGATGAGCCCCGCCAGCATCAGCCCAATAGCCCTCGACACGGGGGTTTCGGAGCGATTGTAAATCGTCGTGGCTACCGTTCGTGCATCGATGCACCCTGTAGAGTCGAAAGCCCGATTCTATATTATGGCCTGTTCAGTAATACTGACCAGTCAGTTTCAACTCGGATCGGCGGGCGTCGCACAGGTCCAGATCGTCCGCGGACTTGAGCGGACGGTGAACATCGATGTCGATGCGGAACGGTTGGCCTCGCTCGGCATCTCGATCACGGTGGCGCGTAACGCGATCGTCCGTCAGCACGCCGACATCCCGGGTGGCAACGTCACCGGGGCTGGCTCCGAGCAGGTGCTCCGCACCATGGGGCGGATTCAGACTCCCGAAGCGTTCAACAGCATCATCGTCGCGACTGTGAACGGCACACCCACCCAATTCTCTTCTCACGATCATTGTTGGCGTGAACAAGACGAGAAGTAACTGCACCTTGTCCTTGCGCTGGCCCGGGGCACATTCGGAATGACGCACACACCATCGGGCCTTGCCGAAAGGCCGAAGCCCACAGCTTCGGCCTTCCGCGAAGTCATCACCGCATTCCTCAAACTCGGACTGATTTCCTTTGGCGGGCCGATCGCTCACCTCGGATACTTCCATGCCGAGTTCGTCGAGCGGCGCCGCTGGATCAGCGACGCGGCCTATGCGGAGCTCGTCGCCCTCTGCCAGTTTCTCCCCGGCCCCGCCAGCAGCCAAGTCGCGTTTGCGCTGGGCATGCGCCGCGCCGGGCTTGTCGGCGCGATCTTGGCGTCGCTGTGCTTCCTGCTCCCATCCGCGGTGCTCATGATTGCCTTTGCATACGGCATCTCTGCACTCGGAACTTCGCAAGCGGCCGGTTGGGTCCACGGTCTCAAACTCGCAGCAGTTGCTGTTGTAGCCCAAGCCGTCTGGGGAATGTTCCACAGGCTCTGCCCCGACAGGCCACGCATCAGCATTTGCCTCGCCGCCGCAGCCGTACTGATCGTGTTGCCCGGTGCCTGGACGCAGGTCGGCGCGATCGTCGCGGGAGGGCTGGCGGGCCGGGCGTTGTTCAGGCACGCGGCACACGCTTCGCAATTGGATGGGCACGAGACGACCCGCGGGCACAAACCCGCTATTGCGGCATTGATCGGCTTCGGCGTTCTGCTGCTCCTGACCTCAGTTGTTGCAAAGGCGACGGGTTCACGCGACATCGCGGTCTTCGACAGTTTCTACAGGTCAAGCTCCCTTGTCTTCGGCGGTGGGCATGTCGTGCTCCCGCTCCTGCGGGCTGAGGTTGTTCCCAATGGTTGGATCAGTGACGACGCTTTCCTTGCGGGTTACGGTGCGGCGCAAGCCGTTCCCGGTCCGCTGTTCAGTTTCTCCGGGTACCTCGGAGCGGTCATTTACCAAGGGCGGCTCGCCTGGATTGGTGGGCTGTGGTGTCTTTTTGCCAGTTTCCTACCGGCATTGCTTCTCATCGGCGGAGCCCTCCCTTTCTGGCAGCAGTTGCGATCCAAGGTCTGGGCACAGGCAGGGCTCCGAGGGGCGAACGCATCCGTTGTGGGCGTGCTGCTGGCAGCACTCTACTCGCCGGTCATTACCGAGGGCGTGCGCGGACAACTTGATGTTGCGGGCGCGCTCATCGCCTTTGGCCTCTTGCAATTCTGGCATGTCCCGCCATGGGTTGTTGTGCTCCTGTGCGCGGCGGCCGGGCATTGGATCCTCGGTACATAAGCGATCACCGCGGCCGATGGCCTGCCCCCTCCTTGCCGTGGCCGATCGCACCGATGCATTGGTTTAGCTTCATTCGCATATCATCAAAAGTCGCGCTCGGTGTTCGACACTCGCCGTATACCCGGCTCCCACCCAACGCTCCACCTTGAAAATTCAATTGTTGTTCCGTCGCCAAGACACGTATGTAACACCGACCGTGTCAATGAGTTGCGGTGACTGTCTGTTCGCAGTCTTCCACGGTATGTCAGATGCCCCAAGGCGTGTCGGACTGCTTCGCCGCCCACCGCCAGACCCTTCCCAATCGCTTCTCGACAAACATGGTCCTACCTGTGCATGCGCGGATCTCTCAGCGAGTTGCCCGCTTGATTCCCGTCATCGGCGTCAAAGAGATGACGCGCATTTCACTTGGGTTTCACGCGCTCTCCATACGTTGAGCCAGACTCTTCGTTGCGCACCCGTATGGCTTAGCTGTGATCGCTATCACATCCGCCATATGTGGAGACTGTCATGAGCAAATCAGGCAAAGAACCCGTTGTCAGCAAGCCGAAAACTGTTCAAGGGAAGATCACGCCTGTTCCGAAAACATCGACCGGAAAGGCCGGCGAGCTTCATCAGGAATCGGGTAGCGGCGTTGATGCCCTTACGACCAACCAGGGCATCCCCATCTCCGACAACCAGAACCAGTTGACCGCGGGTTCTCGCGGGCCAGTGTTGCTGGAAGACTTCGTCCTTCGCGAAAAGATTTTTCACTTCGATCATGAGCGCATTCCCGAGCGTGTGGTTCACGCGCGCGGTTCCGCGGCCCACGGCTACTTCGAGCTTCACGAATCGCTCGCACACGTGACGAAAGCGGATCTCTTCCAGCGCAAAGGGGAACGGACGCCCCTGTTCGCCAGGTTCTCGACGGTCGCCGGAGGAGCCGGATCCGTTGACACGCCGCGTGATGTTCGCGGTTTCTCCGTGAAGTTCTACACCAAGGAAGGCAACTGGGACCTCGTCGGCAACAACATCCCTGTGTTCTTCATCCAGGATGCGATCAAGTTCCCCGACCTCATCCATGCCGTCAAGATGGAGGCCGATCGCGGTTTCCCGCAGGCGGCCAGCGCGCACGACACGTTCTGGGATTTCATCTCCCTCACGCCCGAATCCACCCACATGATCATGTGGGCGATGTCGGATCGCACGCTTCCCCGCTCCCTCCGCATGATGGAGGGCTTCGGTGTACATACGTTCCGCCTCGTCGATGCTGGCGGAAACTCGACCTTTGTGAAGTTCCACTGGAAGCCCAAGCTCGGACTGCAATCCACCGTTTGGGACGAGACCGTCAAGATCGCTGGAGCTGATCCCGACTTTCACCGCCGCGACCTTTTCGAGGCGATCGAGCGGGGCGACTTCCCGGAATGGGAGCTCGGCCTCCAGCTCTTCGACCAGCAGTTCGCGGATAAGTTCACGTTCGATGTTCTGGACCCGACCAAGCTGATTCCCGAAGAGGTGCTCCCTATCCGCATCGTGGGACGGATGGTCCTGGACCGCTGGCCCGACAACTTCTTCGCCGAGACCGAGCAGGTCGCCTTTTGCCCAGCAAACGTGCCGCCGGGCATCGACTTCAGCAACGATCCTCTGTTGCAAGGGCGGCTCTTCAGCTATCTCGACACCCAGCTTAAACGCCTGGGAGGACCAAACTTCACACAGATTCCAGTGAATCAACCCAAGCAATGCCCGTTCGCGAACTTTCAGCGCGATGGTCACATGCAGACCAACAAGTTTGCCGGTCGTGCAAACTACGAGCCCAACAGCCTTGCCCAGGCCGGGGAGCCCGCGGGGCCCAGAGAGTCGCCGCGCACCGGGTTCACCTCGTTCGGTGAGTCGATTGAAGGGCAGAAGCAGCGGCTCCGCCCCGAGAGCTTCGCCGATCATTATTCTCAGGCTCGTTTATTCTTCCGCTCTCTGCACGAAGCCGAGCAGAACCACGTCGTCTCTGCTCTCGTCTTCGAACTCTCCAAAGTGAAGCTGGAGCATATTCGGCTGCGCGTACTCGCCAATCTGCGAAACGTTGACGATGCGCTGGCGAATCGAGTGGCCGATGGCATGGGGATCGAGCTTCCGAAGGCCAGTCCCGCCGCTTTACCTGCGCGCGACCTGAAACCCTCTCACGCTCTCCGCATCATCGGCAACATGAAACAGACGCTCGAAGGACGCTCCGTGGGCATCCTCATTGATGATGGATCGGATGCGAAAGTGTTCGCCGCCGTCAAGAGCGCGGTTATGGCGGCCGGAGGCCGTCCAATCGTGATTGCCCCCAAAGTTGGCGGGGCGACGATGGATGATGGCACCAAGCAGCCGGCCGATGCCCAACTCGCCGGCTGTCCTTCGGTCGTGCTGGACGCTGTGGCCCTCATCCTCGATCAACCTGCGGCCGAAAAGCTCTGTGCCCAAGCCGCGGCGGTGCAGTTTGTCATGGACGCCTTTGGTCACCTCAAAGCGATCGGTCACACCCCGGCGGCAGCTCCCTTGCTAAAGAAAGCCAGTGTCCTGCCAGATGCCGGAGTGGTGAGTCTCCCATCAAAGATGTTTATCGCCGCAGCCTCGAAGCGTTTCTTTGACCGCGAACCGAAAGCTCGCATCGTTCCGTAGGCTTTCACTCAGGCCGCGAACATCGCGATCACGGAGGGCACGCTTTCAACGTTGAACCACCAGCACCCTCTCTGATCACGCCCGACATCCGCGGCGAGGTTGGGCGTGCCACATGGACGCTAAAACCATCGGAGATGCGACTGTGCAGGGCTGTCCAGCGTGCGAGACCGACGCTGCGGTACGAGGTGACCAAGGTGAACACACACACGTCGTTGGTGGAGGCGATGCTGCAAATGGCGGCCAAGAATCGCGCACAGCTCGGCCTCGCTCGGCGTCAGGGACGATGCGGGATTGGGCGCCAGTCGGCTCGCCTGCACCCAAGGGTTCTCGCGAAGTCGGTGGGCCACCCCCGCGCCGCGGCACTCGCAGGGGAGCGAATCGATGGCAACTGACAGCCCGAGCGCTTCGGATGGTGTCAAGAGCTGGCGGGCGGATGCACGGCAGTTGCCTCCCACGCCCCGACGTGCGCCGGACGGGATGTCGCGTCTGGTCGTTGTGATCAGCATGATCGCGATCATCGCGGTGCTGTACTTTGCTAGGGCGGTGCTGATCCCGATTGCGCTGGCGGTTCTGATGAGTTTCATCCTTGCGCCACTGGTGCGGCCATTGGTGAAACTCGGGCTTGGACGGACGATTTCGGTACTTTGCGTGTCGATTCTGACGCTTATGGTGATCGCGATCCTGGGCTGGGTGATGGCCAGCCAAGTTCTCGAGCTAACGGAGAATCTGCCGCAGTACCGGGACAATATCCACCAAAAGCTCAGTTCTGCCCAGTCGAAGATGCAAAGCACATTGGGTCGAGCCAGCGACTCACTCCGACAGATCGGTGCTGAAGTGTCGAATGCGGGCAGCCGACCTGAGGTCGCGCCGGATCATGTGGGGCAACGCGACGACCAGGACCCGACAACTCCGCCGTCGTCGGGATCCGCCGCCAATCCGGTGTCCGTGCAGATCGTCGAGAAGCCGGGCAAGGTGCTGGAGTCGGTCCTTGGGTCGTTCGCGCCGCTGCTGAGCCCGCTGGCGACGGTGGGAATCGCGATCGTTTTCGTGATACTGATTCTTCTGTACAGTGAGGATCTGCGGGACCGCGTGATCTTTTTGATCGGCACGGGCCGGCTGACCACAACCACTCAGGCCTTGGATGAAGGTGCCTCGCGAGTGAGCCGGTACCTGCTGATGCTGTTGATCGTCAACAGCAGCTACGGACTGGGCGTAGGGATTGGCCTGTCCATCATCGGTGTGCCGAACGCATTTCTCTTCGGCATGTTGGCGGGATTGGTACGCTTTGTTCCCTACGTGGGGCCTTGGGTCGGAGCGGCCCTGCCGATTGCGATGTCTCTGGCAGTGTTTGACTCGTGGGACAGGCCTCTGATCACGATCGGCTTCTTTGTTTTGCTGGAGTTGGTGAGCAACAACATCATCGAGCCGTGGCTATACGGTTCGCGCACGGGAATCTCTGCGGTGGCTGTGATAGTGGCGGCGGTCTTCTGGGCGTGGCTATGGGGGCCGGTGGGCCTGATCATGGCGACGCCGCTCACCGTGTGCCTGGTCGTCATGGGCCGTTACGTTCCGCGATTGGAGTTCCTCAGCGTGCTTCTGGGCGACGGGCCGAGCTTGCCGCCAGAGGCCAAGGTCTATCAGCGCCTGCTGGCGGCGGACTATGACCATGTGTTCCAGTTCACGCAGGAGTATCTCGAAAACAAGACGCTAACTGATCTGTATCAGGACGTCCTGATGCCCTCGCTGGCGATGGCCGAGCACGATCGCCAGGCCGGGCGTTTGGAGGAGGGGCAGGACCAGTTCATCTATCGCAGCCTGCGGGATTTGATCGAGGAACTGGGCGATTTGCATAGGTCGGCGGTGAAGTCCGAGGCCAGCGAAACCGCCGCTGATGCCGTTCTTCCGGCCGAGGGCGCGATGATCCCGGCACCGGTCGATGCGTCGGGCGCGATCCCTACAGCGGGAATGGTGCTGTGCATCCCGGCCCGCGATGAGGCGGACGAGATCAGTGCCCTTATGCTGGTGCAGTTGTTAAAGTTCCAGGGCATCTCGGCCAGAGTTGTGGCGGTGACCACTCTGGTCGGTGAAGTGCTGGAGGAAATGGGCACGCTGACGCCCAGATCCGTCTGCGTGTGCGCCATGCCACCCGCGGCGACAAGTCACGCGCGATACGTGTGCAAGCGCATACTTGCCCGCTTCGCCGACACCAAGGTGGTCGTCGGCATCTGGAACTCACCCGACCTCGATCGCGCCCGGGATCGGATCCGCACCTCCGGGACGGATCGGGTTGTCGCGACCTTCGGCAATGCGATCGATATGCTCCGCGGCTAAGGGGACTTCTCCGAGTATTGTCGGCGCTCAGCTCGGACGCGATCCACCAACGCACGCTGCTTTCAGGCGCACGTCTCGATACGCGTGGCGGTCCGTAGGAGCGACGTGGCTTTGGTCCAGGATATTCAGGCAAAACCGAGCTCGCCTGCAAGCAACCCCACTGACCTGATCTCTTGCCAGAATGAAAGAATGCTTGTCAGCAACCGAATCCCCACCGAAAAATCGCACCGGCATTCTCCAGGAGGCCAGTCCCGAGCCTTGCTCGTTTCCGCTAAACGGTTTACGCCGCCCATCGTCCATCCGTGCTCATCCGCGTTCATCGCTCGCCCTACCCTCCGCCCGATGCGAATCATTCTCGTCAACTGGGCTCGGATCTGGGATGGCGCGGCCTTTGGCGGCGGCGTGAACCAGTATTGTCAGGCCCTCGCCCTCGAACTCCTGCGCAACGGGCACGAGGTCATCTCGCTCTTTGGCGGCACAACCTACTGCCGCAAACCACGTGGGTGTTTCATCCGTCGCAACAACGATTGGATGACCGATCTGGGCGACCGCCGCACACACGCCACCGCAGCAACTTCCTCAGGCAACAGTCGCGGCGGTGTCAAGGTCTTTGAAGTCATCAACTCCCCCGTCATGGCCCCCAGCATCGTGCAGTTTCAACATCCGCTCGGCGAAATCTCCGCTCCCGAGCTTGAAGAACAGGTCGGCAAGCTCTTCGAGACACTCAAACCCGATG
>JBBSBC010000046.1:0-22011 GCA_038251595.1 Phycisphaerales bacterium | reverse complement strand
TCATCGTCTGGGGCCGAGAGCCCGACGCACTCCGAACCGGCGGGTGCTTAAACGACGAGTTCTATTTGCAGTTTCGAATCGGCTGAGTTCAAGCCCTCGATCTCTTCATCGGAGATTGCCGATAGCCAAAATGCCGGACTATGAACGCACCACTGTCACCTCGCGCCAGGAGTGGCGCGCATGGTTGAAGGCCAATCATCGCCGCGACGAGAGCATCTGGCTCGTTACGTTCAAGAAAGTTTGCGGCGATCGCCACGTTCCCTACGCAGAGTGCGTCGAGGAAGCCCTGTGCTTCGGGTGGATCGACAGTCGCCCCGCCAAACTCGACGATGAACGCTCCATGCTCCTCCTCTCTTCACGCAAACGCGGCAGTCCGTGGTCCAAACTCAACAAACACCGCGTCGCGCGCCTCATCGAATCAGGACACATGACCCCGCACGGTCTTGCAAAAATCTCCGTCGCCCAAGCCCACGGATCATGGGATGTTTACAACGATGCCGAGGATCTCGCAATGCCCATAGACCTGGCCCGGGCACTCACCGCCAACCCTCTCGCCGCGGCCAACTTCCAGTCGTTCAGCCCATCGTCGCGCAAGGGCATCCTCTGGTGGATCAAGAGCGCAAAGCGCCCTGAAACGCGCGAGAAGCGAATCGCCGAGACGATCCGTCTCGCGGCCAATGGTGTGAAGGCCAACCACCCCACAAAGTGATGCCGCGGTTTCGCACATGCTGAGTTGGTACCATCTGTGCGTGTACCACCACCCACGCATCGCCAACTTCATCGACCACTTCGCCGCCACCGCGCTCGGCCACATCGACCGCGAATATCCGTCAAAGCTCGACCATGTCGTCAACGACGAGTGCGATCTGCTCAGCCCCCGTGCTCTGCACCCCGCGTTCTTCGGCAGTTTCGACTGGCACTCCAGCGTCCACGCCCACTGGCTTCTTGCCCGCGCCCTGCGACTCGCGCCCGACCTGCAACAAGCCGGCGCGATCATCGAGGTCATGGATCGTCACCTTACACCCGACAACGTCACCATCGAAGTTGCGTACCTGAAGCAACCGCGCCGCGCCACCTTCGAGCGCACCTATGGATGGGCATGGCTGCTGAAACTCGCCGCCGAGCTGAGCATGGGCAAATCAGAAGCCGACCACACGCACACGCGACACTTCGCGCGCTGGGCTGATGTTCTTGATCCCCTCGCCCGCGCCTTCGTCGATCGCTACCTCACCTATCTGCCCAAAGCCACCTACCCAATCCGCGTAGGCACACACACCAACACCGCCTTCGGCCTCGCCCTCGCGCTCGATTACGCAAAGATTTCAAACATTACGCACCTGACCGACCTCCTCACCACCAAGGCCCGCGCGTGGTACGGCAACGACCTCAACTGCCCTGTCTGGGAGCCCGATGGCACCGACTTCTTCTCGCCAGCGCTGATGGAAACCGAGTGCATGCGCCGAGTCCTCGACCCAGCCGAGTTCATCCCATGGCTCAACCGATTCCTCCCCAACCTCGCAGCGCGCCAGCCCGCAACGCTCTTCATACCCGCCACAGTCAGCGACCGCACCGATGGGCAGATCACCCACCTTGATGGGCTCAACCTCAGCCGCGCTTGGTGCTGGCGCGCACTCTCGGGTGCGCTCCCCGCGGACGATTCACGCCGCGATCTCGCCGAGGAATCCGCGGCCATCCACCTCGAAGCCGCCCTTCCGCACGTCACCGGCGACTACATGGGCGAGCATTGGCTCGCCACCTTCGCATTGCTGGCCATGACCGAGTGATGTTCTGTCTCACGCGGGTGATACAAGCTCCACCAAATCCCCGGTCCGCACCACACCATCACGCACCACCCGTGCATACGTGCGTGCTTCGCTCGGATGCAGTTCCTGCTTGATCCTCTTGGAATTAAGATCCGCAAACGAGTTCCGTATCGTCGAGCACGGCGCGGCGTACGAAACCACTTCAAGCTCAAACCGCCCCTCCTGCCCAACCAGCCGCGCCCCCGGCACCACCCGCGACCAGTCCAACCCTTCGATCGTCAGGTTCTCGCCCACTGACCCCGGCACAATCGGGTGTCCTTCCGATTGCAACCGTCGAATCACTTCAAGCGAGAACAGACAGACCGCGCGCTCCGGCCCGCCGTGATGCTTGCGGTCCGTCTGCCAATCACCCTCAAGCCCCATCGACCCCACCCGAGCTTCCTTGATCGGCAGCTTCGGCACGCCGCCCGACGAAATGTTGATCTGATGTATCTGACCCTGCATCACCATCGCCCTTCTCAACACCACCCCGCGCCCACCTTCAAGCAACATCCACCCGCTTCAACACCCTCACTGCGCCCGATAGTCATAATCATCCCACATCCGCAGATCAAGCATCATCTTCGTCGGCACATACGCCGCGTGTCCATCCAGAAATACCGCGTTCGCTCCGCTCCCGTGCCGCTTCGGCGCAATCCGCTGCACCGTCACACCATCGACCGCCCCTAGCCCCGTCACGCTGCTCACGCTGTGAAGGTCATACGCAATCGCCAGCAGATAGTTGTTCTGCCCCGGCAGCCACTCTCGCGCAAAAACGCGATCCACATCATCGGTGAAGTCCGTCAAATACACCGTCTGTTGCGGCCGCTCATACCGACCCATCTTCGTCGGCGGCTTCGCCTTGATGTTGAGCTGCACAAGTTGCCCCGGCACCGGCGCACGTCGGAAACTCAACCCGTTCAACACGTATTGGATCGGATGCTCATCCTTTGGCCGCGCCGGGTCGCGATACACCTCCGCCATCTTGTACAGGTCGCCGATATCACTCGCGCCCCCGCCCCTTCCGCCCACATCCTGCGGCCAACCTTGCGAGGTCGCACGTTCATCCAGATAAGGCCTCAGCACATACGCCCACTGCGGGTTGTAGGGTGGCCCAAACACCGTGGGTGTCTCGCTCCGTCCCGACTCGCGCGGCGTCCACTCTTTCTGGTCATCGGCATAGAGGTGCAGCGCAAGCCCGATCTGCCGCTGATTTTCAAGGCACGCCACGCGCCTTGCCGCTTCGCGCCCGCCGCGCAGTGCCGGCAGCAGCAGCCCGACCAATATCGCAATCACCGCGATCACCACCAGCAGCTCGATCAGCGTAAAGCCCCGCGATTCGCCCTGATCGTCATCCTCGGGTGATATCCCAATCCGCGTTCCCATGTCCTGAGTTTACATGGTCATCCGCACGCACGCCCCCTGCCCGGCAAATTTTCTCAAACCTCTGCAAACCTCCCGACACCCGCCCGTAAACTGATATACAGTATTAGTACAGAAGTACAGTGATGCGAGCCCCATGAAAATCGACTTCCAGGCCAACATCCCCGTCTTCCAGCAGATTGCCGATGTCATCCGCTCGTCCGTCGCCGCCGGCATCTACCGCTCGGGCGAGGCTCTTCCCTCCATCCGAGTCCTCGCCGTCGAAGCCCTCGTCAACCCCAACACCGTCAAGCGGGCCTACGAGCAGCTCGAACGCGAGGGCCTGGTCATCTCGCGCCCCGGCTCCGGAATCTTCGTTGCCGATGAGGGTGCCCTCGCCGCCGCGAAGTCCGGCTCCGAGCGGCAAGTCTCCGAGGCCTTCGACCTCGCCATCGCCGCCGGTCTCGCCGCGGGCCTCTCGCGCCGCCGTATCGATCAGCTCTACTCACGCGCCTGGTCATCATCCAACGGAGCCAAGCCATGACCCCATCGCTCCTCACGCCTCCCACCGCACAGCCCCCAGCAGAACCTAACTCTGCATCCGCGACCGCCCCGCCCGCAATCACCCTTCGCGGCCTCACCCGTCGCTTCCGCTCGCGCACCGTGGTTGATCACATCGATCTCGATGTCCCCGCCGGCTCAACCACCGCGCTCATCGGCCTCAACGGCGCAGGCAAGAGCACCGCCATCCGCATGATGGTCGGGCTCTTGCCCCCATCCTCCGGCTCCATCGTCATCCGTGGTCACAATGTCCAGATCGATCCCATCGCGGCCAAATCCATCATCGGCTACGTTCCCGATCGCCCCACCGCCTACCCATGGATGACCGTCCGCCAAGTCCTCGACTTCTCACAGGCCCTCCGCCCAACGTGGAATGTTGCCTACGCCGCTGATCTTCTCAAGCTCTTCCGTCTCGACCCGACGCAGAAGGTCAAGCGTCTCAGCAAGGGGCAGGCCGCCAAGCTCTCACTCCTCGTCGCTGTCGCCCCCCGTCCCCCGATCCTCATTCTCGATGAACCAACCGACGGCATGGACCCGCTCGCCCGCGATGAGTTTCTCGACGGTGTGCTTCGCACCATTGTCGATGGCGGCCAGACCGTCCTCATCTCCAGCCACGCGCTCGACGAAGTGCAGCGTCTCGCCGACCGCATCGTCATCATGCACGAGGGCCGCATCGTCCACATCGCCTCGACCGATGAGCTTGTCTCATCCACCAAGCGCATCCGCGCCACACTTCCTGATCAGCACCCCCTGCTCATCCCGCCACCCGGAACCATCTGGCACCGCACCGATCGCCGCGAGTGGCTCATCACCGTTCGCGACTACACGCCCCACACCCTCGCGCATCTCAACACCCAAAACACCCTCACCTCGGTCGAAGTCTTCGACCTCAGTCTCGACGACATCTTCAAAGACCTCATTCGCGGCCTATCGACCGCAGCCCCCACACCACCGCCCGTTTCGCCGGAGGCCACCGCATGATGAAGATGCTGCTTTGGAAAGACTGGCGACTCTGCCGCGTCCCACTCATCGCCGCGGCCATTCTCTTCGTATCGCCGTACATCTTCATGTCCTATCCGCTCTATCGATCATCGCATGGCCAACTTGTCAAGGAGTTTCACGACTTCGGATACGTCGCGTGGGGCCTCATGCTCATCTCGATCGCCGCGCTCGCCGGAAACATCTTCGCGGGAGAACGTCAGGAACGCTCCGCCGACTTTCTCGCGTCCTTCCCCATCCACCGCTCACGCATCATCATCAGCAAACTCCTCATCACCCTCGCATGCGTCGCCCTCATCTGGATCGTCGGTGCCGCCGCGGTCTTCATCCCCGCATTCTTCTTCAGCCAATCGCCCTTCACCATCGGGGGTCTGTTGCCATACTTTGACATTGAAGAGCGTGAAACAGTGCGGGCTTTCGCGGCAGCCTCCGTTGGCCTCTTCGGCTTCAGTTGGCTCTGCTCAACCCTCAGTTCTAGCTCCGCCATCAGCGCGGCCATCGGCTTCGGTCTCACCGTCGCCTTCGCCGTCGCATCCGCCGTCATCATCGAAGAACTCGAACCCCTACCCGTCGCCACGTGGCACATCGTCTCCGCCATCGTCCTCATCTCCGGCATCCTCGCCTTCATCGCCGGAACACTCCACTACCTCTTCCGCCGCCGACCTTGATCCATACACAAGATGAAAATCTGTTCATCTCGTCTCACGTGTTCCCATCCGTCACACGCCCCCTATGCCCGCTATCCTGAACAATGGCCCGGCCATTCTCGGGAGTCCGGTCTTGAACACCAACCACGCAACCGCACCCACCCATCACGATTCACCGACCGCCCCCGCACGCCCATCAGCCCTCTGCTCCATCGCCGGTATCGGCTACTACCTGCCCGAAGGCATCCTCACCAACCACCAGTTGATGCAGAGTGTCGATACCAGCGACGAATGGATCGTCGAGCGCACCGGTATTCACGGCCGCCACTGCGCCGCCGCCGATGAGGCCACCAGCGATCTCGCCTACCGCGCCGCCATCGCCGCACTCGCCGATGCCGCCGTCACACCCTCCGATCTCGACCTCATCCTTCTCGCAACCTCCACCGCCGATTCCCCCGTCCCCTGCTCCGCCTGCTACCTGCAAGCCAAGCTCGGTTGTCGCGGCGTCCCTTCCATGGATGTCGTCGCCGGGTGTGCTGGCTTCGGCTACGGCCTTCACCTCGCCGCTGCCTCTGTCCGCAGCGGCCTGCACAAGCGCGTCCTCGTCGTCGGTGCCGATTGCCTCACCCGCATCACCAACTACGCCGACCGCCAGTCCTGCATCCTCTTCGGCGATGGTGCAGGCGCCGCCGTCGTCTCCATCAACGGCTTCCTCGATGTGATCTACACCGACATCGGCACCGACGGAACCGCCGCCGATCTCATCTGCATGCCCGCCGGCGGCAGCCGTATGCCCGCCACCTCCCTCTCCGTCGCCACCGCGCAACACACCATCCACCTCCGCGGCCGCGAGGTCTTCAAGGCCGCCGTACGACAGATGTCCGACAGCATCCGCCGCGCCGCCCGCGCCGTCGGCGTCGGAGTTGATGCCTTCGACCTCGTCATCCCTCATCAGGCCAACGCACGCATCATCGAAGCCGTCGGTGCGCAGCTCAACGTCGCCACCGAGCGACTCGTCATCGATATCGCCGAGACCGGCAACACCGCCGCCGCCTCCATCCCCATCGCCCTCGCCCGCGCCAACGCTCGCGGCCTGCTCAAGCCCGGCCAACTCATCGTCACCGTCGGCTTCGGCGCAGGCACCGCATGGGCCTGCCAAGTCCTCACCGTCAAAGATCACTAAGAAAGTGGCATCGGCCTTCCGGCCGATGAACCTCGCAAGTCCGCGGCGGTTCTAACCGCAGCGGGGCGCAGGAATGTAGCCACCCGTGGAAGGCCACATACACGTTGGGATCGTTCTTGGTGTGTGGGCGGGCCGCGCAGGTCTTGATGGTGTCGATCATGTCCGACCCCGCGCCCGGGTTGCCCCCCCCCACGCGGCGACGGCCGCGGGCGTCAGCCCGATCGCGGCGGCGTTGATAGTCCACGGCGAGATGAGCGCTTCGTAGAACTCGATCGGCTCTTCAGCCCGATGGGCTGCGCCGTCAGCAGCCGGGGCGTGGAGGAGGCTTTGCGACGACACCCCCGGACACGTTCGCGAGGAGTCCCGCAGCCCGATGGGCTGCACGTCGCATTATTCCCAAATGTACCGCTCATCCCACTCGATGCCGTACTTCCGGAGGAACGCCCGCACCTCATCCTTGAAGTCGATCGTCTTGTGATGCTCCCTCTGGTTGGCGATGTACACCCGCAGCGCCACCCATCGCCAGGAGCGGCGACTGCATGCGCCGGCAGATGCCGCCGATGTAGGCGTAAAGGTCCGGCTCGATCGCCTCGGGAATCAGGGCGAGCCGATTCTTCGTCGAGAATGTGATGTGGACCAAGAGCTTGGTGAGCGTGGACGCCATGCCACCACGGTAGCGAGTTCTTCAGCCCCAAGGGCCACGACATTCGAGCTGGGCCGCCGTCTTCAGCCCGAAGGGCTGGCCGTTCGTAGGTGGGGGTCAAGCGAGTCTTCGAGCGCGACCCCCGGACAGCACGCCCGCGCGGATCGCCGCACCGTGCCGCGGTGATCGGACCTGTGCGGGCGAGGGGTAACGGGGCGACGGGCATCGGAGCCGTCGAAACGCTCGGCGTGCAGGCGAATACGGTCGTTGGTGACGCGGCAATCGCTGTCGGAGCCGCGGGTACGACGATCGAACCCGCACGCATGATCGCCGGAACGCCCGATTCGTTGACGATGCACGCGGGTTGGGGAATCGGAGACGATGATCTGGTGCCGGTAGACAGTGGCCGACAACCGATGCACGCCGCGCGATCGCTGTGGGGGGAGGGCCGAGCCGGGCGAGCACGGTCCGCTGATGCCAGAGGAATGGGAAGCCCTCTTCCGCCGGCACATCCATCCCCAAACATCCAGAAGACTACTTCGCTGGTCTCGCGAGGATCACCGCGACAGTTCCGTACGCTGGGCCATCAAGCGCCGCAAACTCGTGTTCGATGTCGATCTGTGGCCCGAGTTTGCTCGCCCACCAACCGTCGGGGAGCTGGCGTGCGGCGTGCGTAGGTTTTCCGTTGATCGCGGCGTAAATGGCGACCTTCTGCTTGCTCAGTTCTACGGTTGCATTAGATCGCTCGGTGTACCCTTGGAGGCCGTACGCCTGAACGTACGCGTCCAGGGTGTATTCTCTCGGCACACTTGGCGGCCAGTACTGCTGGAACAGTGGATCTGGTTCCCACCAACGATCTGTATCGTCTGCGGCCCACGCGATGCAGTTGTAACCCTCGTCGTACGGACTGGTGGGACGGCTGTTCGCCGCCGTGAGTTGCGGGAACTGCGGCTGAATCGCACGCACCAAGTCCTCGAACATCATGCACGCACGAGACCTTTAGTCTCGCCCCATTGAAGCCAAGCGCCCTTCATCTTCTTGATTGAGCCACGATCACGCGGAACCACTGGATCCTCGTTCGAGATAGCTTTCAGAGCCCAGTACCAATGGCCGGAGTTCTGGCGGAGATCCTCCAGGATCATGGGGAGTGCTTCGGCACCCATGCCAATGATCTCCTGATACGCCGGATGCATGGCGATATCTCTCGTGGAGGAGAGCCACTGGGTTTCGCTCCGCCACAGCTGCGCAAGCGAACGGAAACGCTCGCGGCGAGGGTCGCGCCTGCTGGAAACTGGGAGGGTGTAGTATCCGGTGAGGTGGCTGAGTTGACGCTGGAGTTGGACAGACTGTGAGCTCGCGCCGAGGGCTGACACGGCAAACAGCAAGTTCGCCGAGAGGACGAGCGGATGGATACTCCGAAATGTCGGTGCCTGCCGCACGGCAGATGGTGTGGTCACTTGAATCGCTCCAAGGCTGCGTCAGTAAAGCTCCCGAAGAACAGACGGTTCTTCACTTCTCGAAGGCCTTCGAGTTTGCGCCACATCTCATTCTCGGCGATACCTTGCGGTTGGTCTGAAAAGGCGTCGAGGTCGAGAATGCAGTCCGTGCTATTTCCTTCAAGCGACTGAGTGACGATGGCGATCGCGTCGTGCTCTTCGAACGGGATGACAACGCGAAGCAGGTAACCTGCAACGGACTGCGGAAGACTCGACCCGATCACGAAGTTGGTCAGAAACGTCTTCTCGAAGGACTCGCCGATCGGCAACTGCACGCGATTGATGAACCGTGAGGCGATGCGAACGACCTTCGTTGGCTTCGCTGCCTCCGAGTACTTCGCCCAGAGCGTCGATGCCTTGGCTTTGAGTTCGTCCCAAGTGCCGTAGGGCTGCAACCGCGACACCGTGAAGCCATCGAGACGGAACTGCACCACCCATTTCTCGTCTGTGGAACGAAGGATGATCCCTCCTGGTGCATCACCCGTGGTCAGAGCATTCGCGCTCGGATCAGGCGAAAAGTTGAGCTGGGCCACAAACATGTGCATCTCTTGCCGCGAGGGAAACTCGGTGGCAAGTTCGTCGCAAGCGGCTTTAAGCGCGGCGATCGTCGCACCAGCCGGCCGCTCGACCCGAATGTCGATCAGGCCTTCAACGATTGGGGCTTTGGAGAGACTGGGCCAGATGTTCATGGTCGTCACGACGGATTCCGCTTGGTTGCTGCCATTCTACCCAAACCGTAGGACTAGTGTGAGCCGTCATGCGCGCCCTCTCCGCTTCAACGGCTCGTTTGGTCTCGCACCTGCCCGGCCTGCGCTTCAACCTCTCTTCATCCCTCCACCTGACGGGTCATACATCCCGCCCCGGGGGGGGGGGGCGGGGACCGCGATGTCGCCGCGGCGCAGAGAGACACACAAGTTCGCGCCCCCCACCCACCCCCACCCCATGGGGGATCAGGTGGAGGGGGGGTGCGGCCGAAGGTCCGGGGGGATCACCATCCCTCGCGGCCATCCCGCTTGGCCGATGCCGGGGTTGCTGACGGGAAGTGGGAACCACCCACCTCCCTACCCCCTCCCTCCAACACACCCATGCCATCTCCCCCAAACCAGTGCAAAAGCGCGCCCCTGTGCGCGCGCCCGCGCGGCCGCCCCAACCACTTCACCAGAATTTACAAAATTTCTTTCCCCCTACCCCGCAAGCACTTACACATCGCACCCACCCACCTCAGCGCGCTGGCGCGCGCACAAACGCGCTCCTCCATCCCTCTGTAGTGGACACGAGTATGTTCCACCGCGCACCCCTCGCCCCCCCGTCAGGACCCCCGCCATGCCCACCACCACCGCAACGCTCGAACGCAAACTCCAATCCCTGCACCAGATCATCGAGCAGTCACCGGGTTCGCCCAAAGCCTGTGCCGCCGCCATCGCGATCTTGAACACCACCATCAAGCTCCGCGCGGCCATCCGCCAACAACTCACCACCACATCGCTCGCTCACGCCGCGCCATCCGCCCCCTTTGCAGGTACACTCGCGCCTCAACACCCAACAATCATCGGAGCCCACCGTGCACAAACTCCCCTCCGCGGCCAAGCTCGATGCGCTCGATCCCGATGCGCTCCAGCAGTTCAAACGCGAAGCACGATTTCCCATGGGCGTCGCCGCCGCGGCCGGTTCATACTTGGTGGCCGAAGGCGATTCCTGGTTCGATTATCCGATCGGAACCGACATCATCGATTGCCTGCGTGCCTATCACGGCTACAGCATCAGCAACTACGCCAAGGCGGGCGACACCATCGAGAACATGGCCTATGGCACCAACTTCAGCCCGCTCCAGAACTACCGCCCCCTGCCCAACGACACGCAGGATGTCCTCGCCGACATCACAACCAACGAGCCCGCCGCCTTTCTGCTCTCGGGCGGTGGCAACGATGTTGCCGGCAACGAGTTCGGCCAGTTTCTCAATCATGCCTCATCGGGCAAGCCGCTCTTCCGCCAGGACTTCGCCGAATACATGATCAACACCGTCTTCCGCACTGCCTACTCCGACCTCATCGATCAAGTCTCCGCGGCCCGCCCGGGCATCACCATCGTCTCGCATGGCTACGGATACCCGATCCCCGATGGCCGCGGCGTCGGCTTCGGGGTGGGCATCAGCTTCATCGGTCCATGGCTGCGCCCCGCGCTCGCCGCCAAGCGCATCAACTCGGCATCCGATGGACCTGAGATTATCGAAAACCTTATGAACATGTTCAACGAAATGCTCGATGGCCTGCGGCATGACCACCCCAACTTCCGCTACATCGACCTTCGGCGAACCATCGGTCGCTCTCAAGGCGCATGGGCCAACGAGCTGCACGTCAAAAACTCGATCTACAAAGTGATCGCCGACAAGTTTCACGAGGCCATCCAGTCCGGCGGACCAGGCTTCACACCAGCCTCCATCAAGCCCGCGCGATCGCGCAAGAAGAAAGGCCCATCCGTGCGATCATCCGTGAGAACCTCACCCACAAAGTCCCGGCGTCGCGCCACTTGATGGCCAGCCGATCAAGCGACACCCTCGGTCTGCGCCATCTCGATCGATGCGACCGCTTCTTCACACGTTGAATAAATCGGCATCACGCGGTCGAGCCGCGCACGCTCCAGCGCACCCCGCACCATCTCGCTCGGAGCCGCGATCACCACCCGCCCTCCAAACTCTTTGATGGAATGCGCAAGCCGAATCATCTCGCCCATTGCCAGACTCGCCACAAACGTGAGTGCCGATAGGTCATACACCAGCCCGAGAGGCCGCTGGGCCGCGAGCTTGATCGTCGATCGCTCAAAGATCGGCATCTCGACCAGCGAAGCATCGCCCTCGACGTGCACGACCACACCCTTGATCCTCGGCTCCGCAATGATGACGATATTGAGCACCGTCCAGCTCCATGTGTTCACAACCATTTAAGCAACACCCCAACAGTATCCGGATAATGTACTGTTTCGCTCTTGACAATTGTCAACGTTTCGTAAAGCCCCTGCTATGCCCTCAGCGCTCAAGCCTACCCATCGTCGGATACGCTCTCACAGCTCGACCCTCACGCTCAGCAGCCCGACTCTGGCAGGAATCCAACTATGACCTTCGGCACAACTGGTCTGACCATCTTCCTGACTCTCGCCGCGACCTTCGCCTCTGGCTGAGTTGTTGAACGCCGCGAACTCAAGCCGCACGAACTTGAAGTCAAGTGTACCGAGTACCTCACCCTCTCCGATCAGTACCGCAACCAAAGCAATGAGCTCGTCGTTCGACGATGGGAGCAGGAATACGACGATCACGCCGCCGGTCGATCGACCACCGAGCCATGCTTTGACATGCTCGTGCTCTCCGGCGGCGGCGACTATGGCGCATTTGGCGCGGGCTTTCTGGAAGGATGGGGAACCGTTCCCCCGGGGCCAGTATCGCGCCCGCCCGAGTTTGATATCGTGACCGGCGTCAGCACCGGTGCGCTCATCGCCCCTTTCGCCTTCATCGGCGATAACGCTTCGTACCGCCGCGTCACCGACCTCTATCAAGAACCCAAGACCGACTGGGTCCGGCTCGCCGGCCTCTTCTTCTTTCTCCCCGGTCGAGCGTCCTTCCTCGACACCCGAGGGCTGCAACGCGATATCTAAGCCCAGTTTGATGCCGATGTGGTCGCGCGAATCACCGAAGGTTACAGGCAGGGCCGCGTGCTGGGGATTGGTACCACAAATCTCGATCTCAGTGTGACAAGGCCTTGGAACCTCACCGATGAGGCCGTCAAGGCTGTTGAGACCGGCAACCTCGATCGTGTCCACAAAGTCCTTCTCGCCTCAGCCGCTATTCCCGCCGCCTTCCCGCCCGTGGCGATCGATGACACCCTCTATGTTGATGGGGGCACGAGCTCGAACATCCTTTACAACATCGAGATGCTCACGCAGGATTCGCCACGAACCATCTGGCGTCGCAAACACCCCGACCGTCCGCTCCCGCGGATGCGATTTTGGGTCATCATCAACAACCAACTCGATGCCGCGCCGCAGCTTGTTCAGCCCAACTGGCCGAGCATCACCAGCACGAGCGTCAGCACCGCCATCAGATCCTCAACGGTCGGCTCACTCAGGTTTCTCGCGCTGCAGGTGGAGTTCATTAAGCACACCGAGAAGGTCGATATCGAGGTCTACTACATCGCGATCCCCGACGAGTGGCGCGCCCCAAAGACCGGCATCTTCGAGAAGGAGACCATGCGCTCACTCGCCGAACGTGGATACGAGCTCGGGTGCAATCCCGATAACTGGAAGACCTACCACTTCACACCCAACGCGCCGATTGACCCCTTCACCGGCTCAAGCACGCAATCGCCCGCACGCTGAATAAAGACTTTCAGTAGCCCTTTCCCCACCGTCCGGAAAGAACACTCCCCCGATCAAGCACACACGCCTCGCCCTTGTTACCGGCCACGCACGCGGCAACACACACGCCGGTTGCAACGGATAATCAGCCTGTGACGTTGCCTCGACGCGCCCATCGTGCATTCTTCGATGTTGCTTTCCCCCGCTTTGCGGCGGGCGAAGGCTGGGGGCGGAAGTATTGATACTTTGACCGAGGGGAGATCGAGATGAAGTTGTCTCATGGACTGATGTCCAGCGCGCTCGCGCTGGCCATGGTCGGTTCGGCTCACGCCGACACAATCGTTACGTTTGCTGATCCTGCAACAACCGGCGCAACACCCGTGTTCGCCCTCACCGGAAACCAACTGACAGGCGGATGGTCGGGCACCGGACTCACGCTGCTCACGCCGGGGCTTGCCGCACCCAACTATCTTAATGCTACGTTTCAGATGACACCCGTCACTGTGACTCTCATCGTCCCGGGTCTCTTTTCAACGAGCGCGGGCTCGCTCTCGTTCTTCGACGGCGCAAACCCGCTGCTCACCATCTCGTTCCAGGCCGGCTTCCTCAACTCGCCCTTCAGCTTCGGTGCGAGCGACTTCATCGGGCAGGGCGTCGCCTTCAGCGGCCCCGTCGTGACCTCGCCGTTCCTCGACGAGTCGTTCGCCTTCAGCTTCGCCAACTACACACCAACCGCCGGTGGCTTCACCGTCACATCGGCCTTCACATCTTCGGCCAATCCCGAGATCCCCGCGCCGGCCGGCTTCGCCGGGTTTGCCATCGGCGCGCTCGTGCTCGCTCGCCGTCGCCGTTCATGATTCCCAGTGTTTCGCGGCACTCGCGCCGTGTTCACCAGCGGTACGGGACGAGGGCTCGGCGGCACGCCGAGCCCTCGTCCACTTTCTTTGCTCTACGCCCGCACGCCCAGTTCAATCCATCCAATCGGACCTACGTGTCCCGGCGATGAGTGGCAACATGCAGGATGGCCGCGATCCGACCGATCACCCTCTCTTTGCCGTGTGCAGCAGAGTGGAGGCGATCGACGTGGGATCAATCGTTGTGTGGCTCATGACCCTTATGACCACCGCGGCTGGCGCGTTGCTTTGGGCCGGCCTCAACGCGGCCACCGGATATGAGATCGGTGTTCTTGCGTTGCTGATCGGCGCAGGTATGGCCATTGTTCTTACATCAAGCCACGCGCGAATCGCGCACACCGCGCGTGCTCAGGCGTGCCTCATCGCTTCCATCCTGATGATTCCGTGCGGTCGGTTGATCTTCATGCCGCTCATTTATTCATCCGAATCAGTCGGTCTGCTCTCCATTGCATCGATCCGCGGCATCGATCTGCTGTGGGGCTTTCTTGTGTTCACGGGCGCGATCACCATCGTGTACAGGCGTGCCGCCCTCGTCGTTCGATCGCCGACGACATCGGCTTGTGTGCGGCATGATCTCTCAACATCCGCTCCACCTCACACGAGCGCGCCAGTGTTGGATCCGACTCATCCTGTTCCAACACGAAGTCGAACGCGCGATCAGGCCGCCATCTGGGCGCGCCGTCCGCGACAGGAAAACTTCAAGCCATAACTCGGGGTCATCATGCGGGAACGAAGCGTTTCATTGCTGCGCCACCGAGTCTCTTGCCGACTTCCCAGGCCGGGCCGGGGAACTTGTGGCAGGCGCGGACCGTTGCTTCAAAGGCATCAGCAATCTGGTCGGCATCCTGCCGGGTCAATACGAGCGGAGGGATCAGCTTGATGACATCGAGCCTATGACCGGCGACCTGCACGAGCACGCGGTGGTCGGACATGAGCGGCATGAGGATCGCCTGGCAGAAGAGACTCGCGTCGAGCTTGTGCAGCAGATCCCACCCCATGCGAAGCGTGCGCGAACGTGGCATTCCAAACTCGATCGCGATCATCAGGCCCTTGCCCCGGATCTCCTTGACCATCTCGTAGTGACCGATCTTCTCACGAAGTCGGTTCATAAGATAATCACCAATCTCATGAGCGTTCTCGACGATTCGTTCAGACTTCAGGACGTGCAGCGTCGCCAATCCCGCGGCCATGGCCAGATCGTTCTGCCCGAAGGTCGTCTGAATCCGTGCACATTGATTCATGCTGGGGAAGGCCTTGGTGTGGATCCACCGGCGTGTGATGAGCGCCGAGACGGGCACATATCCGCCCGAGAGCGCTTTGGCCACGACCATGATGTCCGGTGTCCACGCCGCGCCCGCGCCGAAGTGTTCGCAAGCCCACATCTTGCCCGTGCGCCCGACACCGGTTTGGATCTCGTCAAGGATGAAGAGCGCGCCGTGCTTCTTGCAGAGCGCGGCCGCGCCCGCCAGATAATCATCGGCGGGGATGTTCACGCCCTTGCCTTGAATCGGCTCGGTGATGAAGGCCGCGATATTGCCCTTGGCGAGCGCGGCTTCGAGAGCGGCGAGATCGTTGAAGGGAATCTCAAAGGTGTCGTTGAGCAGAGGCCCGAACCCATCGCGGAACTCATGGTTTCCGTTGATAGAGAGCGCGCCCATGGTGAGGCCGTGGTAGGCGCGATGGCAATAGATCAACCCGTTGCGCCCTGTGGCGATGCGGGCGTGCTTGATGGCCGCGTCGATCGCTTCAGCACCCGAGTTGGAGAAGAAGACGGTGTCCAGCGGATCCTTGATCGCCGAGTTGGCGCCGGGCATGAGGTTAACCAGCTGTCGCGCGAGGATGCCCGAGGTGCGGAAGATGCCGACACCGGGCAGGTTGGGAAGGTCGAGGTCCATCGCCTGACGGAGCGCATCGCGAATGACCGGATGGTTGCGGCCCGCGGCGAAAACTGCGTAACCACCGAGACAATCGATGTATCGACGGCCCTTGTCGTCGAAGAGGTAGCACCCTTCACCACGAACGTAGTTGGCATCAAAGCCGATGGTCTTGAGTACAGAGACGACGGCCGGGTTGATGTACAACTCGTGCAGTCGAAGCGAGTCGCCGGGTTCGGGAAGCTCAGCATCGATCAACGCGGCCAGATCAAAGGGAACTGTGCTGGAGTTCGGAGTGTGGGTGGCAGCCATGCGTCTATTGTAACGCCGCTGCGGGAGAGGGGAATCGGCCATTTGTGATGGGTGGGTTTGCGGGTCGCGTGATGTTGAGGGGAAGTGGCTCGTTAGGTTTCGGGGGTTGTTGTGATTTTGCGGGGCGTGAACCCTTCCCCCTGCCCCCTCTCTCTGGAAGGGGGGATGGGCGATACGCTCCTTGGGTTGGTGGGGTGTGTGCGCAATGGAGTGAAACATGGCCAAGGGTCAGCATCTTTCGCAGCATCAGAAGAAGATCGTGAACCGGTACTACGAGCACCTTGACACGATCAGCTTGCACAAGCTGGCGGAGTCGGTGAGTGAGTTGTACCTCTGTGCGGATGAGAAGAAGGCGGCGAAACTGTGGACGACGGTGGAGACCGCGTTGAAGAAGACCGGGGCTGAGCCGAAGAAGGTGGCAGAGATCCTGGCGAAGCGCGACATCAAGGCCCTGGCCACGCTGGTGAACACGCTCTCGGGTGGTCAGTAACGGTTGCGTGCGAGGATCTGGCGTTGTATAGTTTGGATGGTGTTGAACGGGAATAGGAGCATGTCGATGCGATGGATGTTTGGATCGATGCTGGCTCTTGGGTGCGTGATTGGTGCTGGCAAACAGGCCACTGCGGACAATACGAACAACATTTTGATCACGGGGTATTGGCCGCCGAGCAATGAGATGCTGCGGTCGTTCAGTCGTAGCCCGATGCAGAATCCGACGGGGTGGGTCGGGCGCAACTGGGAGGGGAGAGGGTACGACGTTCACGCGTATTTCCCGGAGTTTCCGAACGGAATGGCGGGGGCCAACGGTCGGGGCGTGGGCGATCTTGAGGTGGACTATCAGGACACGGTGACCGACTGGGCACGGATCATTGAAGAAGTCCACCCTGTGGCGATCATCACCTTCAGCCGCGCGAACACGGTGCGCGGGTGGGAGCTTGAGCCTGCGGCCCAGCGGTGGAAGGTGAACTCAGGAGAGGCGAACCCGCCGGGACGAACCGTCGCGCTGTATACGACTGATTATCTTGCGCCAACGCGGCCGACCGATGCCGCGCTTATCGCCGAGCCCGTGGGGAACATCAGGAACAACTCGCTGCCGATGCAGCAGATCGTGAATGCGGTGGCCGCGGCGATGACTCCGGCGCAGATCGACCCGTTTGTGCAGACGTATGACCCGCTGAACCCGGCGGGGTTTGACTTTGGTGGAGGGTTTCTTTCGGGCTATGCCTCGTACCTCGGGTGCTGGCACCATGACCTGAACGCGGGGCCGGGGTCGGCGTATCAATGCGTGGCGGCGGGGCACATCCATGTCGGCGGTATGACCCTGGTGCCCGATGCGGTGCAGGCGACACAGATCACGCTGCGAACGCTGATCGAGCATATCAGCCCCCTGGCGACCATCTGCCGGGCTGATTGGAACGACAGCACGGATGTCACTGTGCAGGACATCTTCGACTATCTTGGAAGTTACTTTGCCAATGATGGCGACTTCAATAATGATGGGGCGACATCAGTGCAGGATGTCTTTGACTATCTTGGGGCTTACTTTGCTGGGTGTGGGTGATGCGCTCGTTATGTTTTTGCAGAACATGACCCTCCCCCCGGTCCCCTCCCTCTGGGAGGGGAAGCTAGGCATTTTTGCTGAGCCAGTAAAGGGCGGCCAGGCAGGCGGCGGTGATGGTCCACATCAGCAGGACCGAATGCACAAAGTATGGAAAGATGCAGAGGGTGATTCCGGTCCCGATGCACTTCACGTTCAGTTCTTTCTTGCCGTAGAGAAAGATGGCGAAGCCGACGATGCCGATGAAGATGCTCGAAATGATGGCGGCGGGAGAGCCGAGATCGGAGAGATTCATGCAGACACCTCGCGAGGACTATCGGCATGGGGATGCGGGCGGGCGACGGTGCGCAGATGCACGGTTCGGCACATCTGCGGCGGGTGAGGATGGTGCGGTGTGGGGGGGGTGATAACTCGGGTGATCTTTGCCGCGCAAACCCCTCCCCCCGGCCCACTCCCTCCGGGAGGGGGAGATCAGGCTATGGCCATGCCGGGAATCATGGGTGGTTCGAGCGGGAGTGTGCGTGCCATTCTTAGGTAGCCGTTGTAGTTGTTAAGCGACTCTTCCAAAGAATCGCCACCGAACTTATCTGCAAAGGCGCGGGCGATCTCGAAGGCGACGACGTTTTCCATCACCACGCTGGCGGCGGAGACGGCGCAGATGTCGGATCGTTCGTACGCGCTCGTCGCGGATTGTTTGGTGTTGAGATCGACGGTGGGCATACCGCGGAGGAGTGTGGCGATGGGCTTCATGGTGCCGCGAACAACGACGGGTGCGCCGTTGGTCATGCCGCCCTCCGTGCCGCCTGCGTTGTTGGACGTGCGCACAAAGCCGAGGTTGGTTGAGGTGGCGTGCGAAGGATCAAAGGTGATGGCGTCGTGCACCTGAGAGCCGGGTCGCAAAGAACTCTCTTTGCCGAGACCGATCTCGATGGCCTTGAAAGCCTGAATGCCCATGACGGCCGCGGCGATGCGGCCATCGAGCCGCTCGTACCAGTTCATGGTTGAGCCAAGGCCGGGCGGGCACCCGAAGATGTGGGCTTCGACGAGGCCGCCGACGGTGTCCTTATCGATCTTGGCCTGGCGGATGATCTGGCACATGCGTGCGGTGGAGGGGCCTTCCGTGCCCGGTGTGGAGTCGGGGCAATAGACCTCGCTGCCGTCGCGCGCGGCGATCAATGAACGCCAGTTGGTTTCGGTAACTTCGCCGGGCCAGACCGAATCAAGGATCGAGCGGACGAAGCCGAAGACCTCGATGTTGGCGGCGCGGAGGAAGCAACGCGTGAGTGCGCCGGCCGCGACGCGTGCGGCGGTCTCTCGCGCGCTGGCACGCTCGAGGATTTCGCGACAGTCGGTGGTGAGGTATTTGATGCTTCCGGCAAGATCAGCATGACCGGGGCGCGGCGTGTAGATCGGCGGGGTTTTGACGAGATCGTCAAGTCGTGAGTCGTTGTTGCGGATGAGCATGGCGATGGGCGAGCCCATGGTGCGGCCGCGACGGATGCCGGAGAGAACTTCGATCGAATCGGACTCGATGCGTTGGCGTGCGCCGCGCCCATAGCCGCCCTGGCGGCGGTGGAGTTCGGCGTTGATGAAGTCGAGGTCGAGATCGATACCGGCGGGCATGCCGCTGACGATGGTGACAAGGCCTGGGCCGTGCGATTCGCCGGCGGTCTGATAGTTCAACTGAGGCATGCGAGAGGATAACGCGCGCGGGCGTGCGGCGTGTGGGTATTGGGCGCGAAATCTTGAGTGTTGATGGGAAGATTCTCGGGCGGGCCACCCGAGCTAGTTGAGGCTGAGCGCGAGTTCGTCGAGCACGGAGGGATTTCCGCCGGCGGCGCGGGATTTTTCGACCATCTTGGCCGCGGCATCGTCGCGACGTTCGGATTGCATGAGCACCGCGAGGGTCATCCAAGCCGAGCCCGTTTTGATACGGTTGGCGTAGGTTGAGACCTGGATGAGTCGCCGGCGCTGGCCGAGTTCGCCACCGGGCAGGATCTCGAGGGGAAGGGCTTTGGCGGCGAGTTTCGGGTCTTTCTGGTAGGCCATGGCCATGAGTGCGACGGCTTGTTCGACCTTGCGATCGTCGATGAGGACGAGCGCGAGGTAGCGCATGGCATCGGCATCGGTCGGTTCTTTGTCGAGATGCTCGCGGAAGAAGCGGATGGAGTCATCGGTCTGGCCAGCACGCCATGCGACCTCGGCGCGCTCGACGGGTGTGAGGGCGCGCTCGGCGGCCTGTTGCTGCTGGAGTTGCTGTTGGGCGGCGAGGGTCTGGGCCTGAGTGACACCTTGTGTGACGAAGGGATCAGTACCGTACCACGGGCCGCTGTAGATGACGGTGGGGGAGTCGTATCGCCATGGGCTGCGGTACCAACTGAGGGGGAAGCACGAGGCGTTGGCGTTGGGGTAGTAGATCGTGTTGCAGCCAGCGCCGAGGTGGAAGCGGAGCTTGAGTCGGTCGGAACTGTAGGATCCGGAGATGGTGGTGCCGGGGTTGTAGATGCCCGCATCGTTGGGGTTGAAGCAGTAACCACCGCCGGTGCCTGCGGGGATGCCGCGATCAGGGCCTGGCCCGACGATCGGCTTCACAAGCCCATTGGCAAAACCCGGGCCACTGGTGAAACCCGGGCCACTGGTGAAACCCGGACCACTGGTGAAACCCGGACCGGTGGTGAAACCCGGACCGGTGGTGACGGGCGCGGCGCGAACTGGGCGCGAGATGGCCGCATCGGGCGGAAGGAGTGTGCGTGTGCGGTTGAGCGGGAGTCCGCCCTGGCCGCCGACGGAAATCATGCGCGCGGGTTGCGAAGGAACGCCCTGCTGAGCGAATGATGGCGATGCGAGTGCGGTGATGGAGGCGAGGCCGACAAACCCGATGGATCGAACATTCGCGCTGTGTGTCATGGTGTTGCTCCGTCGATGCGAACGCGAGTTCACGAGGCTTATGGCGTCAAAGGTTGCGACGCGCGCTGGCCCGTGGCCACCCTCACTAAAACCTTATCGTACGAAGTGCGTTTGGGCAGTTCGTATCCCAATGGTACGTCGCGGTTGGTTCAGGGTTGCCCATTGCGGAAGGAATCGGCGGCAAATGCCGCACAACCTGAGAGCTGAAAGCGGAGTAAACTGGACGGATGCTCACGATCACACCGCACGAGGCTCGCGTACTTGGGGTTTTGGTAGAGAAAGCGCACACGACTCCGGCGCAGTATCCGCTGACGCTCAACGGGCTGACGGTTGGCAGCAATCAGAAAAACAATCGGCTGCCCACGACCAACCTCAGTGAGGATCAGGTGTTTGATGCGGTGGAGGGGCTGAGGAAGAAGGGGTTGGTGCGTGAGGTGCAGATGTCGGGGAGCCGCGTGGCGAAGTTTCGGCACCTGGCCCGCGAGGCGCTGGGTGTCGAGACCCCGGCGCTGGTGATCCTGACAGAGTTGATGCTGCGCGGGCCGGAATCGTTGGGAGATATCCGGCAGAATGCGGGGCGCATGCACCCGCTGGAATCGCTTGAATCGGTCAAGGCGGTGCTGGATGAACTGGCGTCGCGGCCGGAACCGCTGGTGCGGGAGTATCCGCCGCCGCCGGGGAGCAGGGCGAAGCTTTACAGGCAGTTGCTCGCGCCGGATGCGCACGCGGAGCCGAGTCTGCGTGGTGGTGGTGTTGGGGGGGGTGGGGGGGAGGCGGATGAGGATGAGGCGGCATCGGTGCAGCATGTGACGCATGCAGCGCGTGTGGGTCTTGAAGCACGGGTCGAGAAGCTCGAAGCGGAAGTGGCGATGTTGCGTGGGGCGGTACGGGCATTGGCGACCGAGCTTGGTGCGACGACGCTGCCGCCGGGATGAGCGTGCAGAGCGCGGTCAGGGAAGAATGGTGAATCTCTCGGCGGGACTGGCCGCGGGTTGGTACGATTTCAGCGATGCTTAAAGCTCTTCATGTGATGCTGGTCGTGATGTTGATGGTGTGCGGCACGTTCGCGGGGGCGGGATGCCGGGCTTTCAGCAATGCGGGCGGTAGCCTGCTGATCGAATCGCTGAACAACGGTTCGACGTTGAGCCCCGAGGTTCGGACGGCGGTGTACAAGCGTGTGGATGCGAACACGGCCGATCTTTACTTTTCGGACTTGCCGGAAGAACGGCTGACCGATCCGCTGGACAAGCTGGAGGGCGCGTCGGGGTGCATTCTGCATATCCACTACTTTCTAAATCCCGATGCGGGGAGCACGCCGATCGACGATACGGCGTGCAACGTGACGCTGCGGAACTTTGTGATCGCGCCGGGAGCGGGTGATGGGCAACCGATGGTGATGGGGGTCTATG
>JBBSBC010000045.1:0-22425 GCA_038251595.1 Phycisphaerales bacterium | reverse complement strand
TACGTGATATCGGTCGCGACCGGAAAGACACCACCACCCGAGAGCGTGAACAGATCGACGACCCGCACGCCCGGCCGCGCACCCGGCAGCCCACCCGTGCCGCCCGGCACCTTGCTCGAGCCGGCGTAATACTCGGCGACCGCCTTGCTGTCGGGGATGCGCGAGTCATAGACCACAAGAACCTGCGACTCTTTCAGATCGGCCCTGGCGCATGAAACACACGCCCCGAAAGAGATCAGGGCGAACAGGTACAAAGCACGCTTATCGGTCCGCATGGATTCAGCTCCAAGCCTAAATGTACGCGACCCGCGACGGCGGACAACAAGCAATCACGCTTGACAAGGGTCTGAGTGCAAACTTTACCGGTCCTTGTGAGGATGATGGTTGGTAAGCTCCTGGCACCATACGCTCATCCATGATCGATCACGAGGCAGTTACACTGCCCATCAAGGCGGTGCCGGGTGCCCGACGCGATGAAATTGTCGGATGGTTGGGCGACCGACTGAAGGTCCGCGTGAGCGCACCGCCCGAGGATGGCCGCGCAAACAAGGCGATATGCGTGTTGATCGCGCAAAGGCTGGGGATCAAAGCCTCGGCGGTCACTGTCGCGCGCGGGCAATCGAGTGCCGAAAAAACGCTGGAAATCACGGGCGTGACCGAGTTGCAGGTGTGGGCGTGCTGGCCTCGGCAGGGGTCTTAGGCAATGGTGCCGTAGTCGGCATGGGCACGGCGGCAGGCTGAACGGGCGCGGCGGCGTTAAACTTGTCAATCAGCTCGCGCGCTGTCTGAGTCCCCTCGATCTTGGTCAGCACTTTTTTACCGTCAAGCAGCACCACCGCTGGAATGGTCTGCACACCAAAGGCACGCGCGTGCCCTTTGTCTTTGTCAAAGTCGATCTTCACCGTCAGCGCGCGTGCCCGCAGCCACTCCATCAGTTCGGCGTTGGTCCAGACACGCTTATCCATCTCAGCGCAAGGCTCGCACGATGCGGCCGTGAACTCGACCACCAGCAACCGGGGTGGCTTGGCCTCCGATGCCTGCGCCTGCGCCTTGTCAAAGCCGAGATCCGCAAAGATCGTGGGCTTTGATGGACCGCCGAAGAACTGAACAACCACCAGCAGCACGATCAGGGCAACGATGCCAATGGCGATGGCGACGGACTTGGACATGATGAACTCTTCAGTTTCTGATCATCGACATCCGGCGAATGCCGGCCTGTCGGTCATCGTCGGTGGAGTGTACCGGATCCGTGAAGGAGCGATGGACCCCGAGCCCGAACCAAGCCCGGTCCACGTCCTCACGCTGATGCGTGGCCGGGCCATACGCCTTATGCCACCGTTACGGCCTTGTCCAAATACACATCCTGCACGGCGTTCAGCAACGCCACGCCATCCTTGATCGGCTTCTGAAACGCCTTGCGCCCGCTGATCAGGCCCATGCCACCGGCGCGCTTGTTGACCACCGCCGTGACCACCGCATCGTGCAGATCGCTGGCACCCTTGCTCTCACCGCCCGAGTTGATCAGCGGCACGCGCCCCATGTAGTTGTTGATGATCTGGTACCGGCAGAGGTCGATCGGATGCCCGCCTTTGCCGTGCTCATCGCTGCCGCAGAGCTCGGTGTAGACGCGCTTGTCCCACTTGCCGTAACTGCTGCCGCCGGAGTTGATGGCCGCGTAGCCGCCATTGTTGGTGGGAAGCTTCTGCTTGATGATGTCGGCCTTGATCGTTGCGCCCATGTGGTTGGCCTGACCGGTGAGGTCGGCCGAGGAGTGGTAGTCAACGCTCTTGCCATCCGCGCCGGTCACTTTGAAGTTGTTGTTCCGCGTGTAGCACCACAGCACGGTGACCATCCCGTATTGGTGGGCTTCCTCGAACATATCGCTCACATACGCGATCTCGTCGCGGCTCGAATCATTGCCAAAGTAGATCGTTGCGCCCACCGCCACCGCGCCCATTTCATAGCACTGCCGCACCGACCCAAAGTAGCTCTGCTTGAAAATGTTCGGATACGTCAGCATCTCGTTGTGGTTGAACTTGACCAGGAACGGGATCTTGTGCGCATACTTTCGCGCCACGCTCGCCAGCACACCCATCGTGCTCGCCACCGCGTTGCACCCGCCCTCGAGCGCCAGCTTGACGATGTTCTCCGGGTCAAAGTACGCCGGGTTCGGCGCAAAGCTGGCCCCCGCAGAGTGTTCGATACCTTGATCGACCGGCAGAATGCTGACAAAGCCCGTTCCACCCAGCCGCCCGTGGTTCAGAATTGTCTGCATGTTCCGCAGCACCGCCACCGGGCGGTCGGTGGAGACCATCACCCGGTCGATGAAATCGGGTCCGGGCAGGTGCAGCGCGCTCTTGCATACCGTCTTGGATTCGTAGCTGAGCAGTGACTTTGCTTCAGGACCAAGTACGCTGGCGATATCGATGGGCATGGTCGAACCTTGAAAAATCGGTCTGGCTGCTTTGAACACTCGCGGGTCGGGGCACACACGGGCGAAACTTCATATTCGTACGAATGACGTCGTACAACATGATATGCTCGACAGTCCATCCACGAGGAGGAATCGGGCGTTGCACCACTGAAGATTGCTCACTCCCGACGCCTGCGAATCACCGTCCAACCGCCCCCAAGCGCCCCCCACTCACCAAGTTGCCACCACGTTGTCACCCCCGGAGTCTGCCGTGACCTCTCTCCGAAATACCTGGTTGCGGAGCATTCGGCCGCGTGGCTCGGATTGGTCGTGGGGAATCGCGGCGTTTGTCCTGCATTTTTGCGCGTGCTTTTTCGCAATGCGCGGCATCCTCAACTCCTGGGCCTTCGTCCTTGCCACTTGGGGCACGGGGCTTCTCATCGGTCTTTGCCTCGCCTCGCGACCTTCAGCCTGGGGGTTGATCTTCATCGCCGGGGTCATGAGCGCACTGCTGGCCAACAACTTCGCGCAGGTGCATCTGGAGCAGTCAGAACTGGCCTCCGCACTTGCAGCCCTGATCGGGCCGGTGGTAGCCGTGCTTGCAGCTTCCGCAAGCTGGCGACTCGCGGGCCCGGGCGTGGGCCTGAAGTGGGCAAGGCCCGACCTCAACCACATGCGTGATGCGGTCATCGTGATCCTCATCTGCGGCTTGCTGGCACCTCTTGTGAGCGCGGGGTCTTCGCTCGGACTCGCCTCCATGTTCTTCGGGGACTCCGCCTCCTTCCCCTTCTCGTTCACATGGACCGCCGGCGCAGTCGGCTGCATCATCATCGTTCCGAGCATCCTCGCGTGGACGACATCGTGGCGCATCCTGTGGCGCAAGAGTCGTCGCCGCCTGCTTGCCGAGTTCCTTTGCTATGCCGCCTTTGCCGTCATCGTCGGCCTGACCTTCAACCTTCGGTTGGAAGGTTGGGCTCAGGTCGTGCTCCCGTCGGTTCTGGTGATTCCGATGTTTGTCGCCGCCATCATCTTTGGCCCGGTTGGCGCGGTTACGACGGGGTTCATTCTGGCGGTGGCCGCCGAGGGGTTCACCTCATCACGCATGGGCCCGTTCGCGGGTCTGTTCAACTCGCCCGGCGATCGCATCATCGCTTTTCAGGTGCTTGCGGCCATCAGCGCATCCGGAAGCCTGCTTCTCGCGGCCTCGATCGCCGAGCGGCGAAAGTTCCTGGCCTCGATCGAGACCGAGCGCGAACGTCTCGACCTTGCCGTGCGCGGTTCATCACTCGGCATCTGGGATTGGGATATCGAGTCCGATATCACCAAGTGGACAGGCAGCATTCAGCATCGGCTCGCGGCCACAAGTCATGTCGCTGGCTCGGTATGGGCCCGGGCGTTGCACCCTGAAGACCGAGAGCGCGTTCGCGCGAGCATCGATGCCCACCTCACGCGCGGAGCACCCTACGAGGTCGAGTATCGACTCCAGTTCAACGATGGAAGCTACCGTTGGCTCGCCTCCCGCGGCCAGTCCGTGCGCGATGGCAGCGGCAAAGCTGTTCGCATGGTCGGCACCGTCACCGATATCACCGACCGCGTCGAGGCAACATCAAGGCTGAGCGACAGTCAAGCGCGATATAAGAATTTTATCGAACACAGCACCGAAGGCATCTGGCGGGTCAGCATCGATCCACCAATTTCGACGGCTCTTCCCGCCGCCGAGCAGTCGCGGCTGATCTTCGAGCGTTCGGTCTTCGCCGAGTGCAACGAGGCCATGGCCCGGATGTACGGGCTTGAGAATTCGAGCGAACTTCTTGGTCTCGAAGTCGCGCAGGTGCTCCCCCCTTTGGACCCTCGCAATGTTGCCTTTATTCTCGCTTTCATTGCTGCCGGATATCGGTTGGTTGATGCCGAATCGTTCGAGGTCGGGGCCGATGGTCGGTCGCACATCTTTCTCAACAACATGACCGGCATTCTTGAGAAAGGCATGATGATCGGCGCGTGGGGAACCCAGCGCGACGCGACCGCACGGAAGCACGCAGAAGATCAGTTGCGACGGAGCGAGGAAAAGTTCCGCTCGCTCTTTCAGCAACACCCTTACCCCATGTGGGGCTACGAGACCGGCACACTCCGCTTCCTCTTCGTCAACGAGGCGGCCGAGCGCATGTATGGCTATTCAAAGGAAGATTTCCTGAGAATGAGGGTCGTCGATCTGCGTGCACCCGATCAGCCGCTCGATACCGAGCACTGGGTCGGCAGGCTGGCCGCCAACGAAGCTCAAGCCTTCAACACCCGACACACCACCAAGTCCGGTCAGATCATCGATGTGCTCGTTTCAGGCGCGGCGATTCCCTGGGAGGCCGAGCACGATGTGCGATTGGCCACCGTCATCGATATCACCGACAAGACCGTCGCTGAACGAATCCGCGATGAGCACAGCCGCATTCTCGAGTTGATCGCGGGCGATGCACCTCTCGACGACATTCTGCTCGCCATCGCCACAGGTGTCGAAAGGATCGAGCCCCAGGTCCTCGCATCGGTCCTTGTGCTTGAACCCGACGGCACAACCATACGAAGTGCCGCCGCCCCCAGCCTTCCAACAGCCTACATGAACGCGCTCGAAGGTCTGCAAATCGGCGTGTCGGTTGGCTCATGCGGCACAGCCATGGCCACCGGCAAGCGCGTCGTTGTTTCCGATATCAGCACCGACCCTCTGTGGGAAAACTATCGTGCCTTCGCGATTCCTCACGGACTCCAAGCCTGCTGGTCCGAGCCCATCAAGGGCACCGACGGACGAGTGCTCGGGTCGTTCGCCATGTACCATCGCGCGATCCACGAGCCGAGCAAACGCGAAATCCGCCTCATCTCCGCGGCATCCAGCCTCGCGGGCATCGCGATTGAGCGGAGGCAAATCGCGGCCGCTCTCCGCGAAACGGAGGCTCGCCTCCGCGCCACCTTTGACCAGACATCGATCGGCATCACCCAGATCGATTTAACCGGCCGCTTCCTGTTTGTAAATGCCCGTGCTTCGGAGATCCTCGGTCGCTCCGTCGAGGAACTCCTCGGTATGAACTTCTCGCAGGTCACCCATCCCGGAGATCTTGAACGGAACGTCGAGATCATGCAGTCAAGCTTGGAATCGGGCGATGGGTTCGATATCCAGAAGCGGTACATCAAGCCTGATGGTCAGACGGTCTGGGCCGATGTGAGTGTTCGTATCGTGCGAGATGCTGACGGGCAGGCGAAGTACCTCATCACTGCCATCTATGACATCACCAGCCGCAAGGCCACCGAGTCGGCCTTGAAAGACAGCGAAGAGAAGTTCAAGCAGATCGCCGAGACCATCGACCAGGTTTTCTGGATGACCGATGCCGCCGGCACCCGCATGATCTACCTCAGCCCCTCCTTTGAACGCATCTGGGGCATTCCAACGCAGCAGATCTTCCAGAATCTCGAAAGTTGGTCCGAGTCGATCTATTACGAAGATCGCCCGCGGATCGATCAGGAAATGTCTCGTATCCGTTCCGCTGGTCAGGCGACCGAGTTCGATCTTCAGTACCGCATCACCAAGCCCGATGGCCGAATCCGTTGGATTCACGATCGCGGCCGCGTGGTGATGCAACCCGACGGCAAGCCCAGCGTGCAGATCGGCATTGCCGAGGACATCACCGACGCGCGCGAGGCCGAAGATGCCCTCCGACGCTCAGAGGCCAAGTACCGACGAATCATCGAGACCGCAGAGGAAGGCGTCTGGTTGGTTGACAAGTCGTGGAAGACCACGTTCGTCAATGCCCGCATCGCCCGCATGCTCGGCTGCACACCCGAACAAATGATGGGTCGGCACATTCATGACTTTACCGATGAGCAGGGCCGGACCGAAGCATCCGCCAACATGCGCAATCGTGAGCGTGGCGATTCCGCTATCCACGACTTCCGATTCAAGCACGCCGATGGACGGGATGTCTGGACACTCGTTTCGGCCAACGCCATCACCGATGATGCTGGTCAGTTCATCGGCGCGCTGGCGATGGTCACCGATATGACCGAGCGGCACGCCGCGCAGCTTGCACTCAAGGCGAGCGAAGCCACGATTAGCGCGCTCTTTCGTGCGACACCCGACCTCATCTTCCGCATGGATCGCGGGGGACGCTACCTCGACTACGCCGGCCCGAAGGATGTCGCACTCTTCACCGCCCCAGAGTCCTTTCTCGGGCGCACGGCGCGCGAGGTGCTCCCCACCGCGCGAGCCGCGCAATGCATGGAAAAACTTCAGGCCGCCTTCGAGACCGGCCAGATGCAGTCATATGAATATCAATCGGAACTCGCGGGCGATCCAGGATTCTGGGAAGTCCGCATTGTTCTGGCCAACGATGCCGAGGCGCTCCTCCTCGTGCGCAACATCACCGATCGGCGACGGGCAGAGACCGCGCTCCGCATCGCCGAAGAACGCTACCGCACGCTCATCGAACGCCTGCCGCTGATTGTCTACACCGCGCCATTTTCAAAGACCGAACCCGTCTATGTCAGCCCGCAGGTGCGCGAGATCACGGGCATTTCGCCCGACAAACTCGGAGGCGACCAGACCATCTTTGCAAAGTTCATCCATCCCGAAGATCGCGCGCGCGTTGCCGACTTTATTGACAAGGCCGAGAAGGCTTCGACTCCCGGCACCATCGAGTATCGACTGTTGCGTCCTGATGGCAAGGAAGTCTGGCTCCGTGAACAGGTCGTTCCGATCAAGACACCGAGCGGCAAGCCCGGATATCTCCAGGGCTTTGCGCTCGACATCACCGCAGCCAAGCGGGCTGAAGAGGCCCTCCGCGAGAGCCAGAGCCGCTACGCGCTCCTCATCAACCAGGCCCCTGTCGGTGTCATCCTCTGGAACACGCGCTTCGAGGTGGCTCAATGGAACCCCGCGGCCGAACGCATCTTCGGGTTCTCCACGCAAGAGGCTGTCGGTCGTCACGCCGAGATGATTATTCCTAAAGGTGTTCGTCCGCTTGTTGATTCCATCTGGCGTGCCCTCATCTCGCGTCGCGGCGGCTCGCACGCGGTCAATGAGAACCTCACCAAGGATGGTGAACACATCATCTGCGAGTGGCACAATGTTCCCAACATCGGGCCAGATGGTTCGGTCATCGCCGTCTCCTCGTTTGTTCAGGATGTCACCGAGAGGGTCAACTCCGAACGTCGTCAGGCCTTGATGATGCGTGAACTCGACCACCGTGTGAAGAACAACATGGCCGCCGTCCTCTCGCTCGCAGAACAGACCGGGCGCAGCACCGATACCTACGAGAAGTTTCACACCGCCTTCATCGGGCGCGTCCGTGCCCTGGCCCGGCTCCACACCGCGCTCGCACGCTCGCGCTGGAACGGTGCCGATCTTCTCGCCATCCTGCAACAGGCCGTCGAACCCTACAGCGGCGAGGGTCGCTCTCGCCTCGAGCTCTCAGGACCGACGGTCAATCTTCCCCCTCGCGTCGCCCAGTCTCTCACCATGGCCTTTAACGAACTGGCCACCAACGCGGCCAAGTATGGCGCACTCTCCATCGAGACAGGCCGGGTGGTCGTGCGCTGGACTCTCGCCGACCCGACCCCCGGTCAGAGCAGCGATCCTGCACCGATCCTTACAGTGACCTGGGAGGAGCGCGATGGTCCGCCGGTCTCGGATCCTAAACGCCGTGGTTTCGGAATGGATCTGATCGAGGGCGCCATCGCCTACCAACTCTGCGGTGCGGTGATCCTCGGTTTTCATCCCGCAGGTTTCACCTGCACGCTTCGTGCCCCCCTGGTTGTTGAAGAAGCCATACTAACTTCTACAGACCTGAACCTCTGACCTTTCCCTTGCAAATCTGTGACAAGAAGCGTGCGAGCATCCTTGACTGACAAGCTGGGAATCTTTGCGAGTTATCAGCCATATTCCGTGTGCCCGATATCCACAAAAACCCTTATCCTTCAAGCACTTGCACACAAACAGCTTGCCCTCTTCGGTTCCTGTGGTCTAATGTTCTTGTGTTGGCCCCGATCAGAGGTCAACACCGCTGGTGATCCACCAGCAATCGTGCGTGCTTCCGGGGAGGGAAGCACACACTCCCGGTAGAGAGAGATCTTGCTGGCAAAGCGCGGAAACGCGTTGGCCATGGCGTTCTCTCTCGCGGACTGTCAAACTCGATACCGCGAAAATTGGAACTTCGGTCGCACAACCGCCCCCTTGGGCTTTCGCGCGTCCGGCGTTGCGTGGCACGGCATGGCTCACCCCTTCGAGCACATCCAACCCATGCACCGCGTTCCTGCCCACAACCGCCTCGCGGCGGCTGACTCTGGGCGTTCTCTCTCTCGCGGCTCCGGTTTATCGCCGCGTCATCTCGGTTCGCCATACGGCTCGTTTGCCGTGTGCCGAAGGCATGCACGGAAGTATGCCGGGGACTGGCCCGTTTGGGCAGCCCCGCCCAAGTTCGGAGCACACGCTCCGGTCGCGGTGATCGTGCGCTCGTGCCTGAGGATCGGCGCGTTCGCACACACAGGGTTTGGGGACCACTCTCATGAAGCTCTCTCGCAAGATTGGACTCTCTTCCGGCGGTGCATTGGCCCTGGCGTTGTTCGCCGGAACTGCCGCACCCGCCATGGCCGACTTCGCTTATACCGACTTCGTGTCGGCGGCGGGTCTTTCCTTTAACGGCGCAGCGGTTCACACCGCTCCCACCATCTCCGTCACTCCTCCGATCCGGGCCTCTGCCGGCGCGGTGTGGCGTCAGGATGCTCAAACCGTCGTCAACGGGTTCGTGAGTAACTTCACGTTCCGTATTGGTGACATCAGCAACCTTGGCTCCGACGGCTTTGCCTTCGTCATCCAGAACGACACGCGGGGAAATGCCGCCATCGGTGGTACCGGTGGTGCGATGGGTTACGCCACCAACACCGTCTTCCCCTCACAGACCGGCATCTCCAACGGACTTGCCATTGAGTTTGATGCGTGGGACAACATCGGCGACTGGTCCGACTTTAACAGCGCTCACCACGTGAGTGTGCAGTCGATGGGCCAGTTGACCATGATCCCGTCGGCCTCTTCATCACTCGGCGGCATCGCGACGCCCACCGATTTCGCTGACAACACCAGCCACAACGTCCGCATCGTCTACGTGCCCGGCACGCTCGAGGTTTATCTTGACAGCGTCGTTACGCCGCTGCTCAGCGTCAGCGTCAACCTCGGCTCGCTCCTGAGCATTCCTTCCGGCAATGCCTTTGTCGGCTTCACAGCCGGAACCGGCGCGCAGATCAACGCCGAACGCCACAGCATTCTGGCCTGGGATTTCGCAACAACTCAGGTGCCCGGTCCCGCAACCGCATCACTTATCGTCGCCGGCAGCATGGTCCTCATCCGCCGTCGTCGTCGCAACTGATCCCCGCTGGGGGTGTAAGCGGACGGGCTATCGGACAGGCGCTGTCCGACCCCGGGTCGCAGAGGCACATCGCGGCCGGTTCGCCCTCGGGCGACCCGGCCGCGTGTGTTTTTAGATTGTCATCCGTTCGGCCCGCCACGAACTGCCGGAGCGTGATTTCTCCCGGCCCTGTTCAACGAACGTCGATGATCTGCGGCAAGACGCGCGATAAGCCGCGCGTCCGGCCCGGCACATCCAACCAAATCAGGCGGCCTACGTATGTCCGAATCGCGCTTCACACTTCTGCTCATCCTGCTGGGCGCATCGGTGTTCGGTGGAGTCTGGGCCTCCATGCGCTCTGAGCGGAAGATGGTGCAGTTGACACCCGCCGAGTTTCTTCAACCCGCACTGCCCGCACGATCGGCACCCATCGCCGAGATCGCCCGCTCGCTGCGCACCATGAAGCTCGTCACCGTTGAGGTCGAGACCGCGGTCGCCTCCAAACGCTTCGACGGATCGTGGCGCGGCGATGTTGCCGCCACCGTGGTGGCTCCGGCTCGACTTCTCTACGGTTGCGATCTCTCCGGGATTGGCGAGCCACACACCGGACAATCGGCGACGCTCATTCCCAACCTGCTCAGCGGCGGATACACGCTCAGGGTTCCGCGCCCTTCGCGAATCGCCACTGAAGTGGAAGGCGACCGAGAACGCTCGATGGTCGATGTCGGTTGGGGTCGCTTTCGAGATCTCTCCGGCGAGCATCAGCTCGGCCTTGCCCGTTCGGGTCTGTACGAAGAAGCGCGGCAGATACGACTGACTCCCGATCAGGCGCGCGAGGTTGAGACCGCTACCCGCGAACAACTGGCCACGCTCGTCCGGGCATTTGCCGGCGCGATGAGCAACGATGGCCCATCCCTGCCTGTCCACGTCGAGTTCTTCAGCCCCGACCTAGAGGGTGTTGCGGGTGCTGAGGTGATTGACGGGGGAGGGGACACGCAACGATGACCAACAATGTGCACCGAGCAGGCGGCGTGCGCCGGATCGGCTGGAACATCCTTCGTTTTGCCGCCGCATCTCTGTTGCTCTGGATTCTGCTCGTCGGCAACAGCGCTCGCCTCGGTCGCCTGCAACTGGCCCTGATCCCTGATGCCGACCTTCTTGCCGAGGCTCGGGAACTTCGTGCCCGTGGGCACTACGCCGAAGCGATCATCGTCTGCGATGCGGCAACGACGGAAGCTGACCCGGAACTCGTGCGGCTCATCGCGGTTGAGCGTGCGGAGATCGAACGTGAACAGAGCGGGCTCATGCGTCGGCTCAAAGACCTGGCCCGCGGCGCGCTCACCGGCGCGGGCAATGATCCGGACAGACCGGATGCTCCCGATCCATCCATCGAGTTGCTGGCCGGCGCGATCGCCACCGACCTGTTCGTAATCGGCGATGTTCGCGATCTGGTGATTCAGTCGGCCCGCGTGGCCGCGGGCAAGTCTGCCGATCCGGTGATCGTCGCGCTCTCGGGTCTGGGAATCTTCACCACGTTTGTGCCGCAGCTTGATTGGGCTCCCGCGCTGCTCAAGGCTGCACGCAAGTCCGGGGCGATGACCGATCGGCTTGCAGGGTTTATCCGCAGTGCCGCGAGAGAGCGGCGAGTGGCCGACATTCGGCGTGTTGTGGATGACACCGCTGAGATCGCCCGTTACGCATCGCCCGTCGGGGCAATGCGATTACTCAGACATGTTGATGATGCGGACGATGCCGCCCGGATCGCCCGCTTCCTCTCCAAAGCTGGAGCGTCCGGCGCACAGGCACTGCGCTCGACCGGCAAGGTCGGTGTCGATATGTCCAAGGCGGCGGGCGAACTTCGCGCCGCGGGTCGTGTTGCCGAAGCCGTGACGCTTGAGAAGACCCTGCTCACCGCTGGGCTCAAAGGCAAGGCGGGTGCATCATGGCTCGCACGCGGCGGCTTGCGGGCCGTGACGCGCGTACATCCCTTGATCGGGATTGCCAAGTCGATCTGGAAGGGTAACGCCGAATCGCTGGTCCGCCGCTTCATCGAGCTTCTTGACCCGACAGCCTCGTGGTCACTACCGGCCGCTGCGACGTGGGTCTTTATTGAAGCCGCGCTGCTGCTGCGCACGCTCACCCGTGGCATGCGCACGAAACGTTCAAACATGCGTCTAGCCCGCGCATGAATCAAGAGCAATCAACGTCAGCCGAACTTGCACGCCCGAGAATATCGCGTGACCGGGCGAACCAGCACCCGATCTGCCCAGTCCGCGCGAGTCCCGCCGCGCGGTAACCGATAATCGATCAGCGGCATCAGATGAAGAACGACCTTCACCAAGTGCCTCTCCAGGACTGACCGACCATGACAAATCTCCGTTTCACCATCGCGATGTTCATACTCGCGGCCGCGCTCGCTCCGGCCTTTCTGGTTTCGTGGCACAATGCCAAGGACGCGGGGGAAGTGCAGACCGCGGCCGCACCGATCGTGCCGGTGGTCCCGGTGGGCTTCAAGCAAGTACCTTGGGCCGGCGAGGCAAAGAAGCGTCTGCCCGCGCCACCCCCGGATGCGTCCGCCGCGCCAGCGTCGAAGCCGATCGGTGATGCACCCCTTGAGAAAGCCTCGACCTTGTCCGAGCGCACCGCTATGGTCAACACGCCGGTCGTGGTTGAACTCTTTACCTCGGAAGGATGCTCAAGCTGCCCACCGGCCGACAAAGTCATCTCCGAACTTGCGGGCAAGGCGGATGGTGCACCGGTGTACTTTCTGGTCTACCACGTTGATTACTGGGACAAGCTCGGATGGAAGGACCGCTTTGCTGATGCGGCCTACACCGAGCGTCAGCGCACCTACGCGAACGTCTTGAAATCGGAGAGTGTGTACACGCCGCAGACGATCGTGAACGGTGCGGTCGGGTTTGTTGGTTCGGATAAGCCGAGAACCGAAGCCTCGATCAGCGTGGCCAAGGTGAGAAAGCCAACTGCAAGCCTCGCGGCCAGTATCGCTCCATGGAAGCCGGGCCAGACGGCCACCATCAAAGCGCGAATGTCACTCGTTGATGCGGCAGCATCATCAAGCACGCTTGTGCTCTGCGCGGCACTTGTTGAAGACGGGCTGACGAGCGAGATCAAGCGCGGCGAAAACGCTGGCCGCGTGCTCAGGCACGATCGAGTCGTTCGCGCATTCGCACAGGTTGCTCCGTCTTCCGAGGGCGAGGCAACCATCGAACTCAAGGTTCCCGGCGATGTTCAAGGCGCGAAGGCTTCGGTCGTGGTCTTTGCACAGGACCCCAAGACGATGAAGATTGTCGCCTCGATGAACGTGAATGCTCAAGAGGAAAAAATAGAGAAGGTTCATCCGCCCGCATCAGGCCACTGAATCGTACTGAATCATGCGCGTGCTTCTCGCATGAGCGATTCGAATGTGCCGAGGACCTGTGGAGAATCGCTCACGGAATCCGGATCAGGACGGCGAGGGCGATATGAACCATCGGGTGCGAGTTCCCACGCTCCGCGCCGGTCGGCGTTCATCACTTGAATGATGCGCAGCAACTTGGCTCGTGCCGCGTGTCCCGAGACGGGACAGGCGGATTCGACGCGGTTGTTCAGGTTGCGATACATCCAATCCGCGCTGCCGATGAACCAATCGCCATCAAGCGGATCGGACTTGCCGCCACCGAAGTGGAAGATGCGGGAGTGTTCGAGGAACCGGCCGAGCACGCTGATGACGCGGATGTTGTCGCTCAAGCCGGGCACGCCGGGGCGCAGGCAGCAGAAGCCGCGGACAAAGAGCGTGATAACGACACCGGCCTGGCTGGCGTTGTAAAGGGCTTCAGAAACATCGCTGTCGGCGAGCGCGTTCATCTTGGCGATGATGCGACCGCCTGAACCAACCGGCGCGCTCTGTGAGCGAGCGTGCGCTCGTGCGATCTCGGTCTCGCGCTTGATCATATCGATGAACCGCCGCTTCATGTTGATCGGTGCGACGAGGAGTGTTTCGTAGGTATCGAGGCGCGATCGGCCGGTGAGGAAGTTGAAAAGCTCGGTAAGGTCGTCGGTAATGCCCGCGTCGCACGTGAAGAGGCCGAGATCGGTGTAGAGCATGGCGGTGCGCGGGTGGTAGTTGCCCGTGCCGAGGTGGGCGTAGGTGCGCAGGCCGTCATGTTCGCGGCGCACGACCATCGCGGCCTTGCAGTGCGTCTTGTAACCGATCACGCCATAAGCCACGTGTGCCCCGGCCTTTTCGAGCAATCTGGCCCATCGCACGTTTGATTGCTCATCAAACCGTGCGCGAAGCTCGACCAGCACCGCCACCTGCTTGCCCTGCTCGGCGGCGCGGATCAGGGCTTGAACAAATGGCGAATCCTTGCTTGTGCGATAGATCGTCTGCTTGATGGCCAGCACGTCGGGGTCGCGGGCGGCTTCGATGATGAAGCGCTCCGCGCTCTGGGCAAAGCTCTCGAACGGGTGGTGAACCAGCACATCGCCCTGACGGATGACGCTGAAAATGTCCTCGTGCTTGCCGCTGAGCCGAGCGGGAGTGACGGGTTGCCACTTGCTCCATTTCAGATCAGGCCGATCCAGATCGGCAATCTCAAAGAACGTTGTGTAATCGAGCGGGCCTGCGCGTTCATCAACATCGGCAGCGGTCAGCCCGAGCTCTTCGATCAGGTGTCCGACTATCTTCGGAGAGGGGCTCGGGCCTGTTTCAAGCCGCACAGGGTGCGCGAAGCGGCGGCGCTTCAACTGTTGTTCGACCTGTTCGAGCAGGTTGTCCGCATCGTCTTCGGTCTCGAAGGCCTGCTCGCTGTCGCGGGTCACGCGGAAGGGAAGCACCTCGACCAGGTGCATGCCGGGGAAGAGATCGTCGAGATTATTCTGGATAATGTCGCGGATCGCGATGAAGCGGCCGCGCCCGCCGTTGGCTTGAGCCCCCGCGGTCGGTCCGCTGGCGGGTGAGAGCGCAGGAACGTGTGCAAGCTCTTCGGCGGCGGAGGGCAGGCGCACCCATTGCGGTAGCACGCTCGGAACCTTTACGCGCGCAAAGAGCGGTTCACCACCCTGGCCTGCGCCGCCGCGCACGCCGGGCTCACTCAACAGGATGCCCAGATTGCGCGAGAGGTTGGAGATGAAAGGGAACCTGTGACCTGAATCAACCGCGAGCGGCGTAAGGACCGGGAAGACGTTCTTGCGGTACCACGTACGCAGCCATCGCCGCTCTTCCTGCGTGAGGTGGATGTATTCCACGATCTCGATCCCTTCGCGCGCCAGCGCAGGGCGGATCGAGTCTTCGTAACAGTGGTACTGGGTGAGTTGCAACTCACGGATTGATCGCCGCATGGCGTTGAGCAGAACCGAAGCGGTGAGGCCGTCCTGGTCTGGCCCGCCGAGGCCGCGAGTCACGCGCGTATGAAGCAGACCCATGCGCTTCATGACAAACTCATCGAGGTTCGAGCTGAAAATGCCCAGGAATCGGACACGTTCGAGCAGGGGGATCTTCTCATCGATTGCCAGTTCCAGCACGCGACGATTGAACTCAAGCCACGAGAGGTCGCGGTTGAACGTTGTGGCTCCATCGAAGACATCGGGCCGGATGGGCGAGTTGACGACGGTCGAATCACCACTTGCCGTGCTGGGCGGAGAAGGAATGAGCTTCAACCCGTTCAGCGCAGAAATACCCGCGCCACCATGGGCAGGTGTGGCCGCGAGGTCCGGAGAGAGCATGGGGTCTCGAGCATTCATGAATCGTTCATACCCGCCACTACGCCGCCGGTTACAACCAGCGACGCAAGATCAATACATCGACCGTAAACACCCCTCGGGTTGGCCAGTCGGGCACGTTCACCCCTTGGCCGACCTGATTAAAGACGATAGACCGCCGAGCAGCCTGGGGCCTCGGTAACCCGCACAGAAACCAAGCGTACATGATGGTTTGGGTTTTGTCCAGTTGCTTGTGGAGATTTCTGCTGACGCGACAGATTCACCTGAACCGAATCGCCAATGTGTTTGGCCACAAGTTCAGCGGAGGGATTGAGGAGATCAAAGGGCGGTATGGTGTTGAGGTTGGCGTTGTGAAATGGCGCAAGTATCTGTGCGACATCGCTTTGCAACTGATGAAAGTCGATCAGCAGCCCATCGGCATCAAGGCCGAGGGCACCAACGGTGACGGTTACCCGCCAGTTATGGCCGTGGATCGCCTCGCGCACGCCGGCGATGACCAGGGCGTGGGCGGCACAGAACTCGGCTTCGATGGTGATCTCGAACATGGAGAGACTATAAGTGCTCGGGACTCTTGGCTCAGTGGATGGCCCAAGAATGCCGATAACTACTTAGATGGTTCCTGTACGTGTTCACGAGCTTGTCTCGGGTCGGCCGCTGCCACACGCGCTGTATACGCGCGGCGGGCGGTTGCTCGCGCACAGCGGGACGCTGCTGACACCCGAGATGATGACGTTTCTGGAAGCGCACCGCACGAGCGAGTTGCGCTATGACACGCGTGCTGAGCCGGTCGGAGTTCGGCCCGAGATCGAGGGGAGCGAAGGTCACTCTACTGATGGGGAGGATGCGGACCGGATCGCGTGGGAGAGGCGGTTGCTGCGCACTCGTGCCGAGCTGCGGCGATCGGCGAGCGCGCTGGTGCAGGTGGCGCGGATTCGATGGGAGCGCCTGCCGCGTGGTGTGGATGTTGGTATCGACCCGATTCCGCTGGCGCAGTCTACCGCGCGGCGTGAGGGTGATGCCGCGGATATTCCGACCATTGAAGAACCGGGCTTGCGCGAGATCAGGGCTACGGGTGTTGGCGTGCTTCGCTCGCACTTTGCGCGGCTGATCGATGGCGAATCGGTGGATGCGGGTGTTCTGTATGACCTGGCCGACGATCTGCTCGGCGCGCTGGTGCATCATCAGAGTTTGTATTCGATTCCTGCGATGGGTATGCCGCGACCTTGCGATTCGCTCCCTGAGCATTGCTATTCAACGGGTGCGCTCTCGTTGGGGATTGCGGCCCAACTTGGCTGGTCGCGTGCGGATGTGCGGAACGCGGCGGTGGCGGGCTTTCTGGCTGATTCGGGGATGGCACTGGTTCCGCACCCGGTGCGTCGGGCCGGGCGTCCGTTGACCGACATCGAGTTGAACGCGGTGCGGCGACATACGGAGTACGGCGTTGGGCTGTTGCGGGGTGTGCGCGGGCTGCATGAATCGATTGTGCTGACGGTCTATCAGCATCACGAGCGGCAGGATGGCTCGGGGTACCCGCTGGGTGTGGGTTCGAGCAAGCTGCACGATCTGTCGCGTGTGGTTGCGGTGGCCGAGACGTTTGCGGGCATGACCGCGCCACGCATGCACCGGCCCGCACTGACCTCGCACCGCGCGATGTCGGAGCTGGCGCACCACGCGACGGCGGGGATCTTTGATCGTCATGCGGTGGTGGCGATTGTCGATCTCCTCGGGCTTTATCCCGCACGGTCGTTTGTGCGGCTGAGCAGCGGGCATGTGGCGCTGGTGGGCTCGGCAGCGAACCGGGGCGCCTCGGATCGACCGACGGTGCACGTGGTTCAGCCGGCGGGTTCGGCATCGCGCTTCGGGCGGGCGATTGACCTGGCACGTATCGAGCCCAAGATGCTGAGAATCATCGAGGCGATCCGCACTCCCGAGGGTGTGGAGGTCTGAGGGTGAGCGCCGCGGGGCGATTGCACATGCTTGGCTGCCTCGTACACATTTGATCAACAAGCCCCTGCGAGCCCTGAGCGAGCATCACCGTGAGCGTGTTGTCGGCGGGCTGTTTAGGATTGGCCCGCTTGGTCGTCGAGTCGCTTCAACAGATCGACCCGCACTTTGTCGGGGTCGATCCCAGGGCCTATGAGCATCCGGGTCGCATCGCCTTCTTCGAGGAGCAACCCGAGCAGGAGGTGTGAGCTGTCGATGTGCCGGTCGCGGCGGGTCTGTGCCTCGCGAATGGCAAGTTCGAGAACGCTCTTCGCACCGCTCCCGCTCAGACCCTTTGCGTGCTCTGCTGCGGACGCCAACTGTGAACGCGCTCTTATAATGTCGGCCCCATGCGATTGAAGCACCCGACCCGCGAGGCCGACGTGCTCGTGCAGCAGGCCCAGCAGGACGTGCCCGGCGCTGATGACCGGATGCTGAGCGCGTGGCCCCTCCAAGTGGGCGTTTATTATGGCGTTGCGAAAACGGTCAGTAAACAGAGTGAATTTTCGACATCCGGCCGTGGAACGGGGGAGGTCGCGGCTTTCTCCTGCGCGCGGTGACTGGCCCCCAAGAGAAGATCGAGAAGCGCCGCACGGGCTTTCTCCAAGGTCAGGCCCAGGTTGCTCAACACCCGCGCGGCCACACCTTCCGGTTCCGCAAGCAGGCCGAGCAGCAGGTGCTCTGTGCCGATGTGGTTGTGATTCAGGCTGTGAGAGGAGGCGATAGCTTTTTTCGCGCCCAGTGTTTGCGGGAGACTCCCGTACCTATTTTTTTCTGGGTCGGGGCCATGGGGTCAGGGCTTGGATGCGCGAGCGCCTTTGCCCACCCACGCGACCTGTATGCCTGACTTGAGGCGGATGCGCGTCGAGAGCGAGGCGGCGTGGTGTTGAATGTGCCGGATGTTGACGAGCTGGTGCTCGAGCTTGTTGACGGTGTACCACGAGAAGCCGCAGGAACTGGCCGCGAGATCGAGCGAAGGCAGCGCGGAGACCACCATGGCATCGCAGAAATCCAAGTACTCAAGCATCTCATCGCGGGTGTACGGGGTGATGTCGGCGTAATCGCTGCCGCGGCCTTCGGCGAGGTCTACCGCCGCTTGCCGGTGCTTGGCCCACGGCACAAACGCGGCTTCGTCGGCCGACAGGTACAAGTGCGCGTAGTACAGCGTGTGGTACACCGCCCGCCAAAACGCGGCGGGACCATCGGCCCGATCGGCCCAGAGCGCATCAGGGCACTGCTCGATCGCCAGCCGAAGTGTCTTGAGGGCGGCGTGGTACTGAGATGACAAGGCGGCGAGAATGCTCATGGTGCCAGATTAGGCGGCGCTTTGGCGAAACGCGCGGATGTGCGTTTGGCTTTGCAGGCGCAAAGTGGCCCGCCGCTCATCGGAGCGAAGTGCCTGCACGTGACTTGTACCATTCGGCGGTTGGAGTTGTCCGAGTGTTCGGGCTGATGGTGTCGAAGCCACTTTTGAACACGGAAGCGCCGAAGTGTCGGGACCGTGTTGAGAACGCCCCAACGCCGATTCCACTCTCGGTTTCTGCGAGAAAGAACGGCGACTTGAGCCGGGACCACGCTGTAAGGGGCAAAAACCTGGAGACCGGCGACATAAAGATGGAGACCGGCAAGGAAAAAATGGAGACCGGCAGAGCAAAGGCCGCGAGCGCGGGAGCAAAGATGGAGAGCGCGGGGGCCGGGTCGGCGACCCAATGAGGAGAAGATGCGTTGCTCATGCCTGAGGAAGGGGAAGTCTGTTTCTCACGCACCTCGATACCCCAAAAGTATACGCGCGTCGTTACGGAAGTGTCTCTGGATTGTCACTCATCGCCTGTAGACCCATCGGCTTCAATCCGCGACGATCCCTGCTTGCCGCGAATCAATCCAAAGGCTGTGGCTGCCGCTTTCGGAACGGCGATCCGGGAGAAGCGGCACGCGCTCAACCTTTCCCAAGAGGAGTTGGCCGCTCGTTGCGGCCTTCACCGGACCTATCTCGCCGACGTGGAGAGGGGTGAGCGGAACCCGTCGCTCGTCAGCATTCTCCGAATCGCCTCCGGCCTCGGCGTACCCGCTAGCGACCTCATGGCCGCAACCGAAACCCACCTGAACTCCAATGCCCGACGTGCCTGAATACAAGGCGATATTGCTCGATGCTTCGAAGGCGCTCGCCGGCTTCACCGGCCGCACGCTTGCCGTGCTGGAGGTTGCGCGCCCGCCCGACTTGGATTACGCAGTTCACCTATCGAAGGTGGTGTCGAAGCTCTCGCCATTGGTCGGGAACATGATCGAGCATGGGGCGGTCTCGTACCTGAACGAGAAGGTGGCGCATCCGAAGGGAAAGTGGGAACGCCAAGACCCGGGCTTTCCCGACACGATCTTCCGTGGCAAGGTAACGCCGGCGCCGGGAATCGAAATCAAGACCTGGTTCCCGCTCGCCACGGAAATCACCGCCCGATTCAAGGATCCGATTACTCATTTCGCTGACGACCAGACGAACGTGGCGATGCTCGCGTGGGTGCCTGAGTTCATCATCTTTTGAAAGCCGCGAATCCTTGACGTGTGGATCGATACGGCACGCAGCGTCGCAGAGGCGCGGGACAAGCACTACCACAACCCGCCGGACTACCTGGTGTTTGAGCCGGAGGACACCTCGGCGCGCACAAGCAACCTTCAACAGACGAATACCAACGGGTACAAGTTTCAGGGGACTGCTGCTCAACTCAAACAAGCCGAGCAATTGGTCGCGTCCTGGGGTCGCAAGGGGACGATGTTCTCCCATGCGCCGGAGTATCAGGTTAAACTCGCGGCGCTGCTCGGAAAGTTCAAATACTGATTGGACACGAACTTCGCCAAGATGGACCGTATCGAACACACCTCCCTTGAGCAGTTCAAGGTTCGTGTGCTCGGATCCACGTTCTATGGGCGGACGATGGTCGAATGGGCGAGAATTCTCGGCGGTGTGGAAGAGCCTGAAAATCGAGCCCTACTGCAAACGCTGATCGAGGACAAGGCCATCAAAGTGCCAGAGGTCTTCAGCGGTAGTAGCGGGCCGAGCGTGAAATAGCCAGCGCGTAGAACTCTGGATTGATCTCCGCCGCTTCGCATCGACGGCCCAGATGGTGCGACGCAGCGGCGGCCGTGCAGAGTCCTCCGAAGGGCTCCCACACCAGGTCGCCGGGATCGGTTGTCATACGGACCGTGAGTTCCACCAAGGACAGCGGCTTCTGGTTTGAGTGAAGCGCCTTCATTCCGTTCTTCACGCGCTCGATCCCCCGCACCGCCGGTTCCCGCCACACATTGGTGACGCCGTGCTCGCACCGGAACTTTGAACGCATCCGCTCCCACTCTTCGCCGGTCACGGACCGCTTCCCGTCAATCGAGAAATACGGCCGACCGCGAGGGTTCCCATGCTTGTTAGCGCTTTCGACAAACTGCGTGAATGCTTCGGCGGGCGGGAAATACCAGAGGTGGCATTGGGTGAAGTGTTTCCTTGTGGCCGCGTTGATGACCCCGCACGCTTCGTTGGTCTTCTGCAAGGGAAGACCTGATCGCTGCCACTCGTGCCGAAGCCACTCTTTCATGGACACATCGCGGCCGTCCACACCGAATCTTGCCTCGCGCGTGTACTGCACGCAGACTTCGGTCACTGCCGGGACGCGACGGATGCTGGCGGTGTTGATGTTGCCCGCGATATGCGCGACGCCTTTGTCCCAAATGCTTGCGCCCCGATATTCCCACCCGTACTGAGTGAGGACCGGATGGACATTGGCCCAACCGACTTCGGTGTTCCAGAACCAAAGTGTGGTGAGTGGGGTTGAGCGCTTGGACCACTCGGCGATATGGGGCTCGTACCACTTTCCAAGTCCGTCCGGCTTTGGGGGATCGCCCGGATAGCCCGCCACGCCGTAGGGGCCGTCCGCGATGATTGCCACAGGGCTGTCCCACTTAGGGTAAAAATCGAGAGCATCACCCTTGCTAATCCGAACACCATCGCGCGAATACGAGCGGGGGTGATGCTCCACCAAGCGATGGTCAAAGCCGGGAACCGTGTCCAGCACCCCTTTCAATCCATCCGCAGGTGGCACCTCTTCAAGGAACAGCCTGGGTGCGGTCTTGTCACTCATCGTCTTCATTGCCGGAAGCATACGAACGTTGCCGACATTCTGAAACTGGGGAACCCTTTTCGCGGGCTGTTGGGCACGATCGCTGAGGCGGCCCGATCGCTCGCCCGGTCCGCGTTCAACATCCGCATATCCACCGTGGTATTTTATTGATGTGCTGTCGAGTTGAGACAGAACCATCGCATGGCCCTCGCAAGTGGCGGATAATGTGATCGCCCTTTGGGCCGCTGGCGGGACGCTCTCGCGTGGCTTAGGGTTACTGCGTGGCGGAGTTGGCCGCTTGCAGGAGGTCTTTGAATGGTTGATCACGGTTCGACGTTTGTGCCCTTGATGCTGAGCATCAGCGGGTGTCGCGGCCTGTTTGGGCAGACCATGACGCCCGAGGTGGCGGCACGGTTTGGTGCGGTCTTTGGGATGTCCATGCGGGTGCGGGTGCGGGCCGGGGGGGGGGGGGGCGCGGGAAGCGCGTGTGGGAGCGGTGGCGCCAAGCCGTTGATCGTGCTCGGGCGCGATGGTCGGTTGGCGGGTGAGCTGCTGTCGCGTGCGGCGTCGGCGGGTTTGGCGGCGGCTGGGTGCGATGTGCTGGATGTTGGTGTGGCCATGACACCGACGATCGGCGTGATGGTGGACATGCACAACGCCGTGGCGGGGCTGGTGTTGACCGCGAGCCACAATCCGCAGGAGTGGAACGGGCTCAAGCCGATGGTGCGCGAGGCGGGGGCCAGGCCGGGAGCGGTCTCGACATCGGCCCCGAACAAGGCGTTTGCAGAACAGATCATTGCCAAGTACAAGGAAGCGGTGCAGCGTGGTGCGG
>JBBSBC010000044.1:0-22991 GCA_038251595.1 Phycisphaerales bacterium | reverse complement strand
ATGATGATGCCTGTGAGCGTGAGAATCGAGAAGAAGATGATCGCGGGCGGGGGGGGCGGGGTGATGGCGACGAGCATGGGCATCGTGGTTCAGCCTGTTCGTGAGTGGTCGAGCACGCGGCGGATGCCCGCGACATCGCGGAGCAGGCGGGGGACTTCCGAAAGAGGGAGCATGGTCGCCGCATCCGACAAGGCACGGGATGGCTCGGGGTGGCACTCAAGGAAGAGGGCGTGAACACCCGCCGCGGTCGCGGCGCGGGCGAGCATAGGGGCCAGCCGCGCGTTCCCGCCCGTCACCTTGCCACCCTCACCCTTGCCCGGCCGCTGGGTCGAGTGTGTGCAGTCGAAGCAGACGGGCGGCGAGCCCTCCCGGCCATCAACCGCGAGCTCCATCATCTCGGCCACGCCGAGGAAGTCGTTGACGAGGCGACCGTAGCCGAAGAACGTGCCGCGCTCGGTGAGCATGATGTTCGAGCACCCGGCCTCGGCCAGCTTGCGAACCGGGCCGCCCATCTCATCGGGCGAAAGGAACTGGCCCTTCTTCACATTGACGGCCCGTCCGCGGCCCTTTTCACCATAAGCGGTCGCGGCCTGCCCGGCGGCGATGAGCAGGTCGGTCTGGCGGCAGAGGAAGGCGGGGATCTGGATGAGATCGACCACGGCGGCGGCGGGTATGGCCTGCGAAGACTCGTGGATATCGGTGGTGGTGGGGACACCCAGCTCGCGGCCGATGCGGGCGATCCAGCTCAGGCCCTGCTCGATACCCGGGCCGCGCGGCGAGTCGATACTTGTGCGGTTGGCCTTGTCGAAGGAGGCCTTGAAGATGTAGCCGAGGCCGAGGTCCTGGCAGGCATCGCGCACGGCCCGACCGATGGTCAGGCCGAGTTCGAGCGATTCAAGGACACAAGGGCCGGCGATGATCGCCAGCGGCTTTCCGGTTCCGATCTCAACTTGGCCGACACGGCAGGTTCGCGACATTGACAAATGTTATGCGCGCGAGCAAGAACCGGTGTGGGCGGGAAGAGGGACGGACTGCTCAGGATTTGACCTGCGCGACACCGCTGGCCCAGTTCTCGACCTTGTCGATCCAGGTGACGATGCGGTTGCGCTGGAGGACCAGCACAAGGACAAGCATGCTGATGGAGAGCATCTTGTACTTCCAGAGGCTGCGTTCGAGCGTATCGATGCGTTCGTCGGGGTTCTTTGGCATGGGTTGGTCTTCCGATGAACCGGTTGAACTGAGGTCATCGGCGAGCGCGGCCATGGAACGTGAAACGCGGATGAAGGAACTGCGAGTAGATGTGGGATTCGGGGCGAAGAGGGCGCAGAGAATGCGCGAAGGGGGGTTGGTTTGCAGCTTAGCGAGGAACATGCACACGAGAGTCGTTAAAAGGCGGAGAACGAGGCCTGAGATGAGTGAACATAGAGGGTTTCTTGACAAGCGGCGGTTGGGCTGGAAGCGCCTTGCCACTCGCGAGACTGCGACCTTGCCACTACTTCGTCAGCGTTGGGGCTTCGCGCTCAACGGCGATGCGCTCCCAGCGCACCGATTCCTGAGCCTGGCCGCTCTCCGCGAGCAACCCGGAGAGCCGCCGCGCAAGGTAGGCGTTTTTATCGGCCACAGTCGCGGCGGTGGTGATCTCGCGCAGGGCGTCGGCCTGGCGGTTGAGGGCGTAGTAGCCCATGGCGAGGTCGTGGCGGATGACCGAGGAGCCGGGGGCGGCATCGCGCGCCAGCTCCATCAACCGGACACCTTCGAGGATGTAGGGTCCGTGGCGATTGAGCCCGATCTGAAGGACGGTGGTGGCGATTCCGTGCAGCCCCCAGGCCGCATCGCTGCCCCCTTCATTGCCATTCGCCGCGAGGGCCAAATCAGCGGGTGTAGGGGCGAGGTTGGTGGCGGCATCCTTGTAGAGTGCGAGGGCCTCATCAAAGCGGCCAAGCCCGGAGAGGATGTTGGCCGCGGAGATGAACGTCTGGGCGAGTGTGCTGTGCGGGCCGATCTTGCGCGCTGTTGCGGCGGCCTGGGCAGCCTGATCGGCGGCAAGCCCGGGCTCGCGGAAGTTGATGAGGAACCCCGCGGCGGCGATGCGTGACTGAGGCAGGGCGTGGCCAAACTCAGCGGCCTGCCGGGCCAGATCGATCGCCCGCTCACGGCGGAGCTTGCGGGTCGGTTCGTCTTTCGCACGATCGCTGAGCTGGGCATACACGCCCGCGGCGGAGAGGAGCAGATCGGAGCTGCGACCGTATGTGAGCGCAAGGGCCTGCTCGACAAAGGCGAGTGCGGCGGTTTCAGCACCGGGCTGGTTGATCGCCAGTTCGAGACGGGCCGCGTTGAGGAGCGAGCTGCCGCGAAGGGGCTTGTCGGTCAGGGCCTCGGCCAGGAGGGCACGGGCGGCGGCGGGATCTGGGCGGGTGGCGAGGGGGGGTGTCAGGCCGGCTTGAGCGGTGGGCGGTTCGATGAAAATGGCCGCGAGCGTGGCGCGGAGGCCATCAAGTTCGGGGTGCAGCTTGAGGGCACGCCGGTAGAGGGCGAGGACCTCATCACGTGACTTGCCCTGACTCTGAAGAAGCTGCCCGGCTTGAAAGACCAGGCTGTCGGTCGGTCGTCCTTCATCGATCACGCGCTCCATGCGGGCGAGGCTGGAGGGCATATCACCCGTGATGAGGTGGGCGTAGGAGATCGCCAGCTCGTTGTCTGGTGAGAGTTTCCAGAGTCGCTTGCGCAGGCCGAGAGACTGGAGAGGATTGCCGATGCGCTCGGTGGTGGTGAAGCGATCAATCACGCGGCGAGCGTTGGCAAGCTCTCCAGGTGCGGGCTGAAAATCCGGGCGCAGAGCGATGCCCAGCGGTGTGTGGAGCTTGACGTAGGTCAGTTCACCGCGATAGTGCGTGAGGCGGACATACCCGCTCCAGAGTGCGACGACCGTCATGGCGGAGGTGATGAGCAATAGCACGAACCCGGCGGGCCGGAGGCGGCCGCGCAGGCGGAGTTGAAGGCTCTGAAGACGGGAGTTGGGGGTGCCGCCGAGCGCGATGGGGCGGAAGGTCCAGACACGCCAGGCGCAGTAGGCCATGATGCCACCCATTCCGATCGCCATGAGCATGGGGATTGAGTTCATCATCTGGCGATAGGCCATGAAGTAGAAGAGGAAGAGAAAGGCAATGCCGAGTTCTTCGTACCAACCAAGGTCGTAGCGTGCAGCGCGGAGAGCCTTGGCCTCGGCGCGCGTGGCCGCGGCCTGCGCGTTGCGGGGCTTGGCGAGGATCGAGGGTTTGCCGAGTCCGAAATAGAGCGCATCGTTCGGGCAGACGGTGACGCAGTCCATGCACTTCATGCAGCCGGGGTCAACCACCATTCCGAAGTCGCGGACCTCTTCATGAACCCGCACGTTGCTGGTGCAGACGGCGGTGCAGTGGCCGCAACCCTCGCAGGCATCGGTCACACGGATCTTGCCGATGGCGAGTTTGTCGGCGGGTGCGAAGAAGCCGCCGTAGGGGCAGCCATAGGTGCAGAAGCCCTTGTTGCCGAGGAAGTAGACGGCCCCGACGGTGCAGACGAGGATAAAGGGAATGGCCACGTACCAAGTGGGGAAGGTGGCCCAGTATTCGTGAACGATAAACTCGGTGGAGATGCCGGGGATGGGATCGCTCTGGCCGAGCCAATCGGGGAGTCGGCCGCGTGAATCCATGAAGATGCGGCGGACCACTTCGCGGTGAAGAACGGGCCAGACGAACATGTAGAGGGCAAATCCGAGCGGGACCCACATGAGCAAGCGCGAGCGGAAGGGCTTGGGTTTGACACCGACCTTGTTCATCAACCATGAACAGGCGTCTTGAATGGCGACAATGTGGCAGCCCCAGCCGCAGAACCAGCGGCCGAGGATGAGCGTGGAACCGATCGCGAGTGCAAAGAAGACAAAGCCGGCGTTGATCGCGCCGGTGCGGAGGGTGTGCATGCTCTCGCTCGGCTCGACGGGCGAGATGGTGGTGCCGTGGATGCGCCAGAGCACTACGTGGATGATCATGACGATGTAGACGGCGAAGAGTGTGAGGGCACGCCAGCGCGCGGCCTTGCTGTGGGCGACCTTTGCGTGACCGGTGTGAGTGGGGTGAGCCGGGCTTGGGGAACTTCCGCCGCTGTTTGTGGCGAGGACCGGCAAGGAGACCACCCTTGTGCCCGGCGCTGCCTGGCGAGGCTTGGGCGAGCAATGGGCTTTGGGTTGTTTTCCGGGTGAGGACATGCGCAATGAATCGTAGGGGTGTTCTGGATTGTTGCACGGTATGGAAACCTGCTGGCGCACGCTTTCTTGAGGCGTGGTAACCTCGATGCACCACGAACCGACCATGAAGATCGACATACACACACACATCCTTCCTGAACGCTGGCCCGATTGGACAGCGCGGAGCGGGTATCCGGGGTGGATCTCACTGGAGCAGGTGCGCAGTGCTGCGGGCGGGTGCGCGTGTGCCAGGATGCTCCAGAGCGAGCCGGGCGGGAAGCACCGCTTCTTTCGTGAGGTTCTGCCCAACTGCTGGGACGCGGCGGTGCGGATGGGTGAGATGGATGCACTGATGGGTCAGGACTCGGTGCAGATACTCAGCACCGTGCCGGTGATGTTCAGCTATTGGGCTCGATCTCAGGATGCCTATGACCTCGGGCGATTGCTCAACGACCACATCGCGGCGGTGTCTGCGGCCAATCCCTCGCGGTTTGCCGGCCTGTGTACGTTGCCGATGCAGGATCCGGCGCTGGCGGTGAAGGAACTCGAACGGTGCGTTCGCGATCTGAAGTTCGCAGGTGTGCAGATCGGGACCAACATTGACGGGTTGAATCTTGATGAGCCGAGTGTTGTGGAGGTGCTGCGGGCGGCGGAGGAGTTGGGGGCGTGCGTGTTTGTGCATCCGTGGGATATGTTGAGGACCGCTACAAGGAAGGTCCGGCTCGGAGAGCCGGGTTACGGGGGAGGGCCGGGCTGCCCCGAGATTCATCCGCGTCTGGTGAAGCACTGGATGAACTGGCTCGTGGGGATGCCGATGGAGACGGGGTTGGCGATATGCTCGGTGGTCTTTGGTGGTGTGCTTGAGAGACTGCCGAGGTTGAGGATCGGGTTTGCCCACGGGGGCGGAAGCTTTCCGGGGACGATCGGTCGGATCGAGCACGGTTTCCACGCGCGGCCGGACCTCTGTCAGACAGGAACCAAGGTGTCGCCCGAGCAGCACCTAGGTGTACAGACGGGCGCGGCCTCTAGCAGACCTGCGCGGTTTTATGTCGATTCGCTGACGCACGAACCGCACGCACTGAGGAACCTGATCCGGCTGATGGGTGCCGAGCGTGTGATGCTGGGGAGCGATTATCCGTTCCCGCTCCGGGAATCGAAGCCGGGAGAGATGATCGAAGCGATGCACGACCTGCCAGCGGTTGTCAGGTCGCAGTTGATGTCTCGCACGGCACTGGAGTTTCTGGGGTTGGGTGAGGGTCAGTTCAAGCGGTGCTGAACGTGCAGCGGACGGTTTTGGGGTGGTATCCTGGCACATTACGCATCGCCGGGAGAGGTGGGATGCTCTCGCATAGACTGACTGACCATGGCGTTGATCGTTCCCGATGGTTCAGAGCTTTCGGCCACGCACTTCGACGAGCGTGATACCTTGCGCACGTCGCGCGGTGAGTTTCACATTCCCCGCACGCCCGATGGGACACAAGAGGTTGTGTATCTCTGCGGCAACTCGCTCGGGCTGATGCCCCGTGCGACGCGTGAAGCCGTGGTGCAGGAACTGGATGACTGGGCGCGGCTAGGGGTTGAGGGGCACTTTCATGCCAAGCACCCGTGGCTGCCGGCCCATGAGTTTTGCCGCGATACGGCGGCGAGGCTGGTGGGCGCTCGGCCGCACGAGGTTGTTTTGATGAACAGCCTGACGGTGAACCTGCACCTGATGATGGCGACGTTTTATCGCCCGACGGCGGAGCGGTTCAAGATCGTTATTGAAGATGCGGCGTTTCCCAGTGATTCGTATGCGGTGCAGAGCCAGGCGAGTTGGCACGGGCGAGATCCGGGCGAAGCGGTGGTACGGTTGAAACCGCGCGCGGGCGAGCAGACGCTTCGTACCGACGATGTTGTTCACGAACTGAATCGGCATGGCCAGAGCGTTGCGCTTGTGATGCTGAGCGGTGTGAACTACCTCACGGGACAGGTCTTTGACTTTGCAACGATCACCGAAGCGGGACACCGCATCGGAGCGCGTGTGGGGTGGGACCTGGCGCACGCGGCGGGAAATGTTCCGCTTGCGCTGCATGACTGGAACGCGGACTTTGCCTGCTGGTGCTCGTACAAATATCTCAACTCGGGCGCGGGCGCGGTTGCGGGGTGCTTTGTGCATGAGCGGCATGGTCGAAACACGAGCCTGAACGGAGCGACGGGGGGCCTGCCGCGCTTCGCGGGCTGGTGGGGGAACGATCCGACAACACGCTTCAAGATGGGTCCGAATTTTGTACCGGTACCGACTGCGGATTCGTGGTCGCTCTCAAACCCGCCGGTGCTGGCGCTCTCGCCGGTTCGGGTTTCGCTGGAGATCTTTGACAAGGTAGGCGTCGTGGCACTTCGCGAGAAGAGCGTGCGGCTGACGGGATATCTTCGGGGACTGATTGATGAACTGAAGTCGCCGATGATCGAGATCACTACGCCGCGCGATGAGGCTTCGTGTGGTTGCCAACTCTCGATCGCGGTGAAGGATCGCCCGCGGGATCTGTACGATGCCCTTACGGCGGATCATGTGATGTGCGACTTCCGCGAACCGAACGTCGTGCGGGTGGCGCCGGTACCGTTGTACAACACGTTCCATGATTGCTGGCGGTTTGTGGATATCCTGCGGAAGCACCTCAGCAAGCAGGGACCGGCAGACGGATCGTAACCAAGACCATGCCCAACTCGAAGACATCCACATTGATCGTTGGTGCGGGCCTCGCGGGCTCACTGCTTGCGATCTATCTGGCCCGTCGGGGCCACCGCCTGACCCTGATCGAACGGCGGGGCGACCCCCGTGCGGCGGGGTATGCCGGCGGCCGCTCGATCAACCTTGCCCTCTCGACGCGGGGCATCTGGGGGATGGAGGGTGTGGGTGTGGCGGATGAAGTTTTGAAACACGCGATCCCGATGCGCGGGCGCGTGCTGCACCCGGCATCCGCGAGTGCGAAGTTGGGCTTTCAGCCCTACAGCAGCAACCCGACTGATGCGATCAACTCAATCAGCCGGAGTGGATTGAACCTTGCGCTGCTCGAAGCGGCTGGGCGTGAACCGAATGTCTCGATGATCTTCAACCACCGATGCCTCGATGTTGACCTGGCCCGCAACACGGCGACGTTCGTGAATGACTCATCCGGCGAGACGCGCACGCTGGAAGCGGACCTTATCGCTGGCGCGGATGGTGCGTTCTCACCGGTTCGGATGGCGATGCAGAAATTCGATCGCTTTGAGTACAGCCAGAGCTACCTGAAGCACGGGTACAAAGAACTGCACATTCCAGCCGCGGCGGATTTGAACCTCAAGGCTGCGGATCTGGAACGGCTTGGCGGGCGTGATGGCTGGGCGATGGAGCCCAATGCGCTGCATATCTGGCCGCGGGGCGGAGCGATGATGATCGCGCTGCCGAATCCGGATCGGACATTCACCTGCACGCTCTTCTGGCCGTTTGTGGGGGAGCACGGATTTGAGAGACTTAAGAAGTCTGTAGATATTACAAGCTTCTTTGAACAACAGTATGCCGATGCCGTACCCTTGATGCCCACACTGGACGAGGACTATCTCCGCAATCCAAGCTCATCGCTCGTGACCGTGCGGTGTGAACCGTGGGTGAAGTTTGCGAATGATGGGAAGCGGGCGTCGATTCTGCTTGGCGATGCGGCCCACGCGATCGTGCCATTTTACGGACAAGGCATGAACTGTGCCTTTGAAGACTGCCGCGTGCTTGCCGAGACTCTCGATGCGCAGGGTGGCAATCTGGCGACGGGGTTGCCGGAGTATGAGCGGCTTCGCAAGGTCAATGCGGACGCCATCGCGGACATGGCTATTGAGAACTTTGTCGAGATGCGTGACAAGGTCGGCTCGCCGGACTTTCTGTATCTGAAGAAGCTCGAACACTCCGTCCACGAACTCTCGCGGGGTGCGCTGACTCCACAATACAACCTCGTGAGCTTCTCGACAGTTCCGTATGCCGAGGCGCAGCAACGTGGATGGGTGTTGGCCAATGTTGTACGAAAGCTGGCCGAGCGGGTGCCACGAGCGGTCGCGGAAACAATGGACACCCCTGCGTGGCTGAGCCTGATCGGCACACTGCTGCCAGAGGTGGTTGATTCGACAGCACAATCCAGCGCGCGGTAGACTTGGGCTATGGCTGACCCGAAGTATCAACCCGGTGATCCGTACTGCTCAGCGTGCGGCTATCTGCTGAAAGGTTCAACCGAATCTGGACGCTGCCCGGAATGCGGCAAGCCGTTGGTTGAATCGATGCAGAGATATCAACCCGAGTCGGCACTCGGAGTGCGGAGCGTGCGGCGACGTTCAGAAGTGATTGTGTTCGGATGGCCGATGTACGACATTGCGTTCGGACCTGACCCGTTGACTGGCCAGCGTGTTGGGCGTGCCAAAGGGTTGATCGCTGTTGGTGATGTTGCGACGGGCGGGATAGCCGTCGGCGGAATGGCCATCGGCATCGTGAGTGTCGGGGGCATCGGTATCGGAGTTGCTTCGCTGGGCGGGATGGCGACTGGCCTGTTGGCCGCGGCTGGCGGATGTTCACTCGGCGGCATCGCGGTAGGCGGGATGGCGGCTGGCGGGCTTTGCACCGGCGGGATGGCTCTCGGCGCGGTGGCTTCTGGAGGAATGGCGATTGGTCTTTATGCGCGAGGAGGCATGGCGATTGGCCAACACACGATTGGTCGTGGAAAGACGCCCGATCCCGAGGCTGTGAGGATCTTTGATATGGTCGAGCCGATCATGGGTGCATCGCTGCCGGGGGCAGGATTGATGGGTGGAGGCTGGGCGATTGTCGCACCGATGGTGATCACGCTGTTCCTGGTTGTGATGATCGGGTTGATCGCCATGACGATGGGTCGGACGCGCGGGATGGGGAGCAACCGAGCATGATCTACGATATTTCTCCGGCGATCACGATGAATCTGGCGGTATGGCCCGGCGATACGCCGCTGAGCCGCGAAGTGTTGAGCGACATGTCGAATGGTGCAAACATCACACTTTCGACGATTCGGGCAACGGTGCATTTGGGCGCACATGCAGATGGACCAAACCACTATGGTCACCCGGCACCGGGCATTGGAGAACGAACTCTTGAACATTACATCGGTCCGTGCCACGTCGTGAAGGCAACGGTTGAACGTGGTGCGAGGGTTGGTGTTGGCGATATCGCGTGGCCGGGTAGAGCGATGGGTGGAGTTCGTCATCCGCGCGTGCTGATCCGAACAGATACGTTCCCGGATTGCAACAACTTCAGCAAGGACTTTGCGGGAATCGAGCCCGCGCTTGTGGATGCCCTCGCCGATCAGGGAGTTATCACGATCGGGACCGATGCGCCGAGCGTGGACCTCTTCGAGTCGAAGGACCTTCCCGCACATCATGCATTTTTTCGGCGGGATATTTCGATTCTCGAAGGGCTTGCGCTAGGCCGCATTGTGCCGGGTGAGTATGAGCTGATTGCGCTGCCACTGAAGCTCATGGGCTTTGATGCGAGCCCGGTGCGGGCTGTGCTGCGATCGTTGAGATGATGAGAAGTGCATTGGTCGAGTGCCAAGACCACCCGCTTAACTCTCAGCGATGCACGCGGCGGCGGCCATTCCGCTCGACCACGCCGCTTCCACGCGGGCACCAAGAAGCCAATCTCCACAGACCGTAAGCCCCAGTTCCGGATCGCGGAGGAATGGTTGGCCAAGCGGCTTTGCCACCCGTGCGAAGCGCCAGCGGTGTGCGAGGGCGTGCGTCGTTTCCAGGTTCGGATGACGAACACCGAGCAACTCCGCGAAGGCACGCGTCAGTTCTTGCGACACCCACGCTGGGTCCGATTCCAGATGTTCACGCGACCACGCAGGTGCGGCGTGCAACACCCATCGCTCGTGTAATGTTGCCCTGAATGGCTTGGAGTTCTCGCACGCGGCCCAAGCCAGGGGCCCGCCGTTCTCGACAACGACGCTGTCAAAGGGAGCGTTGAGTGGGTGCGCGGCCGCGAGCATCACGGCCCAACATGGTTCCATTTCTATTTGTTCGGCTTGCAGGGCCAGATGCGGTGCGACAGGCGCAAGAAGACGCGCAGCCTGGGGCGCGGGTATGGAAATGATAAGTTCGTCGAAGATATTTTCACTCGCGCCCTGATCACTCCTCATCACAAGTCGCCATACCGATGAGTTGCGTTCGAGCGAGCCGACTTCATGGCGGAACATCACCTCGGTATCGCCGAGCATGGCGGTCACGATCGAACCCATTCCCGGCCTGCCCACCCAACGCACGACCGCATCATCAGGTCTTGGACCGGACTCATTTGAGCGCATAAATCTTCCTGCCCACGGCGCGGCAACATCCTTGGCGTTCCAATCAGCCACGATGCTTGCGAACGCTGTGCTTCTCACCGTGAAGTACTGAGCACCGTGGTCGAAAGTGAGAGTCTCTGATAAGCGTGTTGAGCAACGGCCTCCCGGTCGGCCTCCCTTATCAAAGACGACCACGGCGTACTCCGCATGGCGAAAGGCTTGCGCTGCCGCCGCGCCGGCAACGCCAGCACCAATCACCCCGATTCGTTTACGCTGTTCTCGCTTCACGCTCTACACAACTCCGGTGGTTGAACTTCGCATCATGATCATCGCGAGCACGGCTCGGGTGCTCCACAACAGCGTCCTTACCCAGTTTGTGACGATGAGACGGCGCATCAGAAGCGGATCGAAGCCATTCTGCAATCGCCCATGCAGCGGGACCTGAACAAAGAATGTTGAGATCCAAATGACCACCAACATTGCCGCAGCCACCCACCGAGTTGCGGGCGATGCGCTCACGGATACGAGGCCGGTGGTGATCAGACCTGCGCACACGGCTTCGACAAGCATGGCGGGACCGACGATGAGTGTGGTTAGCCGCTGATGCTGACGCTCATAACTTGCAAATGAGTCCTTATGAACTGCTGCCATGAGTGGATAATGTACAATCTGCACAAACCAGATCAGCCCGGCCATGAAGCACGTGGCCCCAGCATGAATCGTCGGCACGAGTTCGATCAAGGACCCACCGGGCACGCCAGCTCTTCATAATCCGGACGATCCGCGGCGGTCGCGTGCCTGAACGCCCTCAAGACCTTTCCCTTGTGGATCACAAACGCACCCGGCATCTGAAATCCATCACCTTCGAGCCTGCCCACTCCGAGCCCTCGCATGGTGGCGACCATCCCACGCCACCAGACCCTCGGGCCAAAGAGCTGCAGGAAGGTCCCACGATTCAACTCAAGAGCGCGATACAGCAGTCGATCGGGATCGGCAAACCACGCCGCATCATTCAGTCCGTACCGCGCTCCCAACGCGCGGAGTTCTTCCGACGTCGAGGACATTCCCACGATTGCCAATCGCACGCCTTGTGCCAGAAACTTCTCACGCTTTGCGCCAAGATCTGCCAGTGCCTCACGGCAGAACGTACACCCTGCGTGCCTCAGCAACACGACGAGCACCGGCGCATCTTCTGTGAATGTTCGCAACTTCTGGCCGCGTTCATCGTGCAGCGCGTGCAGTGCCTTGTCCACCGAGACGTGCTGCTCGAGTTCACCGGTTGGCCTCTGATCCGTACGCGCCGCATCCCAGAGGATCATCGCAAATGGGATCCACCACAACAGATCGTTGGTGAGGATGGTCAGACCAAAGCTCGCAGGAAGATCGCCGCGAGCGAGTGTCCAAACAAAGCCAATCGGGCCGAAAATCTTTCCGAGCAATCCAACCAGCACGATCGGCCAATGCCGACGCGGATCACGAGACGCAATGATGTAGCCGATTCCGTAGACACCCACAATCATCCCTATGCATTGAAAGAGCCACGGGTAGTTGGGCGGAACCATGCCCACGAGCTTGAAGAGCGCCGATGGAGCTGCCACAACGGCCAAGCCCCACACGATGTTGTAGGCGCCCGCGGCCAGCAGCACCCGGCGCATCCATAGTGGCGCCGCTTCTCGGTCAATGGTCATCATGCTCGTGCTCGTTTATCAGAAGCGGTGTTCATCTCAACTGGTGTTCGGTGCGGCCTCCGGCGCGGATTCATACCTTCCCGAAGCTGCGAGCTTGCTCGAGCGAACAGTTCAAATCGTTGCAATCACCTTGGCTTCATAGGCAATCGGTGCATTTCCACCGGTTGGCAGCGCGGTGATGGCGATGGTTGTGCGGCAGGGTTGCGTCGGACCCTCAGGAAAATACTCGGCGTAGACGCGGTTATAGGCTGAAAAATCGCGATCCATGTCAATCAGGAAACTGGTAACATCGACGATGTTCTCCCATCGACTGCCGTTCTCCTCGAGCACATGGAGGACATTGGCAAAGACCGCGCGAACCTGCGCCTCGATGTCGTAGCCGATCATCTTTCCCGTTGCATCAAGCCTGACACCGGGGATGTCCTTGCTTCCGCGCTGGCGCGGGCCCTGGCCTGAGAGAAAGAGCAGGTTGCCAATACGCCGGCAGTAGGGATAGGCACCAACAGGCTCGGGGGCGCGGGAAGTGATAGTCATTGGGTACTCGCTACGGGAGGATATCCGAGTGTGCTTGAATCACTTTAGATGATGGTCTTCACGAAATATTCTATCATGTTCTTATGTAATCTCAACTGGACTTTATCTCATTCACAATAAATATCTTCATACCCTCACGCAAACATTCTTCAGTTCGGTGAAGAACCGCAATGCCTCATTGCCACCTTCGCGCCCCAGGCCACTCTGACCCATTCCACCAAATGGCGTGCGGAGGTCTCGCACCAGCCAGCAGTTTACCCACACAATGCCAGAGTTGATGGCCGCGGCAACACGGTGAGCCCTTGTACCATTGCTGGTCAGGATCACGCTCGCCAATCCGTACTCCGTTCCGTTCGCGAGCGCGATCGCCTCGTCATCGCTCTCGAAGCTCTGGACCGTCACGACTGGGCCAAAGATCTCTTCCTGAATCACGCGGCAGTCCTGACCTAAGCCGGTGATGACCGTTGGTTCATAAAACCACCCGTTGCGACATCTCTCCGGCAGCATGGCCGGCGCGGGCGATTGACCGCCGCAGTGAACTCGACCCCCAAGTTTGCGTGCGAGGTCCACATACGCAGCGATTCTTTGCAAATGAACTTTGCTTACCACGGCGCCCTGCTGAGTTGTCAGTTCGAGCGGATCGCCGTTGCGCATGCTCAGGGCCGCTTGTGCAAGCCCATTGACAAAGGCCTCGAATCGAGATGTGTGTACGAGGATGCGTGAACCACAGAGGCAGATCTGCCCTTGATTCAAAAACGCGGCGCGAGCAGCAATCGCGATGGCCCCATCGGGTCCATCAAGGGGAACATCGTCGAAGACGATCAACGGGTTCTTTCCGCCCAGTTCCAGGCTGATCCGCTTGAGCATCGGCCCCGCCTCACGCGCGATCCACCTGCCCACACTTGTCGATCCGGTGAACGAAATGGTTGGCACGTCGGGATGTGTCACGATCGAACCGCCCGCGCCAGCCCCGCCGCCATGCACGATGTTGAGCACGCCCGGCGGAAGCCCGATATCGCGGGCAAGTTCCGCCAGCATGCACGCGGTCCGCGGGGTAACTTCGCTCGGTTTGCAGACTGCGGTGTTGCCGGTTGCAAGCGCAGGACCGATCTTCCACGTCAGCAGATACAACGGAAGGTTCCACGGCGAGATCAGGCCCGCTACTCCGCGTGCCCGGCGCAATGTGTAGTTAAGCGACTTTCCGCCGCCCTGGCTCGGCGGCACACCACCACCATCAAAGTCATGGCACTCGCTCGCTGTGTAGAGGGCCGCGCCCGCAAAGAAGCGGAGATTCGCGGCCGCGCGAGGAATATCAACAGCGCGGGCAAGGCTCAGCGGCTTACCGGTATCGATGGATTCGGCGCGTGCAAGGCTTTCGAGATTGGCATCGATGGCGTCGGCGAGCCGGTTGAGGTGCTTCGCACGATCGCTGACCGACAACTCGCGCCACGCGGGAAATGCGGTGGCCGCGGCCTTCACAGCATCATTAATGTCGCTAGCATCTGAATCGGGAACAGTTGCATATTCCCGACCGGTTGCAGGCTCAAAAACCTTGATCGTCTTGCCCGACTTTGCCGGCACAAAGCGACCATTGATGAAGTTCTGCAAGGTGTGCATGGGTCAATCGTATGAGGCAGGCAGTCTCACAACCCTTGCAACCTTCCGCCATCAACCGGCAGGTTAATCCCGTTGATGTACGCCCCTGCCGGAGAACAGAGGAACGCGATGGCCGCGCCGACTTCTTCGGCCCTGGCAAATCGACCGGCGGGAATCGTCGCGATCATGTCCGTCTTTACCTGATCGATGCTCGTTCCCGCTTTGGTTGCGCGGCCTGCAATCAACGAACTGAGTCTGTCGGTCTCGGTGAAACCCGGAAGCACGTTGTTGACGGTAATGCCGTGCGAACCGAGTTCGCCCGCAAGGGTCTTGGCCCAGCTCGCCACGGCACCACGGATCGTGTTGCTGACACCCAAGCCAGGGATTGGGGCCTTCACGCTTGTTGAAATGATGTTTACAATTCTGCCAAACTTTGCTTCCTTCATGGCGGGCACGAGAGCCTGCGTCAGTATCTGACTGCTCAGGACGTGGGCCGTGAAGGCGGCAAGAAACTCCTCCGGCTTGGCATCGACGATCGGTCCACCGGGCGGCCCGCCGGTGTTGTTGATGAGGATTGTGTACGGAGTCGCCCCGCTTTGCAGTGAAGGTTCGGTGCGCACGGTCTCTCGGAGTGCCTCGGGCTTCGAGAAATCGGCCGCAAACCAGTGGTGCGTTTGTTTTGAACCCGTAATGAACGGCAAAGCCTTTGCCGCCGCGGCGAGTCGCACTTCGTCGCGTGCGACCAGCGTGATGCTGGCCCCGAGCGAAGCAAGCTCGTGTGCTGCGGCAAGGCCGATGCCCTGGCTCGCACCACAGACCAAGGCACGACGGGTATCGAGCGAAGTATTCATGCCGGAGGATAGTGTCAAACGGCTTGCGTGGCAAAGCGGGAAGAACCGCGCCGGTGGTTTCCTCAGCCCTCCCCCGCTTCTCTATAATCACGGCATGAGCGCCCCTACTCCCGAAACACCCATCTACCACTCCGCCAAGCTCACGTATGGAAGCTATCTGAAGGTGCCCGAGCTGCTGGAGCTTCAGCAACTGGTGCATGATCCGAAGTCCGGTGGGCATCGCGACGAGTTGCTCTTCATCATCATGCATCAGGTTTACGAACTCTGGTTCAAGCAGATGCTGCATGAGCTTGCGGGTGTGACGGCGTATCTCGATGCCGACCAGCCGCTGCGAGCTGCACAGTTGTTTGAACGGGTCCATAAGATTCAGCACCTCGTGATCGAGCAGTTGCCGCTGATGGAGACGATGTTCACAACCGAGTTCGCGAAGTTTCGAGATTCGCTCAGGCCAGCCAGCGGCTTTCAGAGTGTGCAGTTCCGAACCATCGAGTTTCTATGCGGGAAGAAGGATGCGAATATGCTGCAACTGGTCGGCGAAGATCTCGCCGCGCGCCAGGCGATGAGCGCGTTCCTAGACAAGCCAACGCCCTACGACCACTTCATCTGGCACCTGGCGCGAGAAGATAACAATGTCTTCAACATTCCAGGCGAAATGCTGCGCAACGGTCGGGACACCACCAAGCCGCATGAGTTGAGCAACTCACTGGTCGATTCGCTGGAAGTGCTGTATCGCAAGCAGGACGAGAGCCACAAGGGCGAGCGGTACTACCCGCAGTTCCGCGTAGCCGAACATCTGTTGGAGTTTGATGAGAAGTTTCAGATCTGGCGATTTGGGCACGTTAAAATGGTTGAGCGCATGATCGGCGGCATTGTCGGTAGCCCGGTCGCGGGCACTGGCGGATCGAGCGGGGCCAAGTATCTCGCGAGCACGCTTATGCAGCCCTTCTGGCCTGACCTTTGGGCGGTGCGATCACGCTTCAGCGGCAGTGCCGCCGCGCCGGCCAAGCCCGGCGGCGGGTGCCCTATGGGGTACTGAGCGCATCCAGAACGAAGCAGTTCAACGTCCCGTGATTCACGCCTTCTTGTTCGCTCGCTTTCGTGCTGGCGTGCTAGGCGTGCGCTTGCTATTGGTTGGCCGTGCCGCTCGCACCGACTTGCCCTTCACCTCGATCGCCTTGGCCCTCGCAATCACCGTGCCGCACTTTCCGCATGTTCGTCGATTAACAGGGCCATCCCAGAAGTCGTGCATGATGACGGCGAGATCCTGATCAATCTTCTTCAGCCGCCACTTTGCTTCATGCACCAAGCCGTCGCACTTCGGGCAATACCACCGGAGCGCGTCTAGCCCCGCATCGCCCGGCACATCTGGCCGCGGAAACTCAACGATCAACCCAAGCGTGCCGGCCGGACGCTGCGGACGGTGCGGAACCCATCGCGGCAGACAGAACAACTCGCCTTCCTTGATGATCACCTCGTGCGGCTTGCTGCCATCGAGCGGGCGAACGCGCACGGCGATCGTGCCCTTCAACTGGTAGAAAAGCTCCTCGGTCGGGTTAACGTGGTAGTCGTTGCGCGTGTTCGGACCACCAGAGACAAAGAGGATCATGTCCTTCGCGCCCTCGAACAACTGCTTGTTGCTCACCGGCGGCTTGAGGTTTTTATGGTTCTTCTTTATCCACGAGGCGAGATTAAGCTTGAGATTGCTTGGCAATGACATGTGGACACTCTCTCTAATGGTGTGCAACCGTCCGCACAGCGTACCACACGAGAGACAAGTTTGCGACCGGGTCGAACAAGTGGTTCACGCTCTTACAGCCGGGCGTTGAACTTGGCAGGCTCGTTGAACACTCGGCTGAACGCTGACTACACGCTGTCCGTCATGTCCTGGCCAACAATCCCGCATGATCGAACATACCACCTCGACCACCCCACTTCATAACACCCACGGTTCACCACGCGTCGCGCTCGAAACCACCCTGCTCGTCCACGGTGTGCCAAGTGACTCGGCACGCGGCCTGGCAAAACGGCTCAGTGATAGCTGCCGCGCAGCTGGGGCCGAGCCGGCGATTGTGGGTGTGGTCGGCGGACGGGCGATCGTTGGAATGACCGACGCGGAGTTGGAGGTGCTGCTCGCCGCAGGGGCGAAAAATGTCGCCAAGCTGAACACCGGAAACCTCGGAGCGGCCCTCTTCCGCAAGCAGCACGGCGCGACCACGGTCAGTGCAACGATGGAGTTGGCCGCCCGAGCGGGCATCGGCCTGTTCGCAACCGGCGGATTGGGCGGCGTACACAATCGGTATGACAAGCAGCTCGACATCTCCGCCGACCTGGGCGCCTTCTCGCGGTTCCCAGTCGCGGTGGTGACAAGCGGTGTGAAGTCGATCCTTGATATCGCCGCGACAAGAGAGCTGCTCGAAACACTTGGTGTCTGCGTCGTTGGCTATCGCACCGACGACTTCCCGGCGTTCTACATGCCCAAGAACGATGTCGGCGCACAGGTCGATACTCGGTTTGACGATGTTGATGCGCTCGCCCGTTTCATCCGCTTTGAGCTGGCCCGTGCCAATCGAGGCATTGTGGTCTGCAACCCCATCCCCACCGAGCACGAACTCACGCTCACCGATTGGAAACGCTGGCTCGCGGAGGCCGAAGGACGCGCGCACGCTGCGGGTGCATCGGGTCGCGGCGTAACGCCAGCCGTATTGAGTGCATTGCACGAGGTTTCAAACGGAGCAACGCTGAGAGCCAACATCGCGCTCGTTGAGAGCAACACCAAGCTCGCCGCAGAAATCGCCGCCCGTCTTTAACGAGCCTCGAACGAAGTGAGGTGGTCTTCGTGCGCGCACACCCTGCGTGCACAGCTCACACCGCGCTCGGATGCCACATCGTCTTCATCTCAACAAGCGGCTCGATCCACCACGGGCTCTGACACGCCGCGGCATCGTACCAGTCAACATCTTCCCGCACGCAGACACGCTTGATGTTTTCTGCGACTCCTTCGCGCAAAATCCGAGGAAGTTCGCCCGGCACCCCCGCGGCGTGAACGGCATCGATATCGCGATGGCCCGAGATCACGGGAACGAGTTCCGCACGCTCGCCCGTCAGCAGATTCACAACACCCGCCGGAACATCGCTGGTAGCCATGACTTCGCCCAGCACGGCCGTTGGCACTGGGTTGCGTTCGCTGCCGATGGCCACGACCGTACACCCGGCACATAGGGCCGGAGCAAGAAGCGATATCAGTCCGAGCAGTGGTACCTCCTCGGGCGCAACCACGGCAACCACGCCAGTAGGCTCGGGCACAGTAAAGTTGTAATAGGGACCGGCAACGGCGTTGCTGCAACCGAGCACTTGCGCATACTTGTCGGCCCATCCGGCATAGGCCACCACGCGGTCAATCGCCGCGGCAACCTCTTTCTCCCCCTCCCTTATCGAAAGGGCAGGGAGGTTGGCCTTGCCTGTGCCCTTCGTACCCGATCCGACCACTCGCACCGCCTCAGCCAACTCCGCCCGCTTGCCCTCCATCATCTCGGCGATTCGGTAGAGGATCTGCCCACGCAGATAGGCCGTTGCACCACTCCAACCAGGCAAGGCCTTGCGCGCAGCGACAACCGCGTCACGAAGATCCTTGCGTGAGGCTTTGCACACATGGGCATACACCTCGGCCTCGCGGCCCTTTCCGCCAGCGCGACCATCGGCGACGATCAGTGTGCGCCCGCTCTCTGATCGCGGAAACTTGCCATCGATGAAGAGCTTGTAGGTCTTGGCAACTTCAAGTCGCTCGGTCATCTTGTTCCGCCTCGGGGTACGCGATCATCGGGTTCGGACTTCCAACACAACGGTTACCTGATTCGTAATCGTGACCCTTCCCGGTTCAACGACGGAAGGCGCATCCGCAGGTGCTGAACTCGCCATGTCAAACTTCATCGAGCGACCATAGGGTTGATTCACCGAGGGCGAGCCAGTCCGTGCCTCAAGCACACGCACAACCTCCAGCCCGAGCGCACTGGCAATCGCCTCCGCCTTCTTGCGTGCATCCTGGGCCGCCGATCGCAGGGCTTCCTCTCGTGCGGGGGCTTCATCCTTTAACCCGAACGAGATCCCGTTAACCTGGTTCGCGCCAGACGCTGTCGCGGCATCAATCACCGCGCTCGCACGCGCGATATCAGGAATCGTCACTTGCACGGTATTGCTCGCCGCGTAGCCGACAATCTTCGGCTCCTTGCCCTCTTCATAACGCTCGCGGTTATAAACCGGATTGAGCGACATCCACTGCGTCTGCACTTCCAGCTTCTCGATCGTGAGGCCCTTGATCGCCCTCACCACCGCATCCATGGTGGTGTTGAGTTTTTGCTGAGCCTTTGCGGAAGTGGCATCGGTCGTCGAGACCCCGAGCGAGACGATCGCCTGGTCCGGTGCATGGCTTGCGATACCCGTCCCTGTCGCCATCACAGTCTGCACAGTGGGTTCGACCATCGTGATGTCCCTGTTGTCTTTCAACTCGGAGTTGGCCGCGAATGTACCAGTAGTAAGACTCAAAGCACAGATTATCAACCAGCGATTCATCATTGAGCTCCGATCAAGCGGTCAGTCAAGGGTAGAGGCATCATCCAGCACAAATTCCAGTTCGATCTCATCCCGCACGGGGATCTGGTTCATACCCATTATTGGGATGCTCGGCTGCACCCGTCGGGCGATATCCATAGCCTTCGGATAAACAGCCGCAATCGACCAGCCGCAGCGCTGATAGAAGCCGATCGCCCTCAAGTTGTCATTGGTCGTCGTCAGAAAGGCCCGCGAGCAGCCCGCTTCACGGGCCGCTCCGACACACGCTTCAAGCAATCGCGTTCCTACGCCCGCACCTTCCGCCCTGCTCGATACTGTGACAACCTCGCACGCCTCGCGGGTTTCAACGTTCGTGTGGGTGAGCAACCCAACCCGCTCAGCACCCAACTCCGCAATGAACCCCGGCAGACGATCCGCATCAAACCAGTTGCCGCGCGAGCTGATCTGCGTCGCGTGCCAGTTTCGTACGAGCTCTTCGCGTACCCACGTCAGATCACGAGCCTCGATGCAGCGAATCGAGACCGTTTGCGCGCCCGCTGATTCTGGCGACCTGGCCCTCAGCCAATGCAGAACCATCTCAGCATTCTTGTCAGGCGGAAAGACCGGGTACCACACCTTCACGATGCGCCCTTGCTCAACGTACATCGCCATGCGCCGGAGCAAGGTCGTCGGCCCACCGCTCTCGACCGGAAACTCAAACGTTGGCAACCTGAGCGCACGCGTCAGATTCAAATCAGAATCGCTCAGAAACTCAAACGGCATCTTCATGCGCAGTTTGAACGCGAGTTGATGCTCGCGCGTATTGGTACTCACCCCGAGAATCTGGATACCGCGTTTCTCGAACTCCTCAAACACGTCACGAAACCCGCAACTCTGCGGCGTACATCCCCGCGCGCCGGGAATCTCATCCCAATCCTCACCACCGAAGCCGCGATTCAGAGGCTGGCCCGGCACGCCCGTACGCGGATAAAAGAACAGCAAAGAACAACCGGCCACCGTCCCGCTATCACCCCTCGCCAAATCCACATCGAGTCCATCAGTACACGCCATAGAAACACTCGGCAGCCGTGAAAACTGGCCGCGCCCAAGATGATCGGCCGCACCATCATCCATCGGAATCGGCAGGTTCACGGGCAGTTGTGTCGGGTCGTGCTGCACGCCGAATCGTACCGCACATCAGCAGACCACGCATCGTTATTGGCTGGGGAGCAGTCCAATACCCAAAGGTTCAAACAACAGAACGAGATGCCGGCCCGCTTTCCATGTGCTCTGCCAAGTCCACATCCATTCCATTGGTAGACGACAGCGAAACCCTCGGAACGCCCTCAGTTGTGCATCGCAGGCTGAGATCCTGCAACCATCATTCACCCGATCAAATGCGCGGCATTATGCGTTCCCTCGATCCGGGCTATACCCAAAGACAAAAATGCCCGCTCCAGTTTTACAACTCGCGGGCGGGCCGCCCGTGCCACGATTCTGTGCCGCGGGCAACTGATGAGGTGGTCATTCACCATCCCCACCGCCTGCATGTAGGCATGGCAAATCGTCGATCCGACAAATCGAAAACCCAGCTTCTTCAACGCCTTGCTCATCGCGTCCGACTCCGCCGTGGTCGGGGTGATCTGCTTCATCGACTCATACTTGTGCTGGATCGGCACACCACCCACAAACGACCAGATGTACTTGGCAAACGATCCATGCGCGCCCTGAACTTCGAGAAAGACCCTCGCATTGCTGATCGAGGATTCGACCTTGAGTCGGTTACGCACAATCGTAACCTCATCACCCTTCGCGGCGGCCAGCAACCGCGTCACGTCGCGAGTGGTGTACTTGGCGATCCTGGCCGCATCAAAGTTGTCGTACGCGTCGCGATACGCCTCGCGCTTCCTCAAAATCGTGTCCCAACTCAGCCCGGCCTGCGCACCTTCGAGAATCAGAAACTCGAACAGCGTCCGATCATCGCGCGTTGGCACGCCCCACTCGGTGTCGTGGTAGTGAAGCGAAACAGGGTCCTTAGCCCATGGGCAATGAGACATTCGACTCGTCATTTGATACCTTGCGATGGTGGGAACGGCAGAGCAAACTGGCCCTCCACAACCTCAGCCACATATCGAAAGGACATCGCATCATCTCAATCTAACCTCACATATCCCCTCAACCCCTGCCTCCCCCCCTCGCGCCCAAAACCGCTCTCCTTAAACCCACCGAACGGGCTCGCCGCATCAAACTTGTTGTACGTGTTCAGCCACACCACGCCCGCTTCCAACTTCTTCGCCACTTCAAAGATCTTCGACCCCTTGTCCGTCCACACACCCGCGGCCAGTCCATACGGCGTGTTGTTCGCCCGCGTGATCGCTTCCTCCGGCGTGCGAAACGTCATCACCGAGAGCACCGGGCCGAAGATCTCTTCTCGTGCAACCACATGGCTCGGCTGCACACCGCTGAAGAAGCACGGCCGACACCAATATCCCTTCTCCGGAAGTGCGGGTGCCACGTTCAGCCCGCCTGCCCGTGCAGGGGTGCCTCCATTCTGACCCGCCATCCGCCGCGTCGGCGCGCCATTCGGACACCTCAGCGAAGCACCCTCACGCACACCCTTCTCCAGATACTCCTCGATCCGCTCAAGCTGCGCCCTCGAGTTGATCGCTCCAAGGTCCGTGTTCTTATCCAGTGGATCACCCACACGCAGGCTCGCCAGTCGCACCATCAGCTTGGCGATCACCTCATCAACGATCGACTCCTGCACAAACAAGCGTGAACCAGCGCAGCAGACGTGCCCCTGATTAAAGTAAATGCTCTGGATGATCCCCTCGACGGCCTGATCAATGCTCGCATCATCAAAGATGATGTTCGCGCTCTTGCCACCAAGTTCGAGCGTGAGTTTCTTGGTATCACCGCTCTCCGAGCGTCTTTCCGCAACAGCCTTCGCGATCCGCTTGCCCACATCTGTCGAGCCCGTAAACGCAATCTTGTCCACGCCCGCATGGTTCACCAACGCCGCGCCCGTCGTGCCATCACCCGTCACAATGTTCACCACGCCCGGCGGCAACCCTACCTCATCAAAGAACTCCGCCAGCCGCAGCGCGGTCAGCGATGTCGTCTCCGCCGGCTTCAGCACGCACGTATTCCCGCACGCCAGCGCAGGCGCCAGCTTCCAAGCGGCCATCAGAAGCGGAAAATTCCACGGAATGATCTGGCCGCACACGCCGATGGGTCGAAGGTATGT
>JBBSBC010000043.1:0-23921 GCA_038251595.1 Phycisphaerales bacterium | reverse complement strand
CTCTCGCCCGATGAGCACGGCCTCTTCGAGTCGCTCCGCGCGCTCCGTCGCGCAATCTCCGATGAGAAGGGCGTTGCCGCCTACCACATCTTCGGCGATGTCACGCTCGAAGAGATGGCCCGCGTGCGCCCAAGTTCGCTCGAGCAGTTCGCCCATGTTCGCGGCGTAGGTGTGGCCAAGCTCGACGAGTTCGGTGAACGCTTCGTTGAGAACATCGCCTCGTATTGCCACCACAACAAGCTGCCCCTCGACGCCGCTCCGGATTCGCGCCCGCGCCGCAAGTTGGCGCAGGCGACCGCTTCGATCACCGACACCAAGAGGGCTTCGTTTGCGATGTTCGAACAAGGCATGTCGATCGCCGCTGTCGCGGCCAAAACCGGGCGCGCCCTGTCAACCACTGTTCAATACCTAGCGGAGTGGATCGTTGAGTCCGTTCCCGAGACTGTGTCGCCGTGGGTCGATGATGCGTTCTACGCGTCGATCGTCGAGGCTTCGCGCAAACTCCCAGACCCGCGCTTCAAAGCCATCTTCGACCACTTCGGCGGCAAAGCAACCTACGAACAGATCCGCATCGTCATCACCCATCACAAGGCCTTGAACGGTTCTTGACTCATCAAGATCGATACGTCGTGAGAACCAAGGTTCACGCAGAGGCCGCCACGCAAGCTCGAGCGCTTTGCTTTCAAACAAGCCTTTCTCCGGTTCCGCGTGCTCTTCCCGCCCTCTGCTCTCGTTCTTTGCCTCATCCGCCCAAACTCCAGTATCCGCTCACCCACAACCCCTTGTGTTCCACAACCTGTGGTGCCAAACGCCCGATCAAGAGCGGATCAAGACGCTCTTTTCCGCTTGGCGAAGCGGTGCAAACATGCGATGATCCTTGCGTGTGAGGCGAGCAAGCGGCTCGCGGATGACAACCGAAGATGACCGAAGCCGAGAAAGGATCTACGCATGAACGAGTCGATGCGACAACTCTGGACCCGGATCGAGGCCTTCGAAATCGACAATCAGAAGAATCGATCGCCAGACCTGACTTTCGCCGAGCGTCTGGCCCGCGAGAATGCCTGGGGTGTCGGGTTCGCCAGGCGTGTGGTTGATGAATATAAGAAATTCCTGTTTCTTGCAATGACCACCTCCCACCCCGTCACACCCTCCGACGAGATCGATCAGGCATGGCACCTGCACACGACCTACACCCGGTCATACTGGGACCGCCTGACCCGCGAGGTCCTGCCTCGCCCGCTGCACCACGATCCGACGCGCGGCGGCAGAGTCGAGAATGTCAAGTTCGACGATTGGTACGCCAAGACCAAACAGTCCTACGCGACCACGTTCGGCGAGCCGCCCCCCTCCGACATCTGGCCAAGCTCGACTGTGCGCTTCGACCCGACACTCCGCTGGCAGCGGGTCAACGCGGCGGCGTACTGGATGGTCCCAAAGCGGAAGACCTGTCAGCGCGTGCTGGGAAGTGCGGCGCTCTTCGCAGCCGCCGCGGCCGCGGGCGGTTGGGGATCTCTACTCGGAACCGGCCTCACCCGCTATGACTGGATCGCCATCTTCGCGGTAGCCATGGCGGTTCTGTTCCTGATCGCGGCGGTTGTGAAGCATCACCGACGGCGCGATCGCTCTCGGTGTTCGAACTCAAGCACATTGGGCTGCGGCGGATTCTGGGCCTTCGGCTGCGGCACAACTGATCGTGAGTCGGACACCAGCTGCGACGATGGAGCAAGCGGGTGCAGCGGAAGTAGCGGCTGCGGCGGAGGCGGCGGATGTGGGGGCGGTGGCGATTGATACGTCCGCCGCCTCGTGCCTCGTGCCTCATGCCTCGATGCCTTCTTCCCCCGCATAGCCTCTAGGCATGAACCTCCCCGCACTTCAGGTCGCGTTTCAGGCCCTCTCCTCACTCGCCATCGCCGGCGGCTTCCTCTACACCGCGCGGCAGTTCCTCAACTACCGCAAGGCGCAGCACTTTGCCAACTTCTCCAAGCTCGTCGAACTGCAGATGCACCTTCGAGAGATGCGCGTCACCGACCCCACACTCGCCGAGGTTTACAGGCACGATGTTGCTGACATGACCTCGCAACGCGAGATCCGCGAGCACTTCTTCAACCTCATGCAGCTCTCGGTCTTCGAGATTGTCTGGTTTGGCCATCAGAACGGGCAGATCCCCGATGACTACTTCAGAAGCTGGGAGATCCGCATGAGGGAGATCGCTTCCGAAAAGTCGTTCCGCGCCATGATGGCGACCAACCGAATGAAGATCATGCACGACCCGTTCCAGAAGTATGTGCTCGAAATGGTCCGGAACACGCCCGATTCAGCATCGCACCATAGTTGAACATTCTTGCTCAGAGCAGCGATTGCAGCCAACCGATCAGCGTCGCCACCGCGACAATCTTGGCGATGGTCGTAATCACGGCCACGATGATCGCATCCTGAAACTCAATCTCCATTATCTTGGAAAGCAAGCCGGTGTAGATCAGGGTCGGAACGATGAGCAGGACGATCCCGAACATCCCGATCAGGTGCATCGTGACCATGGCCGTCAGTGAGTATGCAACATCCGCCAGGGCATACACACCTGCCAGCCGTAGCGCGGTGAGCGGCGCGGGTTCATCAAACCCGATCCACATCACACTGCACACAAAGTAGACAAACAGCCCAATCGCAAGACTGACCCCGAACGACGCGAGGTAATACACCATACCTCCAGCGCCCGCGCGCTGCGAGTAGATCGTGAGCATGATCGCCATGCCCATCGCGATCATGATGATCGGCGATATCCATGACCTCCGAACCATACTCCTCATCTCGCGTTCCTCACGCGCTACGCGAAGGGATCGGTCACCGAGTTCAACCTTTCCGCACGCGGGGCAGCGTGGCGTGGCAAGCCCGGTGAGGTCGGCCCCGCACTCCTGGCAGGCTCGCGGCCTTGACTTGCGTTTCAACCCCTTAGAAACCTCGATCGTCGTATCCACGTGCGCGCCCGTGCTGCGGTTAAACCCGCAGTGAATGCAGACCGCCGCCAGCGGGCTGATGGGCTTGTGGCAGCCCGCACAGACATCGGGGCGGATCGCCGGTTCATCCGGCTCTTCCATCAACGGAATCGGACCATCATCCGCTATCACCGGATCACCGGCTGATGATGAGACCGAGCGGTGCGCGAGTTTATGCTTCTCCACGCACTCTTTGCAGTGATACTTTCCATGCTGATCGCGCAGCCGCGGGCGGTCGCCGCAATCGCGCCGGCAATGGATGCACACCTTCATAGGATTCGTGGTCTGTGGCACCGCGTTGCTCCCTGTGTTCGTTGGGTCGGGCTGTCACAAGTGTATAAAGTTTATGAATACATCACCAACAACTTTCGACCAAATAAAAACAACCGCTCCATGACGGCGCGGTTGCTGAAGAATTTAGGTTTGTCGAAGACTGGCTAGGTTTATCGAATACTGGCTAAGTTCGGCTCAACGGCGACGACGGGTCGCAGCCAAACCGCCAAGCAGCACAATGATCGAAGCACTCGGAGAAGGGATCGGCGAGGTCCACGAAAGGTATTCCTCGATCGTGTCCACCCCGTCAATGTTGCTGGGGCTCAACGAAGTGTCGCTGACAAAGTTTGAACCCGGGAACGATCCGACGAACGAGCCGGGATCGCTCGCTCCAAGAAGTCCGGGACCATCCGGGTCACCAGGGTTGTCACCAATTTCCTCATGCACAGTCCCGTTGCCCACACCGGGCATCGAGTCATAGGCATCGGCACCGAAGAAGTTCTGCGTGGTGTACGCGGCGAACCGCAGCTCGCGTCCCGCGGCCAAACCACCACTAAGGCCCAACGCTTCCCACGGAATCGCGAACTCCAACTCGCCTGCAAATCCGTTGGGGTCGTACGAGGCCGCGCCATTCACGCCCGCATTCCACGTGAAGCCGGCGTTGTCGACGCCTTGCGCACCGCCGCGAAGTTGTGGGCCACCAGCCGCCTCGACATTGGCAAACCCACCACCCCCGCCCCCATTGTCGGCATACTGAACACCGACAAAGTGCGAGGGACGCCAACCCTTGAAGTCAACGGCCTTCTGGCCGCCAAATCCGGAATGGCCACCGATAGAGCCGAGCGAACCGCTGGCGGTACCGCCGCTCGTGTCTATCGCGATGAAGACATCGCCCTGATCACCGGGCGAGTTTCCGTCGGCCCAGTTGTTGAACATGACCGTCGGGCCAGAGACCGCAACATACAGATGCGTCGCGGTCGCATGTACGTTGAAGTTGATCAGATCCGCTCGGTTGTCGCTGCTGAACGAGCGATCAACATTCGAGAGGCCATCCCACCAGTGGTACGCACTGGTCTCGCCAGCACGATCTGAGGCTCCACTCTGGCCGCCGAGAACCGGGCGAGCGTTCGCCTGCTCAGTGAGCAGCGACCATCCCTCACCCGATCCAACCGACCCGTTGATCACGGGCGGCATAGCCAACGCTGATGTGCAAAGCCCAACGACCGCAACGATTCCAGCACAGGCAAACGTACCGCCCATCCGCAACATCGGATTCTCCAGAAAAAACAGCATTCAGAGAGAACGCATCACTCCTGAACCATCACCCGAGTTGCTTGTGGGCCACTAAAGACGGTTGTCCGACCGTCATAGGGGAATAAACGCGGCCCAAAGCAACATTCAACGCAGCCCAATGGGGAGATTGGCCGCGACGAGCGAAAGCGTCAGATGTGTTGGGGGTTCTCTCTCCCTTCACTCAGACACCGACACCGTACACGATATCAATCAGGCTGTCAAGTTCTCGGGCCAGAACTGGTGTGTTTAAACACAATGGCCAAATTAGCCCGTCAACAGTTCAGACAGCGCATCGAGCCCGCGCGTCAAGGATCGTTCATCGGTAGCGTACGAAATGCGAAAGTGCGTGTCTCGCTTTGAAAAGACATTCCCGGGAATCACCAGCAGGTTCCGTTCCAGGGCCTTTTCGATAAACTGACTTGCTGTCAGTCCCAATCGCGGCGGTACCTCGGGAAATGCATAGAACGCGCCGCCGGGTGCTGCGAGTTGGGTCAGCGGTGCAAGTCGATTCACCACCAGATCACGCCGCTTTCTGTACTCATCAATATGCGGCGACATGTCATAGTCGAGCGCGGGCAAGACGCCCCATTGAAGAGGTGCCGGGGCACAAACAAACGTGTATTGCTGAAGCTTGCTCATCTCTTCGATGATGCGGCGAGGCCCGGCCGCGTAGCCAAGTCGCCATCCTGTACACCCATACGTTTTACCGAACCCTCGCACCAGCAAGACGTTATGCTGTGCACCCGGAAAGCGAGCCGGACTCGGGCAGCGGGCCGGGTTTGCACTTCCCGACGGGCTGACCTCCCGCGCATCCGGATACGTGAACTCGTCATAGATCTCATCGCTGACCAGCAAAATGTTCCGGTCGCGGCAGAGTGCAAGCAGTTCCTGACACTCTTTGGCGGTGGCGACGATCCCCGCCGGATTGCTCGGCGTGTTGAGCAGCACGAGCTTGGTACGAGGTGTGATGAGCGGTTCCACACGAGCGGCGGTGAGGCGAAAATCTGGGTAAGTGTCGCACAGCACAGGAGTTGCGCCGACCATGCGTGCGACGTGCGGGTACATGACAAAGTATGGATCGGCGATAATCGCCTCGTCGCCGGGGTTCAGCAACGCCATGAACGCGAGGAGAAGATCGCCCGAAGTGCCCGAAGCGACCAGCAGACCCGGTGAGGAGGGATCTGCTTCCTTACCAGAGCGCGTATCGATCTGCCAGCCAAGGTCGGTTTTCAGATGGAAGGCGATTCGATGGCGAAGTGGCGCGACGCCTTGCGTGACGGTGTACCCGTTGGCATTACTCTGAATCGCGGCAATTGCCGCATCTTTTAGCGGCGTCGGGACGGGAAAGTCCGGTTGACCGATGGAGAGGTTAATCGGATCGACAAGCTTGGCACCGAGATCGAAAACCCTGCGAATGCCCGAGGCATCGATCTTGAGGGCACGATCGGAGATGAGGCGATCAATATCCATGGGCGCAGCAAAGAATTATCGTCGGCGGAAACTGCCGAACCGGGATGACCACCCCGAAACTGCTAAAGACGAGCCTGAACATCAGGCTTCATTACTGATGATCAGCATCATCAGCTTCGGCACTATCATCAACGCTTGCCGACGAGGGTCTTGGGGATGCCCAGGGGCGAGTTCTTGGCGTTATCGAACTTGCGTTCGAGCGCCATCTTGGCGACACGCTCGGCGCGTGTAAGGACGCTGCGAACGCCGGAAAGATTACCTTTGGTACGAAGCGACGGGTCGAGGCTCATGGCAAACTCCGTGGTCATCTGTGGACACTGGCCGCGTGGGTGCCGGCTCGAAAAGTGCTGTAATTCCCGTTATTTTCCGCCTCTGAAGAGCACCCAGCTCGGGTCACCAAAGTCGCTGGCACCGCGCTCTTCACGCTGCCAACGCTTGCCGAGCTTCTGGATTGTCGCCTTCAGCTCGGCCCGCTTGGCCTCGTTGGCTCTGTACTGGCCGGACGGGATTCCGTCCAGCACAAAGACCAGATGTATGGCATTGTTCGCCTGCGCAGTCGCCGGATCAACCTTGGAGACCGGAACACACATCGCGGGAAGACCATTTTTCTGAAGAAACTGCACGGCGAGCCTGGCATCGCGCCAGGTCAGGCGGCAGACCTCCATGTAGTTGAACCCTGGCTGACGAGGATCTGGACCCGTGATGCGTGGCATGCCCTCGGATGGTGCGGTTGCGGCTTTGCTCGCATTTTGATTGGTATTTCCAGCTTGGTTGACCTGCGTTCCGTTGCCCTTAGGCAGTTCTCCTGTAGGCAGTTCTCCTGCGCGGCGGGGCTGTACGGGCAGCGGCGTAACCGGCCCGGTGTTTCCGGTGAATACGGCGGCATCTTCGGGTGTTGTGTGAGGAACCATGCTTCGCTTGCCCGCGTTCTCGCCGCGGGAGTAGCCAACCGACCATATCACGAACCCAATCAAAATCATGACCGCCGCGGCCAGTAAAGAGAGCGGAATCAATCGGCCGCTGTACAGCCCGACCGTTTGATCGGGGTTTACTTGCGGCGACTCGACAATAACCGGACGCTTGAGCCCGGACGCGAGGGATGGCGGCGCACCAGCATTTCCGTGTGCGGCGGGAGCATGGACAACGGATCGGCCCTGGGCGTCGATGCCCCGGTACGATTCGCCGACAGCTTCGAACAAAGGTGGAGTTCGTCGTGCTCGGCTCATGGTTCAGAGTATCGCACCTTCGGCGTGTGCCGCAACAATGCGGACAACTTGTCCCGACAGAAGATTTCCTATACTGGATGTGCATGACCGTCAAAAAAGAGGACATTCTGGTTGTTGAGCCGGCCCGGCTGGGACGACTGGAAGCATCGTATCTACCCGAGATTTTCAAGGGTTTTGGCACAACCCTGCGTCACTTCGTGACCTCATTTGGTCAAGGGAAGACCAGCCGCGTGCTGCAATATCCGGAAGCACGGCGTGAAGATTTTCCTCCCGAGGTCAGCGGATTCGAGCCGGGAAACTTCCGCGGCGTGCATCGCCTGAACCGGGATGAGAAGGGCCGGGTAAAGTGCGTGGCGTGCATGATGTGCCCCACGCTTTGCCCCGCGAACTGCATCCATATCGAGGCGGATGTGGCGCCGTGGGATGACCGCGAGAAGTATCCGAAAAAGTTTGAAATCGATGAACTTCGCTGTATTTACTGCGGAATGTGCGAGGAAGCCTGCCCAGTCGATGCGATTGAACTGACCACCGAGTACGACATGGTCGGCTACACCCGCCAGGAGATGGTCTTCGACAAAGAGAAACTGTTGAAGGTCTACGACGTCACCATCAACAAGAAGCCGATGTGACGCCCAACTCGTTCTGGTTTCGATAGGACATGGGCCACTCCCGCTTGGCCGTTTCACGCTCGGATGAACCTCTTTGGTTGGTCCACAACTCCTTAAAGTGCCAGTCGTTGAGACTGGCACTTTCTCTTTTTCGATTCAACCGCCGTGCCAAATCGCGCGAAGCTGGGCAAGATGGAGCGGAACGATCGTCCGAGAGCTCGAAGTTTTTTCCGGCGCAACAGTTCGAGATATCAGACCTGAAATCGGCGGATATCTGGGCATGTACGTGATGAGATCGGTGTCGTAGGATGAAAAATTATTCCAGATTCGCGCACTTTGTGCTGGCCTTCGGTCCGGAAATGTGTATTCTCAGGACTGTCCAAAGCCCGGTGCGGTTGGGAGACCATGCCGGGTTCGATAACCAACGTGAGAGGTGAGAGAGCCGAACCGAAGGGGTTTAGGCAATGGCTCTCAATTCGTACTCGTCTCTCGTTGCGTCCATCGTTACTCTCACCGCCCTTGCAGGCAGCGCCCATGCGACGCTCTTCAGCTTCGCTTCGGACGATGATTCGAGCAACTTCACCTTTCGCGGCACGGCTGCGACTGGGAACTCGTTCGCGATCGTTAATGGCCGCGACCCGCAGGCAAGCCCGCTGACGCTCAAGATCGATGACAACAACGGCGCCCTGCCGTCGGTGTCGTTGAACGTGGGCTTCCGTGCCAACTTCTCTGCTCGCTGGGCCGACTCGGTTGGTCTGGCCGGCGCTCAGACGCACGTGTATCGCGTGCTCGGCTCGTTCTCGTTTGTGAACCCCGCGAACAACGCGGTGTTGCTGACGGGCACGATCAGCAACGACAACGCACCTGCGGTGTTGACCATTTTGGGCAGCACGACCGCGTGGGGCTCAGCAGGCTCGATCTTCGGATCGGACACGGCGTACAACTTTGCCGGCTCAGTGGTCTACACGGCCACCGCCGACCTTATCACGTTTGCTCAGGCTCAGGCGGGCGCGAATCTGCTGAACTACGGAGTGCAGTCGGGCGGAAGCTCGAGCTCACCGGATGACTTCAGCTTCACGCTCACCAGCGCCACGAGCAACGGCGGAGCGGTGCCGATCAACTCGACAAGCCGTCTGCCGACCTCGGCGTGGGCATCGGAAGGTTCGTTCAGCGGCTCGGCCGTGAACGGCATCCCGACCCCCGGCGCGTTCGGACTGCTCGGTGTTGCGGGTGTGCTGATCATGAGCCGTCGTCGTCGGGCCTGAGTTGGTGCACCCGGTCGTCCAGATCAGAAGTTCTGATTCCTCGCGCCCGAGTCCCAGTGTGATTCTGTCTAACACACCGGGGCGCAAGGGCCGTGAATATAGATCCGCGAGATCGCAGCGCTCCGTCGTCGTGTGCATGTACACGCGGCGGAGTCTGCAGTTCGCACGTGCGTTTAACCGGCGCTCGGTTACGAGAGTAACGGTCTCGCGATTAATCAACGCACACAGGGTGTGGAGCCCTGTGTGCGTTGTTCGTTTTTGTTGTGTATGGGTTTACGGCGCGAAGAGTATGGGACGTTGAGAACATCAACGCCTCGCTCCAACGTCCGTGAACCATTGACCGACGCCCCCCCGCATCACCCAGTCGGCGCAGTCGGAACCCTTGGATGGGGGACTTGCCCTCATGGTCTGGCCCGACCGCGCCAACGAGGCACTCTCAGCCTGTTGGATCTAGCACAGCGGAAAGCGTCGCGTCTGGTTCACCGATAACTCTCAAGCTCGGTGGTGAGCGACGCGACGAGCTTTCCAGAAGAAAGGAACGATATGACCCTGCGCAGCCATCTTGTTTCGAGCGCGATCTGCGCAGCTTCGATCGTCGGGGTGGTGGGCTCGGCCGAAGCCACCCTCGTGAGCTTCGCCTCCGATGATGATTCGAGCGCATTGACGCTGGCGGGCAACGCCGGGTCGGGCGGTTCGTTCGTGATCCGCAACGGTCGAACGCCCAGCCCCACACCCGTGACGCTGAACATCGATGATGACAACGGCGTTCAACCGACCGCTCATCTTCCTGTCTGGCTTGTTGTGGAACTAACGGCAAACTATGTTTCAAGCTCGGCCGTCGGGAGCGGGTGGTTGCACCTCTATTCAGTGCAGGGTTCATACAAGTTTGTCAATCCCGCGAGCGGTGCAGACCTTCTGACGGTTCTTGTTGATGCCGGCTCAAGCGCCATGACGATCGTCGGCAGCCCGACAACCTGGGGCTCGGCGGGTTCGATCTCGGGTGGTGATGGGCTATCCAGCGGGATCACCTACGCAGCCAATCCCGGGCTTCTTACATACGCCTCATCTCTAGGCATCAACATCCTCAACTATGGCTCATTCCTCGTCGGCACGGTTGAAGACTTTGCGTTCACCATGACCAATACGAACGCTGGCGGTGGTTCGGTCGGGTTGAACGCGGGTCATCTGCCCACGACCGCATGGGGTTCTGAAGCCTCGCACTCCGGACACGTCGTATGGGTCCCCGCTCCCGGGACGGGTGCTGGTGCTATGGTCGCGGGATTGATTATGTTTCGGAGACGAAGGCGTTTATAATATCTTGAACAGTCTTACATCTCACGCAAACAGTGATGCGAGTTCGCCCGCGAAGCGCTGCGCGGCTTCGCGGATAGCGGATTGGTAGTTGGATCCCTCGGGGTTGGTGGGGTTTGTTGGGTAAAGCACAGAGCGGCTCGCGTTGACGATGATCCCGCTGTCGGCAGCGGAGGCAACCGTTCGCAGCATGGGTCTGAGATCATCAAGTGTGCCGCCCTGTGTGCCGTAGCCGGGGACGAGAAAGATCGTCTCCGGCATACGCGCGCGCAGAGCCTCGGCCTCTGAAGACTTGGTCGCGCCAACCACCGCACCGACGCAGCTCAGCCCGCACGCGCCAATCCGTCCCTCGCCGCGCCCCAGCGTGGCGGTCTGATCGGCCAGCAGTTCGGCAACGGTGCGGCCATCGGCCAATCTCTGGGCTTGAACCGAGTCCGATCCAGGGTTGCTTGTGCGAACAAGAACAAAGACACCACGCCCGGCATGGTCGAGGTATGGCTCGGCGGTCTCTGGACCCAGGTACCCATTGATGGTCAGCCAATCGGCGGCCGAGGCCTGATGGCTGTTGCGCCCACCAAAGGCCGCGGCGGCATAATGCTCGGCGGTCGTACCGATATCGCCGCGTTTGGCATCGAGAATGACCACAAACCCGCGGCTGCGTGCGGCCTGAATGACCCGGCGCAGCACGCCCAGCCCGGCCTGGCCGAATCGCTCAAAGCAGGCGGACTGGGGCTTGATGACCGGCACAATGCCGGCCGCGGCATCGATCACGGCGCGGCAGAACTCTTCTATTTTCTCGGCCGCGCCGGTGTCTCGGGCGCGGATCGATTTCGGCAAGCGCTCGAGCACAGGGTCAAGGCCGATGCACGCGGGAACGCCGCAACGGGAAACGGCTTCGTGCAGGCGGTCGGCCGCGTGAACGGTCTGGGAAGGATCGAATGCGGCGGTCTCGTGGGTCTCGGTCATACCCGGAGCATAGGGTTCAGGCAGAAATGATCGCGCCGCAAGAAATTGATCTGAAGAAGGACCGTGGCCTGACGGTCGCGTGGAACGATGGATCGACATCGTACTACTCGATCGCGTATCTGCGCAGGATGTCGCCATCGGCCGATGCGCGTCAGATGCGCGAGGAGATGGCCAATAATCCGCTCGCAGTCCTGCCATCGAGTTCTGGGCGCACAAGCGGGCCACTGGTGGCGGAGAGTGCGGAACTCGTGGGGAACTACGCGATCAAAATCCGCTTCAGCGATGGGCACGACACGGGCATCTTTTCGTGGCGGTATCTGCGTGAGATCGATCCGAAGAACAAGGAGATGAGGGATCATGGACCGCCCGGAGAGTGAGCCGCAAGAGACCAAACTTGACGCGCGCGCACCGGGGCCGGATCATGCGGGCCTTGCCGCGGTCAAGGGCACCTTGACACTCTCGACACCTCTCAGCGGGGTGAGTGGTATCGGCGTGGCACGGGCGGGTGCACTGGCGCGGCTGGGCATTTTGACCGTCGGCGATCTGATCAAGCACACGCCGATGCGGTATGAGCAGCATCAGGCTGAACAGTTGATCGATCGGATCGTGCCCGAGCAGATCATCACCACGCGGGGCGATGTCACCGCAACTCGGGTGGTCGGCCCGTTCGGCAAGCAACGATTCGAGGCGGTGCTGATGGATACCACGGGCAGGCTCGACCTGGTCTGGTTCAACGGTTCGTACCTGCGCAACTCGATCTACCCGGGACTCCGACTCCGAGTTCATGGATTGGTGCGCCGACGTGGACCGGGCTTGCAGTTGGCCAACCCGAAGTTCAACGTGATCAAGGAAGATGGGTCTGAGCCTCCGCCGGACGAGGGAAGAATTCGGCCGGTGTATCCGGCCAGTGAGGCGATCGAGAGCGCGGGGATCGAGCGTGCGGTCGGGGTTGCGTTCGACTCCGTGCAGACTCAAATCGAGGATCACCTGCCCGATTCGTATCGAAAGCGGCGTGCGATGCCGACGCTCGCTGATGCCTATCGGATGGCGCACAAGCCCGAGAGCGAAGCGGAATGGAAGGAAGCCCGCCGCCGCCTTGCCTTTGACGAGCTGCTGCTTTTGCAACTCGGCGTGTACATGCGTCGTGCGGAGCAACGCGGCGGAACACGGGCACCCGCGCTGCGATGGACACCGGAGATCGACCAGCGCATCAGGGCGCTGTTTCCGTTCAGACTCACGGGCGCACAGGATGAAGTGCTGAGACAAATCACCGCGGATCTCACGCTCGACCGGCCGAGCAACCGGCTGATTCAGGGCGATGTCGGATCAGGCAAGACCGTGATCGCGCTCTACGCGATGCTGATGGCCGTGGCCGCGCACAAGCAAAGCGCCCTGATGGCGCCGACCGAACTGCTGGCCGAGCAGCACTTCGGTTTGATCTCGAATATGCTGAAAGAGACCGGGGTGCGGGTCGCGCTCGTGACAGGGGGCGTGACGGGGAGAGAGCGCGAATCGACGCTTGCACGCATTGTTTCGCGCGATGTTGACATCGTGATCGGCACGCACGCGCTGCTGAGCGAGAGCGTGAGATTCGAGTCGCTGGCGGTCGTGGTCGTTGACGAGCAACATCGATTCGGTGTGCATCAACGGGCGCGACTGCGGGCCAAGGGTGAGGCCGAAGAAGGGGCACAGACCGATACGCGCCCGCTCTCGCCGCACGTGCTGGTCATGACGGCCACACCGATCCCGCGCACACTCGCACTCACGCTCTTCGGAGACCTGGATGTCTCGACGATCAGCGAACTGCCGCCCGGACGGACGCCGATCGTGACGCGCGTCGTGTCACCTTCACAATCAGAGGAGGTGTATCGCTGGGTTGCGACGCGAATCGGGAAGGATGAATCGGGGAAGGAGCGCGAACAAGCGTTCATCGTTGTGCCCGCGATCGACTCGGGGGCAAGCTCTGCCGGTGAGGGAGGCGACGCCGAACTCAATGACCTGCGGACGGTCCATGCACGGTTGGAGCGAAACGAACTGGCGGGCAAGCGTATCGCGGCGATGCACGGGCGCATGAGCCCAGAGACGCGCGACAACGTGATGTCGCGCTTTCGTGCGGGCCTGATCGACGCGCTCATCTGCACCACGGTTATCGAGGTGGGTGTGGATGTTCCCAACGCAACGATTATGGTGGTCGAGCACGCTGAACGATTCGGGCTTGCCCAGCTTCATCAACTTCGTGGGCGGGTGGGTCGCGGGAGCAAGCGCTCGGCGTGCATCCTGATCGCCGAGCCGGCAACACCTGTCGCCGAGGCTCGGTTGAAGGTCATGGCCTCGAGCACTGATGGGTTTGTGCTTGCTGAAAAAGACCTTGAAATTCGCGGACCGGGCGAGGTGTTCGGTTTGCGGCAGGCGGGCGCACCACCATTCAAAATTGCCGATCTTATGAAAGATCGAGAACTGCTTGCGATGGCTCGGCGTGATGCCGCGGAATGGATCGAGCGGTCACCCCGGCTGGGTGAACCAGGGGAGCGACTGCTCCGGAAACGGCTGATGCGCACACACGGTGAATGGCTTGGGCTCGGAGATATGGGATAAATAGGCTGGATTGGCGGGATGGATTCGGTAGACTCTTACAGTGACGACAATGACTGACCGTGCAGTGCGGGTTCCTTCTGCCGCAGCTCAACGCGCAAGAGATGTCGCATTGAATCGGCGCGTGCGGCTGGTGATCGGCAAGCAATCGTTGCGTCACATCGCCAAGATCACCAACGTGAGTGTTGAGTCGGTGCGTCGATACTTCAATGGCGGGACACCGAGCAGCGATTTTCTTGGAAGGCTTTCCAACAAGCTCGGGCTCAACGCGGAGTGGTTGCTGACCGGCGATGGTCCGATGATGTTGGAAGGTCTCGCGGCGGATGCGCTGCAGCACGCCACGGTCGAGCAGATTGTCGGTGAGATTGCGCGCAAGTTTGACGGGCTGAGCGACCGTGTCACGAGGCTTGAGGTCGCGGTCTTTGCCGCATCGCGTGCGATGGGCGCGCCTTCGCGCGAACCAACTGACAAGTAACGCGCACCGCGCGGCCATGGCTACCATCGCGCATGAGTGCAAACCCTGCGATGGCGGGCGTATTTGGCGAGATTGCGAAACTGCTCGATCTGTTGGGAGAGGATCGCTTTCGGGCGATTGCCCACGACAAGGCCTCGCGCGCCATGGAAGCGCACCCGACCGACCTGGCTACCCTGGTGGGCGAGGGTGGCGTTGAGGCTCGCAAAGGGCTGATGGCGATCGAGGGCATCGGCCCCAAGATCGCCGACAAGATCATTGAGCTGTGCACGACCGGACAGATCAGTGAGCTTGAAGAGTTGCGCTCGAAGGTTCCGCCCGGCCTACTGCCGCTGATGCAGATTCCGGGATTGGGGCCGAAGACGCTGCACGGATTCTGGAAGCAAGGGGGCGTGGTCGATCTGGCCTCGTTGAAGGCGATCATCGAGTCGGGCGCGATACTGGATCTGCCGCGAATGGGCGAGAAAACCGTAACACGGTTGAAGGAATCGATCGCGCTTGCCGAACAGGGCAATATCCGGCTGGCGATCGGCCTTGCGATGCCGATCGCCGAGCGCATGATCGCGCGGCTTGCGGCGATTGATGGCGTGATGAACGCCGCGTTCGCAGGATCATTGCGGCGAGGGAAGGAGACCATCGGCGACATCGACATTCTTGTCTCGACTCGCGATGCGGCTGTCGGCGCGATGGTCGGCGAGGCGTTTCGATCAGGCGCGGAGGTCCGACAGATCATCAGCGCGGGAGAGACGCGCTCAAGTGTCCGCATCGCTCTCAATGCTGATGGAGGAAGGTGGACACTCGACGAGAGGACCGTCGGCCCTTCGATTCAGGTGGATCTGAAGATCATTTCCAATGAGTCGTGGGGCGCGGCCCTGCACTACTTCACCGGATCCAAGGATCACAATGTGGCGGTCAGACAAAGAGCGTTGGATATGGGCCTCACGCTGAACGAGTATGGGCTGTACGAGGATGACAAGCACCCCGACCCGCCCCACAAACGTGGGCTTGTGCCCGTAGCCTCGCGAACCGAAGCGGAGATCTTCAAGGCCGTCGGGCTGCCCTACATCCCTCCTGAGATCCGGGAAAATCATGGCGAACTAAGGCTGACAGCGACTCCACGACTGGTGGAGGTTGCGGACATCAAGGCAGAACTGCACGCCCACACAACCGAATCGGATGGCGAACTGGTGATCGACGAGTTGGCCCGCCAGGCCATGCGCCGCGGGTTTCACACCATCGCGGTGACGGATCACAGCAAATCGTCGGTGATCGCGGGCGGACTCACACCGCAGCGACTGCGCGAGCACATCAAGGCCGTGCGCGAGGCGGATAAGCGGATCGATGGCATATCGATCCTGCCCGGCTCGGAGGTTGACATCCTCCCCGACGGCACGCTCGACTATGACGATGATCTTCTGGCCGAGCTGGATGTGGTTGTGGCGTCGCCGCACGCCTCACTCTCGCAAGAGCCTGCCCTTGCAACCAAGCGCTTGCTCAAAGCGATCGGCCACCCGCTGGTCCACATCATCGGCCATCCGACGGGCCGACTGATCAATCGTCGCGCCGGCCTCAGCCCGGACGTGGCCGAGATCATCGCGGCCGCGAAAGAGCACAACGTCGCGCTCGAGATCAACGCGCACTGGATGAGGCTTGATCTTCGCGACACGCATGTACACGCCGCCGTCGATGCGGGGTGCCTGATCGCCATCAACTGCGATGTTCACGCGGTCGATGACTTTGGTTGCCTGAAATATGGCGTGATGACGGGCCGACGCGGGTGGCTCACGCCCGAGTTGTGCATTAATACATGGGAGAAGAAGAAGTTGCACGATTGGCTGAAGAGTAAGCGGTAATGGATCGCCCGCCAGATGCCGGGCAACACCACGACTCGCCCATCAAAGTCGGCCTCTTGCTCAACTTTGGAGCCAAACCCCCGGATCAAGCGCCTGATCTCTGACAATCCCGACAAACACAACTGTGTTCATTGGTGTTGATCCGTGGCCACTTTCTCCCGCCCGCCGCGGCTAAACTCCCGCATGTTTGAACGACTCTCCGACGGTTTTTCCAGCGTCTTCCGCAAGCTCTCCGGCAAGGGCGAGATCAGCGAATCGAACGTGCGCGACGCGATGGAGGATGTCCGCACGGCCCTTCTCGAGGCCGATGTGCACGTGGATGTCGTCAAAAAGTTCACCGACGATGTGTTGGCCGACGCACTCGGCCGACAGGTGACCAAGAGCCTGAAGCCCGGTGAGGAGATGATCGGTGTTGTCCACGATCAACTCGTGAAGTTGCTCGGTGGAACGCCTACCTCTGATCCGAACCAGATGCTCGCCCCCAGCGATGGGATTCTCCGCGTCTCGCCCGGCCCCACCATCGTCATGATGTGCGGCCTGCAAGGATCGGGAAAGACCACAACCTGCGGCAAGCTCGCTGGCTATCTGAAGAAGCGAGGCCGCAGCGTGCTGCTGGTCGCGGCCGATCTTCAGCGACCGGCCGCGGTAGAGCAGCTACAGACCGTGGCCGAGAGCGTACAGCGCGATATCGCCGGCGGGGCGACCGTCTCGTTCTACTCCGAGCCTGACAAGGTCGCGGCGTATGGCAAGGCCGTCGGTGTCGCCGTGCAGGTCTGCAAGCGCGCGGTCGATCACGCGCGGTCCAAGGGTATTGACACCGTCATTCTCGACACCGCCGGTCGGCTGCACATCAACGACACGTTGATGGATGAGTTGAATCAGATCAACCGAACGCTCCAGCCACACCAGATTCTGCTCGTGACCGATGCCATGACCGGGCAGGATGCGGTCAACTCCGCCAAGGTCTTTCATCAGAAGCTGGAAGTTGATGGCATCATCCTCACCAAGTTTGACAGCGATACCCGCGGCGGCGCGGCCATTTCCGTCAAACAAGTCACCGGCGCTCCGATCAAGTTCATCGGTGTTGGTGAGAAGCTCGATGCGCTCGAGGATTTCCACCCCCAGCGCATCGCCGGGCGCATTCTTGGCATGGGCGATGTGGTGAGCCTGGTCGAGAAGGCCCGCGAGCAGGTCTCGGATGAGGATGCCGAGAAGCTGCAGGACAAGATGGCCAAGGGCGAGATGACGATGGACGACTTCCTCAAGCAGCTCCGCACGCTGCGCCGCATGGGTCCGTTGAAGCAACTGCTCGGCCTGTTGCCGGGTGTCGGCAGTGCGTTGAAGGATGTTCACATCGACGATAAGCAGCTTGATCGCGTCGAGGCGATTGTCCACAGCATGACCCCGACCGAGCGCCGCAGGCCCGATGGTCTCGACAACTCCAGGCGCAAGCGCATCTCCATGGGCTCGGGCACCAAGCAGGACGAGGTCGGCCAGTTGGCCAAGCAGTTCACAATGGTGAGCAAACTGGCCAAACAGATGTCGAGCCTCAGCGCCATGGGGCGCGTGAAGGCGGTCAAAGAACTCGGCGAGGGCGGCATGGACAGCATGCTTCCCGGCGTGGGTGGGCTGCCGGGCTTCGCGGGCATGGGCGGCAAGGGCAAGCCCAGCACGGTGGGCAGCGGGTTCAAGGCGCGGTTCAAGAAGCGCAAGTAAACGCGGCCGAAACCCGCGTCTTGCCTGCATCTTGATGACGCTTGTCCATCATGCTCGTCACGCGCCCACCGTCACTCGCGCGCGATCGGCAGGAAGTCCTGCGCCTCACCCTTTGCCCATGCCTCAACACGCGGCCAGAGAAACTCGCGTGCAAGAATCTTGAGGCACGCGGCAACAGGGATGGCCAGCAACAACCCATAGACACCCGCCAACGCGCCGCCCGCGAGCGAAGCGAAAAGGATCGCCGGCATTTCCAGATCAGTGTTGTCACCCTGGATCTTGGGCGTGAGGATGTAGTCATCAAGAATCTGACCACCGATGTGACAGCCGATCGGCGCGAGAATGATCCACCACCACTCGCTGCGGAAGCCCTCACCATCGGCATTCAGCCACATCAGCAGGATCATCACCGGAACCGCAAGCAGTGGGAGAAACGGCACCAGAAAGACCGCCCCCACAAGTGGCCCGAGCAACAGCGGCACCGGCGCGCCAATGAACCAGAAGGCCAGGGTCATGAACAGGCCCACGATGGTGCAGATCGTCAACCGCCCGCGCACAAAGCCCGAGATCGCCCGGTCCATCCGCCTGATGATCCGGATCCAGCGATACTTCTCGCCCGCGCGCCCGGCGGCCTCTCCCCCATGCGGTATGAACTGCTTGCCCCACTTCAGCACCTCTCCCCAACCGATTGAGAAGAAGAAGAAAAAGAACATCGTGAGCAGCAGCGTGAAGATGAAGACACCGATCGAGGTGAACATCGCGAGCACCGCAAGCACCGCCTGACCACCGCTGCCAACCGCCGACTTACCGACAGTCGAGGCGATCCCTCCCGCGTTCTTCTCCGTCCACGACATGATGTTCTTGAGCAGCCGCGCCGAAGATGAGTCGGTCGCGAGCAGCGGGTCCCCGGGCAGGCCATCTTCGCCGAGTTCTGTCGAGGTGCTCGGATCAGGTGGCCCGGAGACCGGCGCGGTCGGCGGAATCGCAGCCTGATCCTTCTTGCGTGAGATCAACCAGGTCCGGATATCGCGCCACGCTTCACCGCGAATCGCGGCGTTCAACCGCTGATCCTCGGGCTTCTCGACCGAGCGAAGCACCACACGGATGTCGTCTGAAAGCGCACCGGCGTACTCCACACCCTGCACGATCGCGAACCCCACACCCAGCGTGAGCGGCGTAACCACGATCAGCAGCACCGCCGCGATCACGCCGATCACAACGCCCTCGCGACTGAACATGCCGCGCCGAGTGAGTTTGACCACCAGCGGTTCAAAGAGATAGGCGAGCATGATCGCGACGAAGAGCGGGATCGTGACCAGCTTGATTTTGTATCCCAGCCAGACCAACGCGATGATCGAGACGACGATCAGCACATCTCGAACCGGTTGGATCTGCCAGAGGTGCAAGCGGCGCCAGTCGTTGCTCGGCACAGGTGGTGGCGCAGGCGGCGGAGATTCGACCGGCGGTGCCACGACCGTCTCGGGGTGGGGCTGGGGCTCGGGCTGGGCCTGGGATTTTGGAAGCCGGTCAGACATCGGCAGAACCTTATCCGATATCCGCTAACCGTGCCGAGAAGGGTTGCAACATCCCCAATGAACAGCCAACTGCATGACCTGCTGCTCAGGACATTCAGTCGAGTCTGGCCGTGCCAATTTTGAGCTCGAGATTGAGACTGAGAGCTCAAGATTCTTCAGAGCGTGAACGCGCCGAAAGCCTCGTCGAAGTCGTATACCGATTTGAAGTCGTCGATGGAATCGCGAGCGCTTGATTTCAGCTCAGCTCGGTCGATCATCGCATAGACGATGGTGCCAAAGTCATTGGTCTGCACGATGCCCCAGCGCTTGAGCACAGTCTGGGCAAGCAGACCCCAACGCTGAATGGCGAGATCTTTAAGCCCCAGGCACAACTGCTGTCCGCTCACGTGTCGCCGCTCGTCGGTTCCGGCCACGCTGGCTTGTGCGTTGCTCTGACTTGCTGTTGCATCCTGCAATGATTGCACGGTGTGCTTCAAGCCATCGCGAACAAAATCAAACGCGCTCTCTGAGAACTCGGAAGCGCGATCACGAATACTCGGCCAGTCGATCTCGGGACTCTTCACGACCTGCCACTCCTGAACAAACAAGCGAACCAGGTTCGGCCAACGCGATGGGCTGAACTCTACGCACGCTGGTGGGGCAAGGTCGCACGCATTTACGATTCTTGCCTGGCACGTTTGACCAATCTTGGCCGAACGCTGACACTCGGATGTCCATCGATGAACCACCGAAGCGGGCGCGAGGCCCAGTCTCCCGCATACTCCACACCCACGCGGGGCGCACGACGAACTCTCCATCGACCCGATTTGACCGGTAACATGGCCCCTCCCTTCAATCCACGCCCATCCGTTCTCTCACTTAGCCCGAGTTCCGCGATCCACAGTGGCCCGGCACGAACAAGATCAAGACCGTTCAGTCGTCTGTCAATCGCCATGGCGCGGCAGAGTCGGGCCGGACCGCGACAGAGCTGATGCGTGTGAATCTGGGAAGTCTCAGGAGCGTCGGATCGGCGGGTCGCTGTTCGGATCTCCCTCATCCGCTCGACACCAACCATCGGTTCAAGAGCCCGAATGAGCACCGCGGCGGGTTCGCCACGCCGAGCACAGACGACATTCATGCAGTGGTGCATGCCGTAGGTGAAGTAGATGTAGGATGTCCCGGGCATTGCGTACATCGCCTCATTCCGGGCCGTGCGCCGCCCGCCGAAGGCGTGGCTGGCCCGATCCTCGACCCCAACATACGCCTCGGTTTCAACAATGCGCCCGGCAAGGATGGTTCCATCATCAAGCCGCCGCACCAATAATCGCCCGAGCAGCCGGTGCGCGAGCGTCGCGGCATCCAGGGCGAAGTCGGCGCGTCTCAGCCGACAGCCGACAGAGGGTATACGTGCTCTCGTGGCGATGGGCCACACTCCCACCACATCAATGGTTCCGGAAATCAGCACACGATCCATTACGCATAAGCGTGCAGGCCCGGGAGGAGCAGGTTCACACCGAAGTAGGTCCACAGCATCACGACAAACCCGACGATGCTCAGCCAGGCGGTGATCAGCGCGCGGTTCTTGCCTGTGGTAAACCGCAGATGGATCACGATCAGGTAGACGATCCACGTCACCAAGGCCCAGAGCTCTTTCGGATCGAACGCCCACCATCGACCCCACGAGTGGTCGGCCCACCAGGCACCGAGCAAAATGCCCACACCCAGACCCCAGAAGGCCAGTTGCAGCATGATCATCTGCGCCTTGTCAAGATCGCCAAGAACGCGCCCGGTTCCCTTGGCTGCATCATCTTCAAGTCCCAACGCCGCGGCCGAAAGCTCGACCGCTCCCCCACTTCCACCCCCGAGACCCGCGCGGTCAGACACGCCGGCCTTCAGCCGTGACGCGTAGTGCGTGACAAGATAGAACAGGCTGACGATGAACCCGAGCGAAATGAGCCCATAGCTCAGCAGCACGATGGTGACGTGGTATTTGAGCAGCACGCTGGTGTTCAGGATCGGCGCTTCGCGCTCGACGTTCACACCCGGAATGCCCGTTTGGGTGGCTGTGACCAGCACCATGAAGCCCACACCCGCCGCCGCCGCGCCGAAGAGCCATTGACGACGGATGAGCATGATGGCCGAACCGATGGTGACGGCAAAGAGGCTGAGCCCGGTCATCGACTCGAACTGATTCTGAATCGCGAATCGCTCGGCGATAATGCAGCGAGCAACGAAGCCGAAGGCGTGAAGGCTCAGGGCCCCGAAAAGCAAAGCCACACCCACCGCCACGAGCGTCCGTCGCCCTGTGCCGAATGCGAGCAGGAGCGTCAGCAGCGCCAGGGCATAGACCCAGAATCCCCATTCAAAGGCATTTGCCTTGTTGTAGAGGCGTTCCATCGATCGCTGGGTGGTCGGATAGAGGGCGGCGTTGACACGCGGAAGTTCTGCCGCAAGGGATTTGGCGGCTGCGTTCACGCGCGGCGCATCGCCCGCTTGCCACGCGCTCGCCAACTCAGCCATCGCGAGTTTGGCGGGTGAGTCAACGGGGAGTTGCTGAACGTGCTGCCATCGATCATCCGATGTTGGTGGCGCGACCATCAAAAGATATCGCCACGCGTTGGCGTAAAGCTGCCGCCCGAACTCCATACGTTCGATCGCCACACCGAAACCGGGGTTCATCGAATCCTGCTGCAAGACCGATTCTCGTACGCGATCGATATCGTCGGGCTTGAGCCGCCCGTCACGCTTCCACCACTCGATCTCGGCATCACCGGTAAAGAGCCGCTTGAGAAAGGCCTCTCGCAGCGGGAGAAAATCGACACCGATGAGCGGGCGCGACTGGTAGTACGCGGGATCAATGATCAGATCGAGCATGGTGAAGAGCGGATCGAACCGCTTGCGGAGAGCTTTCTCGCCACCCTCACTCAGCAGGTAGTCGAAGTACTTCGCCTTTCCCGTGATACTCGAAACTGTTTCCTTCGCGAGCGTGTCGAGAATTTTGACACGACCATTGTGAAAGACCGCGAGGTCACGCAGCGGCGAGAGGTCCACATCGGCGGCGAACTTCGTCTTGGCCTCGGTCGTGATCGGTGTGCCCGGCGTCATCGCAGCATACGGATTGGTCATTCCGTCGGAAATGGCCGCAGGCTCGCGGGTGGTCTCGTTGCCCGCGGGCGCGGTTTGCGCGACCGCACTGTGTGCGAGCATGAGAGATGCAAGCAAGGCCAACGCAATCAACCTTGTGTACGTCATCAGGCTTGTGTACGTCATCAGGCTTGTGTACGTCATCAGGGTTCTTTTCATGGCTGTGTCCCCGCCGCGCTCACGTCGGCATTGGAATCGCTAGCAGTTGCAGATCTCAACCCATCATCGGCTGTTCGGGTCACGCGCTGTGCATCGCGTCCAGTGTGCGGATATGTGCCCGCCGCGAGCTGAGCCTGAATCTTCCGTTTGCGAAGGCGCATGATCCATGGCTTGATGTAGAAGGCCCAGGGAATACCGATGCTCATCATGACCGCGCCCGCCGCGACGATGTAGATGCCAGGATTGTTTCCGACACCGAGGATGGTGTACCGCGCAAAGGGGCGCTTCAGTTGACCGGCCTGCGTCGCGCTCACCGATTGCATCCACCCATCCTGATCCCACCCGGTCTGGCTGAACTTGTACTGCGTCGGTGCGACTTTGCTGAACGCCCAGCCGATCGCGTTGACAACCCCCAAAACCCCCTCGCGCGGTTGGAAGGGTGTACGTTCGAGCAGCGGCTCGTTGAGGCTCGTCGTTCGACGAAGGTCCTCGTGCCGCGTCTCCCACCGACGCATCACGATCAGTTCCGACCTGAAGTCTCGCGGCAGGGTTGGCGCGTGGTCATAGGGGATCATCTCAAAATCGGCCAGCCGGATCGCCATCGGCGGCCAGAACTCATGGCGCTCGCGTCCAAAGGCTACGCGCACAACACGGGCATCGGGCAGGACAACCCGGCGCGAGTTCTGTCCGCTCGCATCAAGGTATTGTGAGAACGGCACCCACATCGTGCTCGACCAGGGTTGAGCATTGATCGTTGCGCTGATTTCGACGGCAATGGACGCGCGGTTGTGCGCGCCGATGAGCTTCGGATCGCGCTGCGACTCGGGCACGGGCACGGGAAACTCGACACGCATTGCATCGTCGAAGCGTTCGCCGAGCTTGAGGCTGAACCCCTGGGTGATTGGCACGTTGCCGCCGGGTGCGACATTGGGGGTTTCCGTGGCCGCGCCACCGGGAAGCCGAACCAGTGCGCGCACCGATGTCTGATCCCCGACCTTCGCCTCATCGAAGTAGATCTGGATGATCGAGGCATCGATGTAGCTGATCTCAAGCCCTGGGTCCGCGT
>JBBSBC010000042.1:0-24263 GCA_038251595.1 Phycisphaerales bacterium | reverse complement strand
GCGGCATCCGCCGCGCGCACAAATCGATCTGCGGCATCGGTGCTGAGCATGATCGCGGGCACATCGAGCGGGCGTGTCCAGTTTGCCGTGCCGGCGGTCGTTTCGAGCTTGCCCGCGCGCGGATCGTTGGCACCCGGTGGCGAAACCACGATGACGGCCGCCGCGCCACGCTCCACCGCCGCGTTGATCTTCTGGCTGATGGCCGCGGCCGAACTCCACGCCCCGTTCTCTGTAAGGCGCGATGTGCCCTCATCGGTCATGGGCTCGAATCGGAGGATGAGGGCGATCTTGCCCTTGAGGTCATCGCTCTTGATGTATGAAGCATCGGAGGGTTTGAGTCCGCCCGTGGCGGGCTCGCCGGGCGGGAGTGAATAGCCAACGAAGACCACCTCGCCCTCAACGCTCGCGCTGCCGGAGTTGCCCAGGACGATGAAGTCTGAATCAGCAAGCAGCTCAACAGGGTTAGCACCGGCGAGGGGTGTGTACGAGACGAGGCTCTTATCCCCCCGAACCTCGCGTCCGGCGGTGAACTCCTGCATATACGAATGGGGCTTGGGCGCGACAGTCGCGGGTTCGGGCTCGACGGCGGGAAAGGCGGGTTCAAGCTTGAGCCGCTTGAAGTTCCACTCGAAGTACTCCGCGGCGATCCGGTTCCCCTTCAGCCCTGGGCCGCGCCCTTCCATGAACGGATTGGCGAGGGTTTCAACGTGCTGTCGATACGCCGCCAGGTCCGCGGCGGCCTGATCGGTGGTTGATCGCGACTGGTCCTGCTGCGCTCGGGCCGCGCACGCCAGGCCGAGCAGCATCGTTGCGCTGACCAACAGGGTCTTGAACATTCCAACTCGCCGCATGGGCATATCAATCATCCTTTCGTGAGATAACCGCCGATCCGAACCGAGGAGGGTACGGCCCCACGGTCGTACCAACCACCCGGTCGGACTCGCGCTCAGTGCGAGTCATTTTACCGACGAGATCGGCCAGGGTTCGGAGTCCGGTCACCATGAACGTACGCGGCAAGATATCAGGCAATTGGGTTGGTCTCAGGCCCATCGCCGTTCACCTTCGCAAACCTATACTTTGCCGGCCCTCACAACCCGAGCGTTGTCGTCAAGTCGGATGATCCGCCCGTCGTCGTGAGCCACCCATCCCACTTATGAACACCACCGCCGCACCTCGTCACCTGATCAGCCCAAGCACCAATGGCCAGAACGGCCAAGGGCACGCGCCGCTTCTCGATCGCGCCGGACTGCTTGGCCCGTCGGATACGTTCGCGCACCGACACATCGGGCCCAGCGATGCGGAAGTTGCCGAGATGCTCGCGCTGCTTGCCTACGCATCACTCGATGCGCTCACCGATGCGACAGTGCCCGCATCGATCCGGCTGAACCGTCCACTCAACCTCACAGGTTTGGCGGCTGGTGAGCCGACGGGGGAGTTTGAGCTGCTCAGGAAGTTCAAGGCGATCGCCGAACAGAACCAGGTCTTCCGTTCGTTCATCGGGATGGGTTACCACGGCACGATCACGCCGCCGGTCATTCTGCGGAACATCATGGAGAACCCGGGGTGGTACACGCAGTACACACCCTATCAGGCCGAGATCGCGCAAGGGCGGCTCGAAGCCCTGCTGAACTTTCAGACGATGATCGCCGATCTGACCGGCCTCCCGCTTGCGGGTGCGAGTCTGCTCGACGAAGCGACCGCCGCGGCAGAGGCGATGGCGATGTGCTTCAGTTCGGGCGGTGGTGCCGATGGAAGCAAGAAAGCGTTCTTTATTGCCAACGACTGCCATCCACAGACCATTGCGGTCTGCGCCACCAGGGCCGAGTCGCTGGGCATCGAGCTCCGCTCGGGCGAGCCCGGCAGCATCGATCTCTCACGCAACGATCTTTGCGGCGTGCTCGTGCAATATCCGACCACCGACGGACGTGTGGAGTGTTACGACGGTATTTGCCAGAAGGCCCACACCGCGGGTGCCCTTGTTGTGGCCGCGACCGACCTGCTGGCCCTCACGCTGCTGAAGCCGCCCGGTGAATGGGGTGGCGGCGGCGCGGATGTCGCTGTGGGTTCGGCGCAGCGATTCGGTGTTCCAATGGGCTTTGGTGGGCCGCACGCCGCGTTTATTGCCACCAAGCCAGAGTTTGCGCGCAAGCTGCCCGGTCGAATCATCGGCGTCAGTCGTGATGCACACGGTAATGTTGCCCTGCGCATGGCGATCCAGACACGCGAGCAGCACATCAAGCGTGAGCGTGCGACGAGCAACATCTGCACCGCTCAAGCATTGCTTGCGATCATGGCGAGCATGTACGCGGTCTATCACGGTCCGGATGGGATTCGACGCATCGCCGAGCGCACAAGAGCCATGGCCCAGACCTTGCGTGCGGGCTTGCTCAAGCTCGGGCACAGCATCGGTGATTCTTTGACGTTCGACACGCTCCGCGTCAAGCCGAGCGGGCGCACATCTCAGCAGGTGCTCGCCGCCGCTCAGCAGGGACGTATGAACCTCCGTGATTTCGGCGATGGCACTCTGGGAATCACCGTCGATGAGACCACCTCAACCGATGATGTGCGTGATCTGCTGATCGCCTTCGGCGGTACAGCCAACACTGATGTTCATACCCTCGCCGCCTCAGCCATGCTCGATATTCCCGTTGCGTTCAAGCGGACGAGCACCTTCCTCACGCACCCGGTCTTCAACACGCATCACGCGGAACACGAGATGCTCCGCTACATCTTCAAGCTGCAAGGTCGTGATCTGTCGCTCGCGCACAGCATGATCCCGCTCGGATCATGCACCATGAAGCTCAACGCCACCAGCGAGATGATCCCCGTGACGTGGCCCGAGCATGGTAATCTGCACCCATTTGCTCCGATCGATCAGACCAAAGGCTATCAGAAGCTCTTTGCCGATCTGGAAAGCTGGCTTGCGGAAATCACCGGGTTTGCGGCGGTCTCACTGCAACCCAACGCGGGCTCTCAGGGCGAATACGCGGGCCTACTGGTCATCCGTGCCTATCACAAATCGCGAAACCAGTCGCACCGCAATGTCTGCCTTATTCCCGATTCGGCCCACGGCACAAACCCAGCATCCGCCGTCATCGCCGGAATGAAAGTCGTTGCTGTCGCGTGTGATGATCGTGGCAACATTGATCTGGCGGATCTCAAGGCCAAGGCCGAAGAACACAGCGATGCTCTGTCGTGCCTGATGGTGACCTATCCGAGCACGCACGGTGTGTTTGAAGAGGCCATCCGCGATATCACCGCACTCATCCACCAGCACGGCGGGCAGGTCTACATGGATGGCGCGAACATGAACGCGCAGGTCGGCCTCACCAGCCCGGGCAACATCGGGGCCGATGTCTGTCACCTCAATCTCCACAAGACCTTCTGCATCCCTCACGGCGGAGGCGGACCGGGCATGGGTCCGATCGGTGTTGCCAAACACCTCGCCCCCTTCCTGCCCTCTCCCCTCCATGCCGCTGGGGCAAGTGGTGCGAGTGGTTTGCCCAAAGCCTCAAGCAATCCATCCGGCACATGGTCGGAGGCCATCGGCCCGGTCTCGGCCGCGCCTTACGGATCACCCAGCATCCTCACCATCTCATGGGTGTACATCGCGCTCATGGGTGCGAGTGGCCTGAAGAGCGCTACGCAGGTCGCGATTCTCAATGCCAACTACATGGCCAAACGGCTTGCGACCCACTACCCCGTGCTCTATCGCGGCACCAACGGCACGTGCGCTCACGAGTTCATTCTCGATTGTCGCCCATTTGAAAAGTCGGCCAACATCAAGACCGAAGACATCGCCAAGCGACTGATGGACTACGGCTTCCACGCGCCGACCATGAGCTTCCCAGTCCCCGGCACACTCATGATCGAACCGACCGAGAGTGAGTCAAAGGCTGAGCTTGATCGCTTCTGCGATGCGATGATCTCGATCCGTGAAGAGATTCGCGCGATTGAAGATGGTCGCGCCGATACCAATGACAACCCGCTCAAGCACGCCCCGCACACCGCCGCGGCCGTCTCCGCCGACAAGTGGCCCCATGCCTACTCGCGCCAGCTCGCCGCGTTCCCGCTTCCATGGGTGCGAAATCAGAAGTTCTGGCCTTGCGTCGGGCGTATCGACAACCCGTATGGCGATCGCAACCTGGTCTGCACCTGCCCGCCATTAAGCGCGTACACACACTGATCTCCTCCTCTCGAACGGCCAGACACGCCCATATGCTTCGCGCATTCTTCGGAGATGGTTTTTTCCTAAGCGCGGCCGCAAAGGCCCGACTTCTGCATTCCCGCTGGCTCACTCGCGCTCTTCAACATGGTGGCGGGCTGCACGTGCCGCGAATCCCGACGCGCAAGTTGTCTGAAGGTGGCTTCGGCCCCATCATGGCCACCCGCGAAGGGCAAGAGTGGGCGGAGGATTGGTGGCAGCAGACCCTCGATGGTGACGACTTGGATGCACCATCATCTCCGCACCAATGATGTTCTCGGTCGTTGGCGTATGCCGGGTTCGGCCCGCTCATCCCTGAACGTAGCCCAATCCCGGTCAGGCTGCCCAGCGCAATCAGGCTCAACGCTGTTCAAGCCGAACTAAGCGTAAACTGAACCTTCACGCCGCTCGCACCCACTAACCCATCTTCGAGAACCGGATGCCCGAAACTCAAAAAACGACCATCGGCCGAAACTGGCTCCTCAAAACACTGCTGTTCCTGGTGTTGTTTGCGGGCTTTGGGGTCGCGGGTCTGGTCGACGCCCTGTACTTTTATCCTCGGCGAGGCGAGAAAGATGCGACCCTCAAACTGGCCAGGCATCTGCAGGCGGCGCAGGCCGCCGGATCGCTCACGACTCAGAAGCTCAAGTCCGCCGATCCACGCACTGAACTCGAGGCACTCCGTCAACGGAAAGTTGAAATCGAACGGACAGCGGCGGTGCCCGGTCTCGAGCAGAAGAAGGCGGAGAGCGATCGCACACGAATGGTGTGGCTCGAATCGCTGGCCCTGATGTGGCAGCTCAACGCCAAGCCCAAGCTGATCGATACCGAGACGGGACCGCCCACGCGGAAACTTTACTTCGAGCCTGCGGATGGTGACGGGGTCGCCATCGCTGCGGATGGTACTCGCACGGACCTTTCACCGATGGATGTGCTCGGCAAGCTCGCCTCCAAGCTCGACACGTCATCGAACATCAAGCCGCTCTCCGGTCTCGACATGTTCTTTCAATGGGTCTTTGTCGTCGTAGGCTTCGGCGGCGGGTTGTATATGTCGTTTATTGTTCTCCGCGTAGTCTCAAAGAAGTATTCATGGAATCCTGACGAGCAACGTCTGACGCTTCCGGGCGGAACTTCATTTGTGCCCGGTGATGTCAAGGAGTTCGACAAACGCCTTTGGCACAAGTTCTTTGTCACGGTGCATTTAAAGAACGGAGCTGCGAAGAAGCTTGACCTTCTCCGCTATGTCCCGCTCGAAGAGTGGGTGCTGGCCATGGAGAAGACCGCTTTCCCCGAGCAGGCTGCGGCGAACGAAACCGCCGCAACGGATACCGAGCAAAACCCGCCGCCCTCAACTCCCAACAACTGAGCGGAACTGCGCCGATTGCTTCCGATGCTCTCTGGCTGTTCAATCAACCCGGAGAACTCATGACGATCATTGCAGGAATCATGGTCGCCATCTCGGCCATCCTGGGCATCGTGCTCACGCTGCTCACATTGCCGGGCATCTGGTTCGCCATCCTTGTTGCGGGGCTGGCGCAGTGGTGGCACATGGCCCGGTTCAACGAGCCCATGTTCTCCTGGTACACGCTCGGGACGTGCGTGGGCCTGGGCATTCTTGCAGAAGTTGTTGAACTCTTCGCCTCCGCCGCTGGTGCCGCCAAAGCGGGCGGCACACGGCGCGGCGCGATCGGTTCGGTCATCGGCGGGCTGATTGGCGCGATCGGCGGATCGTTTGTTGTTCCGCTGCTCGGCACCATCATCGGCGCCGCGGTCGGCGCAGGCACGGGCGCGCTCTTGCTCGAACGTGCCGGGGGCAAGAAGAACTGGAAACAGAGCACCAAAGTCGGCGCAGGTGCCGCCGCGGGACGACTCGTCGCTTCGGTTCTCAAGACTGGGTTCGCCACGGTGATCGCGATCATTCTCGCGGTCGCGGCCTTCGCTTAACGCCGGCGTCGCGAGGTGATGAGCCAACCGAACGCCACAGCTGCGCCGGTTGCAGGCGCGGGAATACGCGCAAAGACAGTGGTATCCGTCGCTGAAAACTCCTCACTCGTGAGCCGCCCGAGATCATCTCGAACCAGTATCAGCGCTCGAAAGTTGCTCAGTGTGATGGAGACCTCACGATCAATATTCACCAGTGATGTTATCTCAAGCCTGAAAAAGTCGGTAGCAATAAGCGACCCGTTTCCGCCCACACCACGGTTATAAGTTGCCGGCGCGGTGGTGGAAAACGACATGGCGCCAATTAGTTCGCTCGCTGAATATGCTCCGACCGCGGCCATGCTGTTGTCGATCACTCCGACATCGTTGCCCAGCGTGACGCCTCCGGTAACGGCCGCGTACCCATCGTTAAAGTCGCGGAACGGCCACATCAGCCCGCGCCATGGCCCGGAAGGGTTGTTGGGTGGGGGGGCAGCGTACCCGTTCGCGAGCCCAAGGCCATACGCCTGATCAGGGTTGAGCGTGCCCTTCGTCAAAACCAGCCCGTTGGCAATCGGATCTTGAACCGTCACCTGCGCCGAAAGGATCCGCACGATCGAGAGTGGCAACTGACCACCCCCCGGTTGCGGCTCACCCTGCGGCGAAATGTTCAGCACTCCATCGAGTTTCGGTTGCAGGGCCAGCTTTCCCTTCAACGCCGCACCCTGAGCATCGTGGTGGAATCCAAACAATCCCGCGCCCATCAGCGCGGTGGCAATCATCGAGCGCACACTCATTCTCGATCCTCCAAAACATCTGCCATCGGGGGCGTTGGTCCACGTGAACGTATCACACTGAACGGCTGACAACCAGCTACCAAGTCACATATCCGCCTCTCCATGTTCCTATCAAAATGCGAACACGGTTAAAATTCACCGGGGTGGAGAGAGGCCAGCTTGGCACGCCACACGCCCGCCCGCTCGCCATGCCCGCAACGCTCAAGCACACTGATCACCCGCTCCAAGATCCGTATCAGAACTGATTGCGGAACACTCGGATCGTTCGAGACCCCTTCGGCCGCGGCAAGCAATCGGCGCGCCGCCTCGTCGCACGCCCCGATCCCCGCGAGCGCCGCGCCAAGCACACTCTCGGTGCTGCGCAGTTTCCAGTGGGTCGCAGGAAGCGTCTGACCTCGAATCACCAGAGCCTCTTCAGCGAGACCCTTCGCCTCCTCGCACTTATTCAATCGCACGAGCACATCGGCAAGACCAGTCATCGCGAGCCCTGCCATCGGACCATTCGCTGTTTGCGGCGCGCGTGCAATCTTCAGTTGCTCGCGATACTGCGCTTCCGCCGATGTCAGTTCGTTGCGATCCGCGGCCAAGCCAGCCGTCACATCGAGCGCCTCAGCCACGCGGATCGATCGGGGTTCAAGCCTTCGTCGCGTCTTCAGTGCGCGTTCAGCGTGCGTGGTCGCCGCGGCCACATAGCCCCCATCTCGAAGAGCCTGCGCGAGGGTGATCTGTATCCCCGCGATCAAAAGTTCGGGAGTGGCTTTGGCATCCTGCGCGCGGCTCAAGGCATCCGAATATGCAGCAATCGCCCCTTCGCGGTCACCGCAATCTCGCTTCACTCGACCGAGTACGTTGAGCGATGTGAGCATGAAGGCCGGGTTTCCACTCAGCCGCTCTTCGGCGGTCTGCACGGCCTCTTCGGCAACTCGCAGAGATTCAGGCCGCCGATCGGGAAGCTCGACCAGCACCTGAGCAAGCATCATCAGCGCATCGCACTGACGCTGCGCCGCCCAGAACGTCTCGTCCCCACAGTTCTCAATGGCTTCACGCAGCGCAGCCTCCGCCTCCGTATGAAGGCCTTGACGGCCGAGCGTTCGTCCGAGTGTGGTCAAGGCCGTGGGCAAGAGCTCGCGGATGCTGCGCTGTGATGAAGCCCTCAGCATGGGCACGATTTCTTGCAGAAGCCTGAGTGCCTCGGCTGATCGCCCAGACTCGGCACGCAACGTCGCCAGATCCGTCATCGCGCGGGCCATCGTCGGGTTCTCGCCTACGGGCTCGCCCTTCAGCTCCTCCAACGCCCTTGTGAGCTGCTCCTCAGCGCGATCCGCCGATCGCATCGCCACAAAGAGTTCGCTCAAGTGAACCCTCATGGCAGCACGTTGAACTGGATCGTCCTTCTGCCATCCGGAATCCACGCGGTCCGCGACACTCTCGATAAACGCGCCGATGGTCACATCATCATCACCATCTATGCGGCGCGACATCTCGAGCGATGCGAAAATCAACCTGTTCGATGTCTCGGCCCTCAACCGCTCGGATCGCTCTGAAAGCTCGGCGTTGATCGCAAGATCGCGCTGCCGATTCGCCTCGCGCATGCCGTACAACGCCGCGCCCAGTCCACTGATCATGGCGCCCGCGGATACCGCGGCCGCCGCGACCAGCACCTTGTGGCGACGCACAAACTTCGACGCCCTGTACGCCGCACCCGGTGGACCTGCTTCGACGGGTTCTAGTTTCAAGAATCGGCAGATGTCGGCGGCCAGCGCGCTCGGGCTCTGATACCGCCGATCGCGCGACTTCTCCATAGCACGCATCACAATCCAGTCAAGCTCTCCCCGCATTCGGCGCGACAATGTGCTCGATGTGCTTGCGTGTTCACCGCCGCGCGCACGTACGCGAACACTCGGCCGTTCCGGCTCCACCTCGCGGATGATCCGCATCATCTGTAGAACATCATTCCGCCACAGCTGGTCACGATCGAACGGCAGCAGACCGGTCAGCAGCTCGTACAGCATCACTCCGAGCGAATACACATCGGTGCGAGTATCAACGTCTCCCCCCCCCACTGCCCGCCGCCTGCTCCGGGCTCATGTAGTCTGGAGTGCCGATGAAGTGCCCCGCACCCGTCATCGTTGCTTGCTCAAGCGAAGAACCCGTGAGTGCCTTGGCCACACCGAAGTCGATCACCTTCGGAACCGCCTCGCCGACTCCATCGGTGATCTCCGATCGTGTGACGAGCACGTTCGATGGTTTGAGGTCTCGGTGAACCACACCCTTGGTGTGCGCGTGCTGCACCGCTTCGCAAACGGGCAGGAAGAGCCTCAAAATCTCCGCAATTTCCAGCCCATTCTCACGGACGTACTCGTTGATCGGACGGCCAGCGACCAGTTCCATCACGAAGTACGGCCGATATCCGCCCAGCCGACTCGTTGCCGGTGTTAGGCCACCATCGATCACCCTCGCAACATTGGGATGATCCATCAGCGCAAGCGCCTGCCGCTCAAGCTCGAATCGGGCGACCAATGCGTGCGAATCCATCGCCGCACCCATACCCACACCTTTGAGCACCTTGATGGCCACGGCCTGCACAAACGGCTCGCGTCGTTCCGCGAGATAGACCACGCCAAACCCGCCCTCTCCCAGCACGTTCAGCAAGTGGTACGGCCCGATGGTCGATCCATCCGTTTCGACCGCGGCGATTCCCCTCGTCTTGTCATAAGGAAGACCGGCCATGGTTCGAGCGCACTCCAATGTTCGCGAGCCAAAACGTGCAAGAAGTCATCCGTACGGGTTTCGTAGGATAAACTTACCGCAGTTTGGGCTTGCTCTTCACCTGTCGCGGCACCTCGTCATCAAAGCACCGGTCGCACGTGCCATGCAGCATCACGCTCTGCTGGGTGATTCGGAACTTGCGACGAGATCCCGTTGTATCATGACCCGACGTACCTGCGGGCTTCGGCTTGATCACCACTTCCGCATCCTCGATGCACTCCACCTCACCGCACCGGTCACAAACCATGTGCGGGTGCTCGTGTTCGTGGTGACTTTCCGTACACAGGCCATGGTCCGTCAGTGAATACCGAAAGACTCGGTCGCCGGGATCAACCCGGTGGGCAATCCCCGCTTCAACCAGCGTGTTGAGTGTGCGATACACCGTGACGCGATCGGCCGTATCGCCCGCCGCGGCCACCGCCGCGCTCACCGCGTTCGCGTCGAGGGCAACCCGCGATGCGCTCAGCACGCGGAGTATGGACAGACGCACACCCGTGATGCGCAGCTTGGCGTGTCGCAACAGGTCCTTGAGCGGTGGGTCGGTTTGTCGGCCATCTGGACGCTGCATCGATTCCATCGTATCGGTCCCGAAGCTCCTCCGTCGCTCCCGGCGCTTGATCTCGTGTATTTACAGGTTTTCAGAGTGCCGGCGTTCACTCCCCACAAGCCTGGCCCGCGCCGCTATTCTCTTTCAATGCCCGGACTCTTCGATGGAACATCTTTGGAGCGACCCGTCACGTGCTTGCGTTGCGGCCAGACGCACGGTCGATGTGCCTGTCCGCGGGGTTCCGACGGCAAAGTTCTTGATCCTCAGAACCAACAGGTTCGTATTCGTCGCGAGAAACGACGCGGCAAGATCGTGACCGTGATTGCCGGCCTTTCAGCCTGCGATTCGAGCATCAATCCGCTCGTAAAGGCTCTCCGAACAAAGTTTGCGTGCGGCGGCTCGATCAGTGATGGCGAGATCGAACTTCAAGGCGACCATCGCGACAAGGCGATCGAGCTTTTCAAATCATTCGGCTACCCTGCCAAGCCATCCGGCGGTTAACCGCCCTCCATTACCACAAACCATCACACAGAACGGATCGCCCCATGCCCACCATCAAGATTCTTGCCTTCGCGGGCAGCAGCCGCAAAGAGTCGTACAACAAAAAACTCGTAAAGATCGCCGCTGAAGGCGCCCGCGCCCGGGGTGCCGAAGTCATGTTCATCGATCTTGCGGATCTGTCCATGCCCATCTACGACGAAGATCTCGAGAAGCGCGATGGCATGCCTCCCAACGCGCGCAAGTTCAAGGACCTGCTCATAGCTCATCACGGCTTTCTCATCTCAAGCCCCGAATATAACTCGTCGATCTCCGCGCTTCTCAAGAACTGCATCGACTGGGCAACGCGCCCTCAGGTGGGTGTCACCGAGCCACCACTCGTCGCGTTCAGCGGCAAGGTCGCGGCGCTGATGTCGGCATCACCCGGCGCGCTCGGTGGGCTTCGCGGCCTCGTCACGCTTCGAATGATCCTCGGGAACATCCATACGGTCGTCATCCCCGATCAAGTCGCCATCGTCAAGGCTCACGAGTCGTTCAATGCCGATGGCACGCTGAAGGATGAGAAACAACGAGCCAGCGTCGAGGCCCTCGGACAGAAAGTCGTCACTCTGGCCGCCAAGCTGCACGGTTGATCTACACCTTCAGGCCGTGCCGCAACAGGTGCCCCCGCACCTGCTGCGCGGTCTCCGTGGTGTGATCAATCTGCTCGGCCCGCCAACCACACGCACGTGCTGCCTCGACGTTCTCGGCCAGATCGTCAAAGAACAGAATCTCACCCACCCGATCGGAATACCCGGTCATTCTTTCAAAGGCACGATAAATCTCAACCGAAGGTTTCATCAAACCCAGCAGGTGCGAAGCATGAGGATGATCGACCATCCCAGCACATGCAAACTCGCCCGTTCCTCCCATGCGTCGTGAAGTCAGCCGCACCCAATGCGCATGATTCGTGTTCGACAAAACACCCGTCGAAAGTCCCCCCGCTCGAATCGAGTCAATCAGTTCCGCGACACCCTCATACTCGCTGATCAGCCATGCATCATGCACGCGCCGAACATCATCTGGCGAGTACAGACCGGACATGGACTCTGAAGCGCGCCGATAAAACTCTTCACTCGAAATACTGCCGATTCCGTGCTTCTCCGCCCACTCATGGCGACCTCCCGAAGCCGTGTGCGAGCTACTCTCGCCGCGCACTTCCAGCCCGGCGGCGATGCACGCCTCGGACCAGCCGCGGCATATGCGGATAAGCACACCGCCGAGGTCAAAGACGATCAGTGATGGGGTTGTCATGCGATCGCTCGATCCCTCATCTCACAGTTTCTACCTCGCATCCGACTCTTCATCATCCTCATCACGCGTCGTCGCACCATCTGCACGACCCGGTTTCATAAGCTCCCTCATCACCGTGGTTGCAAACGATCCACGCGGCAACTCGAAAACACATTTAATGTACGCCCCATGTTCATCAACACCCGCCTCAACATCCGGCTGCGTCAGTCGCACCCGCAACGGACGCCGCTCGCCCGGTTCCGGATCCCACGCCTTGGCGGCATAGCGGTTGAGATCTTCAACGGTCAACCCATACTCCATGAGTGCCGCAACTTCCGACTTGTCGGTCGTGCCCCCCTCGGTCGGACGCATCATCCGATGTCCCCACATCGGGCCGGAGGGTGAAATCTCAAACTCCGCCGCGCGGCTGGCAAGCGACTGCGCCGCATCCGCCGATGCATTGCGCATCTCATCCGTCACGGCAAAGACCGCGCCACTGTCGTGCTTAAACGCCAGATCGCCCGCGTGCAGCACACCAATTCCACCACCCGAGTCCTGGCTGGTGTTCAGCCGCCAATCGAGCACGCGGTTAAAGACCGCCGATTGAAGGGCCGTGATGTAAAATGAGACTTGCATCCGCTCGATCGCACCGATGGCGTTCTTCGGCTTGGCCCCCCGCGCGAGCGATGCCAGCACGCGGCGCTCGGTGTGCAGCGATCTCGGGAGCATCCCCATCGCATCCAGATATTTCCCCTCGGTGTACAAACGACGAGCTTCATCCTGGGATTTCGGGAACAACTGGCTGGGTCCGAGCAGTTCATCCACGATCGCCTGATGGTCACCCATGATCAGCGCCCGACCGATCAGGTGGTTGTTCTGCAGAATACCAAACCGTTGCTCACCGATCCGATTCGGCACGCCCAGTCGCCCCAGGATACTAAGAGATCGGTGCGCCATCACGATCTTTGAAGGCTCAACCCCGCGTACCCGAACAATGAATCTGTTTCCGACCAAGTGGCCACGACGCAGTTTATTGGAGTGCTTGTCCACCCAATGGATCGTCACCCCTTCGCGCTCAAACAACGGAAAGTCTTCGGCTTTTTTGCCGGGAACATGAATACTGAACAGTTGGCGCGTGATCGCCACTTTGTCCTTCAGCCCGGCAAATCCGACCGCATCGCGACGTACACCGAAGTGGTCGGCAAGCATCCGCACAACACTCAGGGTGGCATGGTTGCGTTTCTCGACCAGCAGGTAGAGGTGCTCCCCTTCGCCGCAGGCCTCGTACGCCGGAATCTCTTCGACCAGAAAGTCTTCCGGACGATCCTTCAACCGTCCGCCGATTCCCGGAACGTCGGCCGTCAGATAGAACTCATGTGTAGCGGATAGATCAGCCATGCCCGAGGAAGATAGGTGCATGGCCGCCGCGCCGCACCTGGTCGATCCGATTACTCCTCATCCTTGGCTGCGTCGAGAACCTTCTCCTCAACGTAGATCGCCACATTGCTCGCGATTCCCAGGGCGATGGCATCGCTCGGACGGGAATCGATCTTCACCAGCTTGCCATTTGCATCGCGAACATTCAGGATCGCGTAAAACGTGTGATCCCGCAGATCATTGATCGTAATGGACTCCAGCTTGCCACCAAGAGCCTCAATTGCGTTGGTCAGCAAATCATGAGTCTGCGGCCGTTTGATCGGGATTCCCTTCAACCGCCGCTCGATCGCCTGCGCTTCCGGCAGGCCGATCACAATCGGAAAGGCCCGCCCATTCTCCACCTGGCTGTAGGTCATGGCGCCTGATCCCGCCGTCCCCGCGCCGCCAACGCCATCATCCGCGTCGGCCGTGGGTACGACCTCGCGCAGTTCGATGATCTGGTAATCGTTGAGCTCGCGGATCAGAATCCGCGCCAGCTCCATACGAACAGCCATGCACACACTCCCGTCGCCAAACCTCGACCTATCGACTTACGACGAACTTCTACACCCAGATTCACAAACCACGCAAATAGAAAAATCCTATTCGCTCATTGTTAGGCGCAGACAATCACAGCCGATTCGCGGCACCATCTGGTTCGTCGGTCACGGACTCTTCGGATGTTGACCTTCAACCCCGTCAGCCCCCTTTCCAAACGCACCCATCGGACGCCCAATGCGTTCGATCAGTGTACGTGGCGCGCCGATCCCGGCCAACAAACAATCACCCAGAAATGCCTGTGCCGCAAGGGTCATGTAGCCAGGTTTCAGGCCCAGCAAGGCCACGGTGATATCCGCCCTGACCGCATCTCTGCCCGCCGGTTGCCCACGATCAGCATCCAGTCCCGACGGAACATCCACCGACAAAATCGTGATGCCCTCCGCCTTGAGCGCGTTCACCTGATCGATCAACTCCGCCATCACGCCTTCGGGTGCCCGGTCAAGTCCCGTGCCCAGAAGGGCATCGATCACCAGGTCGGGATCACCAAGCTCGGCCCTGGCCGCAGCCACTGCATCGCGTGCTGATGGTTCTGCACACGCAATCGGAATTCCCATCTTGCCTGCGATTTCCAGATTGATCATTGCATCGCCTGAATACCGTTCACCCGGGTGCGAGATCACGATCGAAACCGCGACACCATCGTTCGCAAGGTGACGCGCGGTGGCCAAACCATCACCCCCATTGTTACCCGGTCCACAGAAAACAAGCACGCACGGATCGCTCACACCTTCGATCTGATCACGAGCGACGCTGGCAATCCCAAGTGCGGCATTCTCCATGAGCACGATCGAGGGCAGACCAAACTCCGATGCACACCGCCGATCCAGTTCTCGAGCCTCCGCCGCGGTGAAGACATACATCGGCTCTTCGCCCGCAATATCGCTCTCGGCCAAATCGCTTTCACTTCGACTCGCCGGAACTCCACCGACCCCCGCACGGTCGCGCCTGGGCAGCCGACGCCCTTCATCGCGATCACCACTCCCACCACCCTTTCCGTGCCGACGACCGGTATCCTCTGGACGATGCATGACTTCAGTGTAGCGATTCCCGTCAACTTGCGCCACCCGACTCACCCATGACCCAGTCCCTCGAACTCATCCTGCTGATCGCTCTCGGGCTGGCCAGCGCCGCACTCCTGGGCTATTGGTCCGCCGTGACGTACCACATTGGCCGAACCATGGTGCTGATCCCCACCGCAAGGCGTGGACTCTCCATCGAGCCATCTCCAGATCGAGCGCTGCCCACCGTCTGTGTGATTGTGCCCGCTCACAACGAAGAGTCTTGCATCCAAACCATCGCCACCACGCTGGTCACTCAGGACTATCCGCCTGATCTCACGCGGGCGGTCTTCGTGCTTGATCGATGCTCCGACCTCACCCGCGAAAGGCTTGATGCCGTCATCGCTGCCTCCGGCGGATCAATACGCACCCGAATCATCGAGCTCGATGAATGTCCTCCGGGTTGGATCGGCAAATCGCACGCCCTCTGGTCGGGCACCCAACTCGCGCCAGAGGCCGCAACATCCGACCTGCTGCTCTTTATTGATGCCGATACCAAGCTCGATCCCCGCCTGATTCGCGCGTCGATCTCGCTGATGCTCGATCGCCAGGTCAGCTTCCTCAGCCTGCTGAGTACCCTGCGCTACGACCACTGGTTTGAAAGGCTCGTTCAGCCCGCCGCCGGCATGGAGCTGATGCGTCAATATCCCGTCGTCAAAGCCAACGCCGTCGGCCCGCGCCGCAGGCCGTTCGCCAATGGACAGTTCATACTTGTCCGTCGCGATGACTATCTGCGCATCGGCGGACACAAAGCCGTACGTGATGCCGTGCTCGAAGATGTCGAACTCGCACGGCTCGCCGATCGCAACAACCTCCTCTGCGGCTTCTATCTCGATGGCGGCATGCTCCAATGCCGGATGTACGATTCATTCACCGCGCTCCGTCGCGGCTGGAAACGTATCTACGGCGAATCCGCCAACCGCAAACCCGCACGGTTACGCAAAATTGCCCGGCGTGTGCGGCTCATCGGCTCGATCCTTCCGCTTCTCACCATCGCGGCCATAGTCACAGGCCTGCTCGCGCGAACAGGTTCAAATGCCGATGCAGCATCGATCGTTCTCTTGACGTCCATTCCCGCACTCATCATCTGGCTCGCCGTCATCGCCTGGATGCACATCCTCGGGCGAATCCCGCTCGCATGGGTGCTGGCCTTCCCGGTCGGTTCATGGATCGTTGGCGGCATCATGCACGAGGCCGCATCCGATCTTGATCGCCGCAAACCCACGGTTTGGGGAGGAATCGAATACACGCGCGATACCCGCTGAACGACGTGTCTATTTCTTAGGCTGCTGCTGCCGACGCTGATAGCCGTCAAGCCTCTCCTGCAGCTCCGCCTTCAGCGACTGGTTCGCTTCCGCGCCGACGGCCGCCGATTGATACTCGACCGCTTTATCCATCTGCCCGCGCTCAACCGCAACCCTCGCAAGCGCACTCAGCACCAATGGTGACTTTCCCAGCGTGAGCTCGTTGGCCCGGGCCGCCGCTCGCTCAGCTACAACAAAGTCACGACGCTCGACCGAAGGATGTTCAGCGATCGCCCACGCCAGCGCACCAAGTATCTGTGCGTTGTCCTTCAAGACGCCACCAATCGCCTCATTCGCATACGAATACGCGCGCCCACTATCCCGAAGGTTCGCCGAAAGCGTCACAAACTTCGCCAGAGAATACTCGCCGAGTTGCTCAGGTGAGAGCGCGACCAACTGGTCCATCGTCCCCACCGCCTCCTCGAACTGACCATTCTCCATCTGCTGATTCAACTTCAACTTCAACGGCGCCGCCTTCAGGTTGATCTCCGCTCGCACGCGCGCGGCAGCCGACTCCTTTGACAAATCCAGACTGCCCGACAGCACCCGCTCCAGCGCATCGTCCAGACCGTCCATCGGGTGTCCGATCCACGCGACCTTCCCCGTCTTCTCCACCACAAACGCCGTCGGTATCCCATCCTGCGCCGCCGCGGCCATCCACGCCTGATTCGACTTCCCCGCATCATCCCACGCAATCGTGTAGCCGACCTTGTCCCCCAACCGCTTCACCAGCGCCTCAACCCCAGCCACACCATCCTGCTCAAGGCTCGTGACACCGATCACCCGAATCGCATCCTTGTGCTTGGCCTGCAACTCAGTGAGGTGCGGAATGCTGTCCTTGCACGGGCGGCACCACGTTGCCCAGAACTCGACGACATACACCTTCCCCGATTCAAACTTCAATACGGGTTCGCCCTTGACCCACTTCTCAATAGAAAGTGCCGGCGCCGCATCGCCCACCAGCAACTTCGGCAACTCTGCGGCCGCATCACGCCCGAGAGGCAGTCGCGGCTTACCTCCGTTCGGCGGGGTGTTCGGTACCACCGGCGGACTGGCCCGTTCAAGGCCAACCTGCTGCGCATCGACCGATGAACACAGCATCACCCCCATCACCACACCCAAGCCAACTCGCATGCAAATCACATTCTTCATTCGCTCTTCTCCGAGGCTCAAACATCACAGTTCGGCCCGGTGTTCTGACCTGTTGATCCATCACACCCGGAATGGTACCGCACCCATGTGCCCGCATGAAAGCGGAAACATACCCACCTCACACATGATTAACCCTGCACAATCCCCATCCACTTCCAGACCGGACCCCCGACCCGTTAACCCCCATACGCATTTAGCCAACAAAACCCATTCAAACTCGTTTCAACCCCTCGCAAACGTCCCCTCCGGCATACCGTTGAGGCGATGGCCGGTTGCCACGCTCAACCTCGCACCACCGCCCACTTGCGCCGCCGCGGCGAGCGATCGCTCCTCCTCGCGCTCGTTGTCAGCGCGGCACTGCACATCATCGGCGGCGCGGCCAGTACCCGCTACGGAATCGCTGTCGATGCCCTCAACGATCAGCGCGGTCGCTCGGCTTGGCACGCCACCTCCGCAACCGGCAGCGCGATGGTCGAACAATCACCAGCAGACGATGCTGATCGCCCACTCACCCAGACACCCGACACCTACGCCGCCGCGCTGGTCGAAATCGAACCCCCCCCACCTCCACCCGCGTCCGAGCCACCCATGCTCGACCTGCGCCTCGGGCTTGATGGTTCAAAGCAACCGTCAGAAGCCATGATCGGCTTTCTCGAACCGACCGAGCATCAGGCACCGCTCTCGGAAATCGATCAACCCGCCCTCTCAACCCAACCGGCTGGCACGGCCCCCACAACCCTCGCCGCAGGTTCACAAACAGCGCCCACCGACCAATCGCCTTCAACACCCGAGCCCCTCGCTCAGGTTGGGCCACCCTCGCCCGAGCAACTTGAAGCCGTGCGCACACTCACGCCACGCGGCAATGGTGAGGCCGAGCTCGAACCCGTTGAACCAACGTATCGACCATCATCGACCGTGCTGACCCTCGGAACTCCCGCTGATCCTGCCCGTCCGACCGAGCCCACCAGCGACAAAACCCTCGGCGCCCTCGGCGATCAACTCCGTGAAGCACGAGAGAAGATCACCAAAGGCACCCAATCTCCTCAGCACGCAAGTCCTCCGCCTCACCAACATTCCGCCCCCGCTCCCAGCCCCACGGTGGGCAACAGCGGCGATGCTCCGAGCACCATCCGCGGCACAACCGGTGATCCATCCGCCATCCCCGCGCTCGTCAGCGACAAGGAATCCGACCCCAGCTCGAAGGTCGATCCGATCAAGATCCGTTTCGGGCAGACCGTCGCGGGCGAAGGTATCGAGATCGTCACCCGCAAGCTCAACCGACCCGTCTTCACCAAGCTCACCCGCGTCATCGCCTGGCCCAGCAACCCCACGCTCAACGCAACCTTCGACGCCGCCGGCAAGGTTGTCGAGGTTAAGATCATCAAGTCCAGCGGTTTCGATGATGTCGATGAACCCGTGCGCAACATGGTCTACTCCTGGCGTGCCCGTGGTCCGAAGCTCAGCACGTTCGCGGCCTCAAACCCCGACGGCCAGTTCACGCTCAAGTTCACCATACTGCTTCAATGAGCGCACGCACGCCCAGCCACGAGCCCAACCACAAGCACAAAGCCGAGGTGCCCTTGCCCACTCCATCTGCATCTCTCCATCTCACCCTTGTCATCACCCTGATGATGGGCACTTTCACTTCGACCACGCCCGCTGGCACGCTCCTGTCCGCTCCCCCCAGCAATCCTGTGACATCTGAACGCCTCACACCCGTCGAGCCCGCGCTCGCCGACATCGGCCCACGCGGCATCAGCCAACGCATCATGGCCCTCGACCGACGCAAGCCCACCGACTTCGATCGCATCTTCCGCGTCACTTCCGATTCGACCGACCCCAACGCCACTGCACCCATGTTCGCCAGAAAGTCCGGCGGACTCACGGCCGTCTTTCCCCGCTCGCAGTATCGGGGTTCCGGCGGTGGCTCGCTCACCGTCGAACTCCCCGCCGACACGCGCTTCATCATCGGCGAGTCATCACCACTCTTGCACGCCTCACACCCCAAACGCGCCGAGACGCCCTCCCTCCGCACCGTCTCAAGACTCGTCCCCGCTCTCGCCTCAAGCCCTGTCCGCTCCGTCGCCTCAACCCCCGTTCCGCACGATCCCGCACCCGTCCTTACGCCATCCCCATCAACCGACGAAACCCCTTCCCCTTCGAGCACCCCCGGCATGCTCACCAACGACTTTTACCGCATCCGCCGCGTGACCGAACTCCTCAAGACCGCCGTAGCAGCCGAAGCTCGAATATCCGCTTCTTCTGCAAAACCACAACGGTAACACTCCCAACAACTCGCTACTCACGTGGCGATAGAGTTTCAGCACGGGGCGCACACACGCGGCGAAACGATATGTACACTCAGGATTGACCAACCCATGAACACCTTCCCCCAACATCGCCACCTCACCCCGCTCCTCCTCACCGCCGTCCTCGCGGCCAATCTGCCCTTGGGCGGGTGCATCATCGGCAGCCACTCCGATGTCAAGACGACCGGCGCGTACATCGGCCCACAGTCGTTCACCCAGATCGAGCCCGGCACCACCACCGGCGAGTGGGTGCTGGCCACCTTTGGCGAGCCCACAAGCCGCAGCTCGCTCTCCGATGGTACCGAGGTCTGGAAGTGGACCTACTCCCGCGTCAAAACGGGCAGGGGCTCGCTCCTGTTTGTCTATGGTGGCTCCGACCGCACCGAGACGCAGGGTGCCGCGTTCGTGCACCTGCGCGATGGTCTGGTCATCAACAAGTGGCGTGACTGAACAGCCGTCCACTCACGGATATTCTGCGGAGGGGCGAGCATCAGCTCGCCCCCTGACCACATTTCTCATCACATCACGATCCGCAGGTCATCACGATCCTCAGGTGCCGCCGCCCATGCCCTGCTGATCGCTGCTCGCACCACCACCCGCGATCGAACCTCGCATCGCCGTGTCGGCCTGCATGTTCTTCATGCGGTAATAGTCCATGATCCCCATGTTCCCCGAGCGGAAAGCCTCCGCCATCGCACGCGGCACCTCCGCCTCGGCCAGCACCACCAACGCGCGGTTCTCCTGAACCTTGGCCTTCATCTCTTGCTCCAGCGCAAGGGCCAACGCACGGCGCGTCTCGGCCGCGGCCTGGGCACGCTTCTTGTCCGCTTCGGCCTGGTCGGTCTGCAGCTTCGCGCCGATGTTCTCACCCACATCGATATCCGCGATGTCGATCGACAAAATCTCGAACGCCGTTCCCGCATCCAACCCCTGGCTCATCACCGTCTTTGTGATTACATCCGGGTTTTCAAGCACAGACTTGTGGTCCGCCGCCGAGCCGATCGTCGAGACGATCCCCTGCCCCACGCGCGCCACCACCGTCTCTTCGGTCGCACCACCGACAAGCTGCGCGATGTTCGTCCGCACCGTCACACGAGCCTTCACCTTCAACTGAATGCCATTCTTCGCCACCGCGTCGATCGTCGCTCGCGGCCCATTCGGGCTGGGGCAATCGATAATCTTCGGGTTCACCGAGGTCTGCACCGCATCAAGAATGTCGCGCCCCGCAAGGTCGATGGCCGTCGCCGTCTCCCATGAGAGATCGATCTTTGCACCACGGGCCGCGATGATCGCGCTGATGACCGCCGACACCCGACCGCCCGCAAGGTAATGCGTCTCGATCTTGTTGGTTGAGATGTCAAGCCCGGCCTTCACCGCTCGAATGCGGCTGATCACCACCACCCGCGGATCAACCTTCCGAAGCCTCATGCCGATCAGCTCCGTCACACCCACCTTGGCGTTGCTGAACAACGCCTGGATGTACAGATTGGCAAAGCTGAAGGCCACGAACATGATCACCAGCGCAATGACCGCAACGACGATTCCTATCGCAATCCACACGATTTCCATGCGAAGCTTTCCTTTCGAGACGTGAACCGTTCAAGCACCATTATAAGGTGCATACCCACAAATCAAATTCCGGTCCCCCCTCCCAGAGGGCGCGGGCCAGGGGGAGGGTTCAGGCGTCACTGAACATCCACGCCCTTCCAAGACATCCACCCCCCAACCCACCACCCCGCCCGCCCCTCACACCGGCCGCACCCGCACACCCATCCCATCCGCCCCCGTCACCCGCACCCGCGTCCCCGCATTCACAAACGAGATCTCAGACATCGCTGCGACGCGCTTTCCACCGATCCGTACAAACCCGCTCGGCCGCAGGTCCGTCGCGGCCTCACCCTCGGTATCGATCATCGCCTCAAACTCTTTGGTCAGCGATGGCGGCAGACCCTGCTCACCCTCGCGCTCCGCCGCCGCCCCACCCTCCGAGCCGGGCGGACTACCGATCAGCTTGCGTCCGAGCGGTGTTGAGGGAAAGACCTGCAACGCGAAGAAGAAAATCGTCGGCCCCACCACCAGCACCGCAAGCATCGCGCTCAGCCCCCACCGCCAATCCACCCTGAAAAGGCAAACAACGCCCACAATCGCCAGGCACATCGCCACAAGCCCGATCAACCCCGCGCTCGGCACAAAGACCTCCAGCACCAGCAAGATCGCCGAAAGCGCCAAGAGCCCGACCCCCCAATAAAGAAGCGTGTCCATGCCGGTAGCGTATTCGTCGATCGGCAGGCTGGCACACCAGCCGATCGAAGCAATCCGTGCTCGCTGACCGCCGTGACCTCAGGGCGCGGAGGCATCGACTTTCCCCTCGCACTTCTTACCTGCCGCGTGAAAACTTCGCCAGAGACATGGAGGCTCTCAACCCTTCACACCCTCTCCACCACCGTCCGAAACCGCTCGACCCCCACCACACGCACCTCCACATCCGCATCAATAAAGCCCATTTCGGCCACCACATCCACAATCTGGTCGCCGAACTGCACCTTTCATATTTGCAACTGCACAAACTAGGGACGATCATCCTCCGAATCATCAGAGTCAAATGCTTCATCAACTTCATTGGGCGATTGGTCAAGTATACGAACAAAAATATAATATGACCGATTGCTATTGCCGACTTGGAGTTTAGCAAACTCTTTGTACTGCAAGGGAAGCCTCCGAACGCCATCTAGAAACTGCTTATTCCATGCCTCAGAGTTAGTGCCACCTCGAGTAAACCCCGTCCCACCTTCATTTGCTACAATCACATCTGCACTTTTGATGCAAGAATACAAGTCATCTATAGACCTGGGAGTACTTCGCGCGGTCGCGCGGATTGGTATGTTGTCGCGAATTGCCCAGAAGTTAACAAGTCCCCAGCTGAACGCGCTTGGAGCCCCGCCGATAACTACTGACACATTTCGTGGGTAAGAATGGAGGCTGGATGATGCAGTACGTACTAAGTCGTAAAGTCTTTCAACTACTTTGTTGTCCGCAGCAACAGCCATCGCTTTATTAGAACCCAGTGACACAAGAGGTATCTTCCACTGCAATGTAGCAACAGAAAATACAAGTGCTGCTGCAAGTGCCGCAACCGCTAAAAATTGTATAGAACGATGACGTATTGTGCGTCCGATGAAGACGATGGAGATAACCGCAGTAAAGATCAGAAACGTTTGAAATACGACCGCAAACTCACGAATCTTCATGGGACTAAGTGTGGGAACAAGATATGCTGCAAGCAGCATTACTGTAAATGCGAAAGCAGAACGCCGCACCGCTTTGCTTCGATTGGTTAGTGCTAATGCTCCACCTATCACACATACTATTGCTAGCCAATATCGAGCATTTCCCAACATGACATCGCCACCATGACCCATGGAGTAGTACGCTATGTGTTGCAGTTGGGTGCCATTATATCTCCAGTTTGCTTGTCGATTGCCGACAAGAATGTCACTGATGTAGTGCACGATGTGTTCAAGATCGATCACATAATGAGGACCAGCAACAAACATCGCACCCAAGCAAACAAGTGAGCTTTCTCGTATGAGTTGAATAATACGAGTGCGGCTTAAGCTGGATACTGAAAGCCAAGTCCGTATTGCGATCGTAACTCCACAGTACCAAATCGTACCTGGAAAGACGGCAGGCTTAGACCAGAGTGCAAATCCCCATAACACACCTATTCCGAAAAACCAACTCGCTTTGCGTCGACGTGAAGGATGAATAATAGTTAGTACTAGAGCGCAAGAAGTTATAAAGCCGGCAAAATAGTCCGGCTTTACAATTTCAATACTCCAAGTCCATAGTGGCACGGTTGAAACTAAACCGATTATAACCAGTCGCAGGAACAAACTTACTTGTCGAGTTAGCGACCAAGCAAATGAAAGAACAATCATCAATGGGACAATGGATGCAGCATGTGCCGCACGATCATTAACACCCAGGAGCAAATATGCTAAGAACGATGCAGCAACGCTATAGGGGCCATGCGGCGTTCGCGTCATATACTGAGCGACAAGCTCAGAAAGCCCGCCCGTATGCCACGCACGAAACCAAATGGCTCCTGAAGCCATATAATTGATGTTATCTACTACAGGATGCGTGCTGAGTCTGCCGTAAAGCGATGAGGCTCTAATGACAAGATGTACTATCATCAGTGATGCGAGCGCTGGAGCTAAATAGCTCAGAATCTCAGCAAAGCAGCAATGAGTACGTGACTTCGGTGTTCCAAACACTCGTCACCCGTTCCAGTCATCAGTGGGGGACGCCCAGCACGGCATGTAGTAGTCAGCAAGGAAGTCAAGGATGTCCTGAACCGAGACCATTCCAGATCCGTTTACGTCTGCCAATGGGTCGTTACTGTAAAAGAACGGCAGAAAATCATATATGTCCTGAATACTCTTAACACCATTTT
>JBBSBC010000041.1:0-24303 GCA_038251595.1 Phycisphaerales bacterium | reverse complement strand
GGGGTTAACCCCCCCGCCACACCCCAGCGGGGGTTAAACCTGTTGGGGAATTAAAAACCCCGGTTGCTAATCGCTATCCCCAAATGTTTGCGGGGGTGGGGGGGGGGGGGGGGGTCGCATGGTGTGAAGTGTACCCCAGTGGGGGCTTGGGCCAAGGGGGAATGTTTGGTTTTTGACAGGAAACCGACCGACACATAAAATTGAATCTTCGCTCGTGGCTTGGTGTCTAGCCGTTCGCACCCAACCCCCCTTATTTGGGTCACGCGCTCGGCTGTTTGAACTCTCCGTAAGGCCGTTCGGGCTCTTTGTAGGGCCGTTCAGGTTCTCCGTCGAGCCCAACAAACTCATCGGTAGGCCTATTGGAAGGCTCGAACAGGCGGGGCAGCAGTGCGGGCGTCGGCAATGGGAAGCAGATTGTTGCGCGTTTGGCCTCGTCTGGTTGATTGGGCGTATTGTCCAATCGTCGGATCTCCCTAGTCCTGCTGATCAGTGCCTGATGCCCGATGGCTACCCATACCCCGGTCCTCATGACTCCCCTGCTCGAACTCCTCCGGCCCCAGCCCGGCGAGGTGTACCTTGATGCGACGGCGGGGCTGGGTGGGCACGCGGCGGCGATGGCCGAGCGGGTGGGGCCGACCGGGAAGGTGATTCTGTGCGATCTTGATGCGGGGAACCTGTCTTGCGCTGCTGAGCGTGTGCGTGCGCTGCCAAGGGCACCGACCGTCTTCACGCTGCACACCTCGTTTGTGCAGATTCCCCGTCTGTTGGCCGAGCATCACCCCGAGGTGCGGGTGGACATGCTGCTGGCCGACCTGGGCTTTGCCTCAAACCAAATGGCCGATGCCCAGCGCGGGTTCTCGTTCATGCACGATGGGCCGCTGGATATGCGGCTGGACCAGACCGGGCCGATCACCGCCGCCGAGCTGGTGAACACGCTGCCCGAGGAAGAACTCGCGGCCATCTTCCGCGACCTCGGTGAGGAGCCGCCCGGGGTGGCCCGCGGGATCGCGCGGAAACTTGTGTCCGCGCGTGCTGTTGGGCCGATAGAAACCACGTCACGCTTCGCTGCGATTGTTCGCAGCGCGGTGCCCGCCGCCAGCTACCGCGGCATAGACCCGGCTACCCGGTCATTTCAGGCCCTACGCATCACCGTCAACGATGAACTCGGGAATCTCACGGGCTTTTTGGCCGCCATTGAACGGGCGGCGGCGGCGGCCGTGAAAGGAATAGGGGCGCAGGGTGGAAAGATGGGGGGGGTGGGTGGGGTGGGTGGGGTTGGGGGTGTGGGGGGGTGGGTCCGGCCCAATGCACGCATCGGGATCATCAGCTTTCATTCGTTGGAGGATCGTCCGGTCAAGCAGTCGTTCAACAAGCTCGTCGAAGAACGGCACATCGCCACCCACCTGACCCGCAAAGCGGTGCAGGCCGATGATGGTGAGCGTGCCGAGAACCCCCGCTCGCGTTCGGCCAAGCTGCGGGTCATCCGGCTCGGCGCAGGCTGAGCCCATCGTCTCGCGCAGCACAAGAATTTTCCGTTCCTCAGCCCGGTAGAATCGCTCACTTCACCTTCCCCGCTCCGCTCGTACACCAAGCAAGGATGCTTACCCCGTGACCCGCGAACACAAACTCGCCCTCATTATTGGTTTCACGCTCGTTCTGGTCGTCGGGGTCTTGATCTCCGACCACTTCTCCAAGGCCCGCTTGTCGCGTGTGAACAGCGATCTGGCCGCCTCACCCGCGCGGAACCTTGCGGTCGATGGGCTGCGGCCTGTCGGATTCACACCCCCGACTTCCCCAAACATGAACGGCTTTGGTCCGGCGATGGCCATGGGCCAGACTGGTTCAGGCCAGATGGGTTCAGGCCAGATGGGCTCATCGATCCCGCCCACCGTCCTTCCGCCAGTGAATGATCCGATGGCCGCACGCGAGGGAACCGACCCCAACAGCGGGATCACGATGGGCACGATGCCCCTTGCCACAAGCGTGCTGCCCGAGAACGGGCGCATTGCGGTTGAACTGAACAACGAGAACGAGCGCACACGCACGCTCATGAACGAAGCCACACGGCGCATTTCGCCGGGTGAGGGCTTTGTTGAGTTGGGCAATGGCTCGGGCCAGAATCCCAACCTGAACAGCAACCTGAACAGCAACCTGAACAGCAACCTGAACCCCATGGGGCAGCTTCGTTCGGGTGGTGGCTCATCGGGCGAGGTGCGTCCGATCCTTCCCACCGGCCCGAGAATGAACGAGATGGTGCAGTCTCGGGATCAGGTGCCGCCGCCCCAGCTCACGACGGTTCGCCCGAACCAGACCCCGCAGTTCCCCAAGGAGGAACTGATCAACGGAGTGCCGCTCAAGCTCTGCACCCGTCACGATGTTCGTGAGGGTGAGTCGATCTTCCGCATCGCCAAGGAGAAGTATGGTGATGGAATGCTGTGGAACAAGCTGCTCGACTACAACAAGGGCAAGGTCGCGGCCAACGGGTCGATGCGCGAGGGTGTGACGCTGCTCCTCCCGCCCAGGGAAGCACTGCTCGGCAAGCCCCTGCCCTCGATCAACCCGCCCGCGCCGACCAACACGCCCAAGCCCACCATCGTCCCCCTTCCCCCGCTTCCCGGTAAGACTACCAAGCCCAGCGAGAGCGCGATGGCACTGGTTCCGAAGGCCGCGGCCCGAACATACACGGTGCAGAAGGGGGATGTCCTCTCGGATGTCTCTCGCAAGATGCTCGGCACCAGCAAGCGGTGGATGGAGATCCACGAGCTGAACAAGGATGTACTCGACAGCGAGGATGCGCTCGTCGTGGGCATGACGCTCAAGCTCCCCGCGAGGTGAATCTCCGTGTTTGCCAAGCTCACCGCACTCATCATCACCATTGGACTCATCGCCTGCGTGCTGCTGGCCGTCCGCCAGCAGCGCGTGCAGGCGGCCCACGATCTGGCCGAGGTGCATCAGCGCGTGCTCCAGCATGACCGCACGCTCTGGAGTCTTCGCGCGCAAGTCGCGGCCCGCACGCTCCCCTCAACCCTGGCGCGGGCGGGTGAGCGCTTTGGCGAACTGGCCCACAACAACCCAGAGCGCTTCCGCGATCTGGTGAAGCGTGAGACCGAGGGTGTGCTCGCCGCGGCCAGTAACCGCTGAGCCGCGTTCGGGCAATCGCCGCGCCACCCCAGCCCCCGCCCCTCCGCCCGCCCACACAGTCAGACATTGCACGCCGTTCGTACGCACACGGGAGCCGCATCGGTGAACCTTCAATCCCCCCCTACCCCTGCCGCATTCACCGAGCCCGGTCAGCCCGCAGATGGTGGTATGTACGAACTGCGCGACGGGCAGGCCGATGGGCAGCCCGAGGTATTGGCTGTGGGATTGTCGCGGATCGCGACCGTGGCGACCATCTCGGTCGTCGGGGTGCTGCTCGTGCTGACCATCATGCTGGCCCGCGTGGGGCAACTGCAACTCTCACCCGGGCAAAAGCTCGTCGCCTTCATGGGCGACCGCGTAACAAGCATCGCCGAGCCCGCCGCACGCGGCGAGATCAAGGATTGCAAGGGACGCATCATCGCATCAACCCGATTCGCCAGCCGAGTGTTCGTGAACCCTACCCAGTTCCCCAACCCACCCGGTGAGGCCTTCGGGAAGCTGGCCGATGCGCTGGGGATGCGCGTAGAGGAAGTGGCCCAGCGCATCGCGCCCAAGCTCGCGATCAACGAGCGCGCGAAGATGCTGCTGGCCGATGCCGACCCGAGCAACGATGCGGGGATCAAGACCTGCAAGTATGTCCGCGTCGGGCCGGTGCTCGTCGATGGGCGCGATTCGATCATCAAGAGCCTGGGCATCTCCGGGGTCTTTCTTGAAGATGCCGATGTTCGCGAGACCCCCGCAGGCCCGCTGGTGGCCGGGCTGGTCGGGCGCGTGGGCACCGACCAGAAGGGTCAGATGGGCGCTGAGTTGCTCTTTAACCAGACCGTCACCGGTGTTGATGGTGAGTTCAGCTACGTGCGCGATGCGACCGGCAAGCCGCTGTGGGTCTATCCCGGCAGTTACACCGCCCCTGAGCGCGGGCGCGATGTACGTCTCTCGATCGATCTGCGAATCCAGGAGATTGTCGATGATGAACTGAAAAAGGGCGCGCTGGAGTCGGACGCGGCCGGCGCACGGTGCATCGTGATCGATCCGAACACGGGTGAGATCCTCGCGCTCGCGGATATTCAACGCAACGTCAAGACGGTTGACTATCCGTGGACCTACGCCATCGGGCAGGAACCCGGCGGCCACCGGCTGCGGTACACGACGATCAAGAATGACCACGGTGCCTCTGAGGCTGGTCTGCGCAACCGCTGCGTGGAAGATGCCTACGAGCCCGGCTCGACCTTCAAGCCCTTCATGTGGGCCGAGGTCACCTCGCTGGGGCTGGCCAAGCCCGACGAGTTGTTCAACACCGGCAAGACCTGGCGCACGCCGTACGGCCGCTCGATCTCGGATGTCCACGATATGCCCAGCCAGAAGTGGAGCGATGTGCTGGTGAACTCATCCAACATCGGCATGGCCATGGCGACGATGCGGATGTCGTACAAGCAGATGCACGATGCGGTCATCCGCTTCGGCTTCGGCTCGCGCACCAATATCGGGCTCACGGGCGAGTCTACGGGGCTTGTCACACCCATGAAGCGTTGGGGGCCCTACTCGCAGAGTTCGGTGGCGATGGGTCACGAGGTCGCCATCACACCCTTGCAGATGGCCCGCGCCTTCTCGATCTTTGCCCGCTCGGGCGAGAACGCAGGCACCCTTCCACCGCTCCGCCTGACCGCGCATGATGGTGAAGAGGAGATTGTTCCCGGCCCACGAGTGCTGCCGCGGCATATCGCCGAGTTGACCCGTCACACCATGGAAGGGGTCACGAAGAACCTCGACTCCAAGATGGCCACCTGGAACACCGAGAAGGTCGAGGTTCGCTACAACGCCTTTGGCAAGTCGGGCACGGCGGAGATTCCGCTCGGCCCGCCGCCCGCCGGGAAGAAGCGGCCCAAGGGTTCGGATGGGTATTTCCAAGGGCAATACAACGCCTGCTTTATCGCCGGTGCGCCGGTCGAGTCGCCCCGCCTGGTCGTGCTGGTGGTGATGGATGATCCGGGCCCTGAGCAGGTGGCGAATCGTCGGCACTACGGATCCCGTGCATCTGGTCCGGTGGTGCGGAGGATCATCGAGCGGACACTCCCCTATCTTGGGGTCCCCTCAACTTACCCAGATTCACCCACAAAGACTCCAAGTTCTCGCCCAAAATCGGTCGCTTCAAACGATCGTTAAAATTTTATCAATCAACCACTATTTCCCGTGGCACGCGGGCTTCATTTCGATTATTGTTGACCTAGAGAGATACCGGCCCGCTGTTTGGCGAGCGGTTGTGTGAAGAGTACTTTAGGAGTGAGAGTAATGAAGAGGTTCCTTGCGGTTTTGGCCGTGGCCGGTCTCAGCGCGACCGCGCTCGCAGATCAGACCTTCAACGATTCAGTAGGCGATACGTTCACGAATGCTGGCGGCGGCATCTTGGATATCGTCTCGTTGGAAGTCTCGAACACGCTGACGGATATCAGCTTCAAGTTCACGCTTGTTGGCGATGTGGTTGCCACCGACTGGGGCAAGTACATGGTCATCATCGACCGCACCGCGGGCGGTGACACGGCGAGCAACGGCTGGGCTCGCCCGATCAGCATGCTTACCGGTGCGGACACCTGGATCGGTTCGTGGGTTGACAGCGGCAACGGCGCTGAAATCTACAACTTCACCGCAGGCTGGGGCCTTGCAGAAGCGACCTACAACGTTGCTCCTAACAACGACATCAGCATCACCAAGCTCGCCAACACGGTGACCATCACCACTCCGCTCAGCGTCCTCGGTGTAAACCCCGGCGACATCATCTTCCTCGATGCCTTCACCAGCGGTGGTGGCGGTGGCGATGGCGCGGTCGATTCGCTCGGCAACCCCGGCCAGCAGATCGGTGACTGGGGCAATCCCTCCAACGCGAGTCCCGTGACGTACCTGATCATTCCGGCTCCCGGCATGATGGGTCTTCTTGCGATGGGCGGCCTTGTTTCGCTTCGTCGTCGCCGCTGATGAGACTGACTGATCGGATGCGCGTACGCAGTGATCTCTACGAGTCTCAACGAACGGCCGGTGCTTATGGCACCGGCCGTTCTGCTGCGCCAGCTGCTCTCTCGATATACTCGGCGCTCTCAACCGTTGGAGCAAAAATTGCACGAGATGCCCACCATCACGGCCACGACTTCAGTCAAGCCATCGCACGCGCGGCCGCGACTCTCGCGCCGCAAGCGGCGCATGTTCATCGTGGTCAGCCTGCTCTTTCCGCTCATCGTTCTGCTTGTGCTTGAGGGTTTTCTGCGGCTCTGCGGGTATGGTGGCTATCCGACAACGTTCAGGCGCGTGGGCACGCTCGAAGATGGTTCATCGCTCATCATCACCGACAATCCGGGACCGGCGAGTTACTTCTTTGCCAACAAGTCTCGACCGGGAACGCTGAACCAGAGCGCGTTGGTCATGCCCAAGCCCAAGGGGACGTTCCGCATCATGCTGGCGGGCGAGTCGGCCATGAAGGGGTTTCCGCAGCCGAAGGCTCTTGCCGCTTCAGCCTTTCTTGAGGCCATGCTCGGCGATGTCTGGCCCGATCGCACGGTCGAAGTCATCAATCTGGGCACCACCGCGGTGGCCTCGTTCCCGGTGCTTGGCCTGCTCACCGAGTCTTTGAACTATGACCCCGACCTCTGCATCGTCTATGTGGGGAACAATGAGTTCTTTGGCGCGTACGGAGTGGCATCGCTGCACAGCGCTGGGCGCTCGACGACGGCCATCCGAGTGATTCGTGGGTTCCGCTGGCTTGCTGTTGCCCAGTTCATTGATTCACTGCTCGGGGGTGCTGATCGCACCGCCGACAAGACGCTGATGGAAGCGATGATGGGGCGCTCTTTTATTGCAGCCGACGACCCGATCCGCATGAGTGCGGCGAACAACCTCGGGCATTTCACGGGTGAGATGATTGATCGTTGCCGCGCGCGGGGGGTGCCGGTGATCGTCTGCACACTTCCTGCAAACGAGCGCGATCTGGCCCCGCTCGGACAACCCGACCTCTCGCGACTGAGTGAGCCTGACCGTGCCAGGCTCGCAAGCATGTTGGCCTCGCGTGATCTCAGAACGCTCGGCGACGCCGTTGCGCTCGATCCTATGAACGCGGCCGCGTACTACGCGCTCGGGAAGGCTCAGCAGGTTGCGGGCGACAGCTCGGCTGCGGCTGGCAGCTTTCAACGGGCGATGGATCTCGACCCCATGCCGTGGCGGCCACCCGGAATGTCGGTCGATGCTCTACGAACTGCGGCGAAAGAGCACGGAGCCATGCTCTGTGATCTTCAGAGCGCGTTTCGTGCGGCGAGCCCCGGGGGTTCGATCGGTTGGGAGTTGATGGATGACCATGTACACCCGACGCTCCAGGGTCAGGACCTTGTCGCGCGAGCGATTGTCAAGACCTTGACCACGGCGCCGGGCAAGTGTGAGGTTCGCCCAGAGAAGTTTGCGGTGCTCGGATCGTTTGAGGAGTATGCCGCACGACTCGGTGATAACCCGTATGACCGCTACGGTGCGGCCCACACGATGCGTGTGCTTGGAAGGATTCCGTTCTTCAAAGAGACCAACCCGCAGTTGTTGGAAAGAACCGAGACCATCTGCGGCAACTTGAGCGCGGGAATGCCTGTTGCTGTGCGCGAAGTGCTGACCGAATGGCAGAAGCCATCGACGCACAAGGGAGAGCAGCGGCCCATCACGGGCATGGTGGGGCGGGTGTTGATTCAGTCGCGCGAGTTTGGCAAGGCCGAAGGGCTGTTTAAGACCGCCGCGAGTTCGGTCTCGCAGTACTCATCATGGAACATTGAGTTCACCTACTTCATGCTGGTCTGTCGCGAGCGTGTTCGTGGCAAGCTCGATTCGGACGATCACGCGATCGCGTTGGCCGCGATCAAGCGCGGCGAGTTTCTGCTCGGTCAAGGGCGAAGCGTCGAAGGGCAGGCCGAACGGTTTGTGGGCCGACTTTATCAACTGCGAAAAGAGTATGAAAGGGCCATACCCTTTCTGTTGACCGCGCGAGAAAAGCTCGGAGGAACCGATCTGGTGGCCCTCGATCAAGCCCTCGTCGAGTCGTACATGCAGACCAAAAACTCTGACAAGGCCCGTACACTGATTGATAACGGCATTCAGAAGAGTGGCCAATACGCCGATCTTTACCGGCGCATGATGTCGATGTTGACTCCGCAGATTCCGGCCGCGTCGCCGCCCGCACCCGCAACTCCACCGCAACCATGACAGCGATCCTCGGCATCTCGGCGTATTACCACGACTCCGCCGCGGCGCTGGTCGTTGATGGGCGCGTGGTCTGTGCGGCGCAGGAGGAGCGGTTCACACGCATCAAGCACGATCATCGGTATCCGAGACTTGCGGTTGCGTGGTGCCTGAAGGAAGCGGGGCTTCAGCCGGCGGATCTTGACTATGTGGGATTTTATGACAAGCCGCTGTTGAAGTTTGACAGGCTGCTTGAAACCTATGTTTCGTTCGCACCGGCGGGGTTTCCATCGTTTCTTCGGGCCGCGCCGTTATGGTTGCGCGAGAAGCTGCACCTGACGCGGGAGATGCGCCGGGAACTTGCGGGCACGTATAAGAAGCGGTTCGTGTTTGCTGAGCACCACGAGTCGCACGGCGCGAGCGCGTTCTTTCCTTCACCCTTTGATGAGGCCGCGGTGCTCACGATGGATGGTGTGGGCGAATGGGCCACGGCCACGTTTGGTGTGGGGCGGGGCCATCGGCTGGAACTGACGCACGAGCTGCGTTTCCCGCACTCGCTCGGGTTGCTGTACTCCGCGTTCACATATCAGGCGGGGTTCAGGGTCAACTCGGGTGAGTACAAGCTGATGGGGCTTGCGCCGTTTGGCCAACCGGTGTATGCGGAGGCGATCCTCAAGAAGGTGATCGATCTGAAGGACGACGGCTCGTTCCGAATGGACATGTCGTATTTCAACTATTGCCAGGGTCTCACGATGACCGGGCCGAAGTTTGACAGGCTGTTTGGTGGACCGCCGCGCAAGCCCGAATCGCCGATCACGCAGCGCGAGATGGATCTGGCCGCGTCGGTGCAGCGGGTGACCGAGGAGATCATGCTGCGCATGGCTCGACATGTTCATGTGCAGACGGGGATGAAAAACCTCTGTCTGGCGGGGGGCGTGGCCCTCAACTGCGTGGGGAATGGGCGCGTGCTGCGCGAGGGGCCGTTCGATGAGGTCTGGATACAACCCGCGGCGGGCGATGCGGGCGGCGCGCTCGGCGTGGCGCTGCTGATATGGCATCAACTGCTGGATAACCCGCGCACGGCCGGTTCGCCTGATTCGCAAAGCGGGTCGCTGCTTGGCCCGGGGTGCAACAACACGGAGATCAAAGGCTACCTCGACAGTGTCGGCGCACGCTACACGCACTTTGTGCGTGAGGATGAGCTGTGCACGAACGTCGCGGATGCGATTTCAAGCGAGAAGGTGGTCGGCTGGTTCCAGGGGCGCATGGAGTTTGGGCCTCGCGCACTGGGCGCGCGCAGCATCATCGGTGATGCACGCAGCGCGGCCATGCAATCGACGATGAACATCAAGACCAAGTTCCGCGAGTCGTTCAGGCCCTTTGCACCCTCGGTGCTGCAGGAGCGCGTCGGTGACTACTTCGATGTGCGTGCGAATCAGCCGAGCCCGTACATGCTGCTGGTTGCACCGGTGCGCGCGGAGCGGCGCATCGCGCCGGTAGTGGGTGGCGAGTTCAAGGGGATCGACACGGTTCGTGCGGTGCGATCCGAGATTCCTGCGGTGACGCACGTGGATTTTTCGGCGAGAGTGCAGACGGTTGATGCGGCGCGGAACCCGCGCTACTACGCGCTGCTCAAGGCCTTTGAGGCCAAGACGGGTTGCCCGGTCATCATCAACACATCATTCAACGTTCGCGGCGAGCCAATCGTCTGCACACCGGAGGAAGCGTATCGGTGCTTCATGGCGACCAACATGGATGTGCTGGTTGTCGGGGATTTTCTGCTCAGGAAAGATGATCAGCCGCAGGCCGTCACGCACGATGTCGATGCCTATCTCGCACAGTTTGATCCGGACTGACCCAGCACCTGCACATCGAAAACCCGCACCATGTCACTCATCCATATCAACAAAAACCCGAGCGTGCGCGAACTCAAGTGGTTCGGGTTGCTGTTCCTGACGTTCTTTGCGATCGTGTGCGCTCTTCTGCGATGGGTGTACGGTGCAGAGACCGCTTCGCTCGTGGTGATGGGCATTGCCGCGTTTGTCACGGCGGTCTATTACGCGGTTCCGACGATGAGACGACCGATCTTTCTGGGCTGGATGTACGGCGCGATGCCCATCGGGGCGGTTGTTTCCATCGGGCTCCTCGCGGCGACCTACTTTCTGGTGGTCACGCCCATCGGCCTGCTGGTGCGGGCTTTCTCGCACGACCCGATGACGCGGCGTTTTGATGCGAAGGCGAGCACGTACTGGGTTCGTCGTCCTGAGCCGGCGAAGCCGAGTCAATACTTCAGGCAGTTCTGACAGCGAGGGAGTTACCCGTGAACGATGAGCCAAAGACCAAGACGGACTTTGCTAAACAGGCGGAAGAATCTTCACCCGGCTTTTTCGCCGAGTTGTATGAGTTCATCCGCACGAGCAAGAAGTGGTGGCTTACGCCGATCATCTTCGCGCTCGTGGTGATCGGCCTGCTGTTGGTGCTTGGATCGACGGCGGTCGGTCCGTTCATCTACGCCTTGTTCTGAACATAGTTCGGGGCGTTGCTCTGAAGTTCAGCGCTGCGGTTCGGCCATTTTGTCAAGCTCGCTCGGGCGCAGAGAGGTCTCGAGCGCGCGCAGGTCGGCGAGTGTGAACTGCCCATCGGCGTTGACATCGCCGGCGGTGATGTATGGCCCGCCGAGCGCGGCGTAGCCCGCGTAGAGGTCGTCGATGGTTACCGAGCCATCGCCGTTGATGTCTCCTGATCCGGTCACGGCCGTCACGTTGTAGGTTGTCACGCTGCTGCGCCCGTTCAACTCAAAGGCCACGACCACGACCGTGTTCGCACCCGCGCGAAGCCCGCTGATCGTGCGACGCCACTCGAAGCGGTCGTACCGGGTTGCGAGGTTGCTGCTGTTGGCCAGAAGCAGCGGATCGCCGGTTGGGTTGAGCAGGATGTGAACCCTGTTCACCGTGCGGTCGGTCGTTGCGACACGAAAGGTGTTGATGGGGTCTGCGATGGGGACGGCGGCGTCGGCCAGCGCGACCTGCGGCGACTGGCGGTCAACATAGATGACCTTGCGAAACTCGGTGTAGATCGGGTCGGTGTTGCTTGCGCGATTGCGGAAGCAGATCACCGAGATGTAGTGGTAACCCTCGGCCAGAAGATCGGTGTTGATCGTCTGGCGATACGTGCCGTTGGGAAGCCCCTGATTGGTGTGGAGGGGTGTTGACTGGGTGAGGAAGTTCTCGTACCCGGGAAGGTAGGGATCGGCCGCGGCGAAATCGAAGTTCCCGTTCCCGTTGAAGTCTCGGAAGCCCTGATCGATGCGGAACGCGGCGAAGTCGTCGAAGGCGTTGTCGAGCGGATCGGTCTTGGTGGTGAGAAGTTGGAGCGTGAAGGTCGCGCCGGTAACGACATCGATCGGCGTGAGCCGGCGCTTGAAGCTCGCAACACTTCCCGAATCGGGCCCGAGCGTGCTTGAGGCGGTCTGCACACTCAGCGTGCCCGAGGGCGCGGGCTGGCCATAGACGACATAGCCACGGTGATGGGCAACACCGTTGGTGTTGCGATTGTTCGGCACGGGCAGCAGGATGCGCCGGTTGGCATCGACCACGAGTGTCTGCGCGATGGAGCTGCCGGAATCGACAATCGCATCTTCGCTGTTGCCGGTCAGTTCGCGCAAGCGTGTGTTGGGCGGATAAGAGACGACCACGCTGCGGACCTGCACGCCGTTTGAATAGCTGTCGTTGACACCGACCACGCAGTTGCCCACGTAGTTGCCCCCACCGGTGTTCTTGCGACGCTCGAAGGCGAGCACGTCGGCGTTTGAGCTGTTCTGCGGATCGGTGCTGTTGATCGGTGTGAACTCGCCGCGTGCGTAGCCGTTGCTGAGATTCACGAGTTTCGTGAGGTTGTTGTCGTTCAGCCCGAGCGCGGTGGGGTTGCCCTCTCGCGGCCAGAAACCACGGAACTGGTAGATCGAGGCGAACTCGCGCGAGTTGTGGTAGATGTTGGGAATGCCGCCGCGAAAGAGGATGTAGCAGTTCTGGGGGAGAGCGTAGAGATCCGGTCCCGGAAGCCCGGGCGCGCTGCCACCATTGCCGGTTGAGCCGTTGTCATGGCTATAGACGTGGGTAACGCCGAGCGAACCGTCGTTGAAACCATTGTCCTGATTATCAAGGTGCGAGCTGAGCACGTTCTGCCACGAGCCGACACCGAGCGCGCCGCGAAGATCGCGGAGCTGTCCCGCGCCGTTCAGGTCGAGTGCATCGCGATTGCCGAAACCATCTTTGCGTGTGTAGGTCTGGGTGAACGAGTTGCTGTCCACGATCTCGCCGAACGAGAAGGGTGTCACTCGGTTGCCCGCGAAGTCTGTGCGCGACTGGAACATCCCTGAATCCCAGATGTTGTTCCAGAACCACTGTGGGATGTGCTTGGCCGCGTCGAGTCGGAACCCATCGATCTTCACATCTTCGAGCATCCATCGTGATGAACGGATGAGGTAGTCGTTGGCGTTCTCGACGACGGGATCACCGGCCGAAGGATTGGCGAGGTTGAAGGGGTAGAGCGAGACGTTGCGCAGCGGGTCGCTGAGGGGGAGCGCGGGGTTCACAAAGTTTCGCGGTGTTCCTGCAAGGTCTGGATAGAACCGTATATTCGCGGCGTTCGGCTTGTTGCGAACGGTGCCCGCGGGAATGTTCTGCGGGTTGCCCGGTGCGGTCGGCTGGCGGATGTACTGGTACGACTTGTCGTGCGCGATATCGATCAGGCCCACCAGATCGCCGGCCCACAGGTCGTAGGTTCCGGCATCCTGTGGTGACTGCGATTGCTTGGTGCCATCGTGAAAGTCTCCCCACGTATCGGCACCGATGCGCATCGCGAAGCCGGGATAGCCCCCATCGTTGAAGAACGCATCTGAGCCGTTGCGCCCGGAGTTGTGGTTCATGATGAGGTCAACAGTCACCAGCGCGCCCGCGCGATGGAACTCATCGACCACCGCGCGAAAACCCTGCTCGGTTCCGTAGGCCGTGGGCGAGGTCGGTGTGCCGAGATCGAACCGATCGAAGCAGTCGTAACCGGGGCTCGAAGGGTCGCTCGCTCGCCAGACGGGTGGCAACCATGTCTGGTCATAGCCCGCCATGAAGTAGTCGGGCATCCGACCTTCCATCGTTTCCCATCGGGTCTCGAACCACTGAAGGAAGACAGGGTTGTTGTCGGCGCAGGCTTGTCCTGCCGCGAGCGCCAGGGCGAGCGAAGAGATCGCCCAGCCGCGACACGCAACGCACTTCAGACTCCGGACGGTTGATCGTGATGACATTGCCAATCCTTGTAGCCGCGAGTGTGGGTGAAACGAAGCCCCATAAGAAGCCGCTTCAACGGAACAGTATCCAATCCTTGTCTCCGCACGCTATACGAACAGATTAGCCCAAAACGCGGAGGAAGCCAGCATAAACAAGCTCGTTGGTGATGATCGGCGCGAATCGGGCGAGGGGTTGAGGCGGAGTGTGGGGGAATGGGTGGGTTGCCGAATTAAACCAGCTCGGCGGTCCGCCGGTGCTATGGAAAGGGCGATTCTCCACGAACGATCACTTCTCGCGCACCCGGACGGGTGAGTCGGCTGATAAAGGCGAAATACGCAGGCTCAACCTCCGAGATCGGCCCGAAATATGCGCGAAAGATCGCCAGTTGCAGCGTCGCATCCGTGACCTCCGATGTGGCGTTCGTTGGCATCGACCGAAGTATGCGCTGTTCCATCTCACCCGATGCAGCATCCGAAACGAGCGATTTCAACCCTTCTCGAAAGCTGCCCCCTTGGCCCTGAAGAAGAAAGAGGGTGAGTGCCCAGGCTTGCGCGTAGTATGCGAGCGCATCGTCGTGTGTGGTGCTCATTGGCGTGTGGCCGATGATCAGTCGGTCGAGCGTCCACAGGTCGCGTCGCTCGACCACGCGGCGAAGCTCATCAAACCGCTCGGTGTTGGCCCAAGTGTTGAAGACCGGCGCGGCGATGGCGGTGCCGCGCACGATCTCCCAGTGATGGCCTTCCATGACCGTGGCGATACCCTCATCAAGCCACGCCGGAAGCACGCCCTTGAACGTTGTCTGCACGTATTGGTGCCAACCCTCGTGCGCGAGCAGCGCGGCCGTATCACGTTGCCCGAGATCGTACATGATGATCCGACCACCAATGGCGAACCCGCCGCGCGGCATGGCCAGCAGCGGCGCGGCCTGTTCGCCGAGGGTTTGGCGCGTCTGGCGTTCCCACTGACCACGGTCGCGCAACAGAAAGATGGGCATCGGGCCGTTGGGCAGAGGGAGTGTGGTGGTGTCGCTTTGAAACATGCCGCGATACACAGCGAGCATGGATTCCATCAGGCTCACAAGCCGCTCGGCCCGCGCCGCATCGGTGAGTGTTGTGTGCAGGTGGTGGTGGGGGGTCTTCAGCAGCAGGCCGCGTTGGCCTTCGAACGTCCACGCTTCGGTCGAAAGTGAGCGTGCGAACTGATCGCTTGGTGATAAGCTGCTGACTATCGGTGTGCAATCGTTGGCATCGATCAACCTATTGATGCGATGTTGCTGCGAGCGTGCGCAGGCCGCCATCGCGACAAGGGCAACAAAGGTCGCGCTCGCGCCACACGTGAAGCATCGGGCGCGGTTCAACGCGACCCCCCTCCGCCGAGCCTGGCCTCGATCGCGACGATCTCCTCACGCAGCTTTGCGAGCTGCGCCTTGCTCTCTTCAACCAGCTTGGCCGGTGCTCGCTGCGCATAGCCCGGGTTGTTCAGGCGCGTGCTGATGGTCTCTTCCGACTTGCGCAGCACGGCCAGTTTGTTGGCAAGCTCTTCAGCGTCGTCGCCAACCGATCCCGCCGCGGTTTCATCGGCAAGGTTTGAGAGGAACAACTCCTCGCCGAGCGCGCGAAATGGTGCCCGAACTCCCCCTCCCAGAGGGAGGGGGCCGGGGGGAGGGTTCTGCGAGTCTTGTCGCGCCAGGTCTTCAACCCTCTCCAGCCCACCCAGCGTCTCGACCAACCCCGGCAGACTCCGTATCACCTCGAGCGCGATCGGCCCTGCGTGCAGAACAACCTTCCGCTTCGGGGGCACTTGCCTGGCACTCCGCAGGTTGCGGATGGCGGTGACGAGTTCGCGCACGCGCTCGAACTCCGCCTCGGCCGCGGCATCGATCCATGCTTCTTCGATCTCGGGCCACCCCGCCGTACAGAGCAGCCCGGCCTTGCGCGATGGCGCGAGCTTGACACCGGCGATCGGCGCGGTCTTGAAGGTGCGAATCTGTTCCCAGATGGCTTCGGTGATGAAGGGCGTGATCGGGTGCAGCAGACGCACGATGGTTTCGAGCGAGTGCGCCAGCACGGACTGCTGCACGGGCGAGCTCTCGACCGTCGGCTTCACACCTTCGAGGTACCAGTCGCACAGATCCCACCAGAGCACCTTGTACATCGCCTCGGCGTAGTCGCTGAACTCGTAGTTGGCGAGCGCGGCATTCACGCTCTTGAGTGTTGCAGCAAGGCGCGAGAGCATCCAGCGGTCGAGGAGAGACAGCTCAGCCCGAGTGAAACTCCCCGAGCGTGCGCTCGGGTCTCCCTTTGCAAGCTTTTCTCCGACAAAGCGTGCCGTGTTCCAGAGTTTGTTGCAGTAGTTCCGACCCGCATCAAACTTCGCGCTGGTGTTCTTGCCGGTGCGCGAGTCTTTCTGCACGGGCATGCGAACATCCTGCGTGTTGGTCGTCATCTGCACCAGCGTGAAGCGCATCGCATCGGCCCCGTGCGATTCGATGATGTCGCGCGGATCGACACCGTTGCCCAGAGACTTGGACATCTTGCGACCTTCGCCATCCTGGATCATGGCGTGGATGAAGACATCACGAAAAGGTATGTCGGCTCTCCGAGCCGACTCACCCTTGCCCATGTAAACCTTGGTTGGTTCAACCTTAACCGTGTCTGCTTTCGCGGGGGCTTCTGCATCGCCCGCCGAACCGGCTCGGAGAGCCGGCATACCCAGAAAGTATTGATTGAACATCACCATCCGCGAAACCCAGAGCGTGATGATCTCGCGAGCTGTGCAGAGGACGCTTGAGGGGTTGAACGCCTCCAGCATCCCCTCATTGCCCGGGAACTTCGACGGCTCGGGCCAGCCCAGCGTGCTCAGCGGCCAGAGCGCGCTGGAGAACCAGGTGTCGAGGACATCGGGGTCGCGGACAAAGCCATTGGACTCGATGAGTTTGACCGCTTCGTGGTCCCCCTCGTTGCGGATACAAATGAACCAACTCGTCAACGCGTCTTCATCGGCGGGATCCATCTCCCGTAGCTCTGCGTAGGGACGCGGCGTCGAGAAGAGGCGCCCTTCCCGCTGCATGCGTGCGAGAGTCTCCTCAAACAACTTGAGAGCCGCTTCGCCTTCATCTCCCCAAGCAGCAACCCCACCTGCGCGCCACACTGGCACTTGATGCCCCCACCAAAGCTGCCGCGAGATGCACCAGTCGCGGATGTTGTCGTGCCACTGCTCATAGGTCTTGGCGTAGCGTGCGGGGTAGAACCTGAGCACATCCAGTGGGTCGGGCCTCCGGCCCGACGGCGGACTTGCCAAGCTCGCAGTGACTTCTGGAATGCTGTTCACGACAGCGCCGGGGTTGCCGGGCCGGAGGCCCTGCCCACTGGGTGGTTGTGAAGCTGTTCGCTGCTCCGCCACCAATGCCGCATTCGCGCTCGCCGCCATGCGCGGGTCGGTCACCTTCACGTACCACTGATCGCTCAAATACGGCTCAACGATCGCCTTGCTCCGGTCGCTGTGCTTGACGCTGTGGCGATAGGGCTTCACACCCTCGAGCAGGCCGCGGGCCTCGAACTCCTTGACCGCGAGCTTCCTCGCATCCTCGCGCTTCTTGCCGACAAAGATGTGGGCATCACCGACATCGGTCCATCCGTGCTTGTCGCTGATCGTCGCATCAGGGGCCATGATGTTGATCGCGCTCAACCGGTGCCGCAGGCCGATCTCCCAGTCGTTGGGGTCGTGCGCGGGCGTCACCTTGAGGAAGCCCGTGGCGAAGGCCGCCTTGGCATCCTTCTTCGCTTCTTCCGGATCCGCCTGCATCGCGGCGGGGAGCACGACATAGGAGTCTTCGATGATGGGGATTACGCGGCCCACGAGCGGAAGTTCGACCGAGAGGTGACGCAGCGCCTTGGCGCGCGGGTCGTGCGGATTGATCGCCACAGCCGTGTCGCCGAGGTAGGTCTCCGGGCGCGTGGTCGCGACCGTCACCCACGCGGGATTTTCGGGCGGGTGCGCCTCAGCGCCGGGGTAGCCGCGCAACGCCAGCTCGCTCCACGTCACCGGGACCGCATCGCCGGGCGGAAACTCGCCGCCGGCACGCTCGTGCAGCGTTTCGGATCCATACTTGTGCACCAGCGGATAGCGCAGGTAGTAGAAGTGGGCATCGATCTCCTGGTCGTAGCACTCATCATCCGCCACGGCGGTCTGCAGCGCGGGGTCCCAGTTGACCAGCCGCTTCCCGCGAAAGATCAGACCATCCTTGAAGAGCCGAAAGAACGCCTCTCGCACCGCGGCCGCGCACTGCTCATCCATCGTGAATCGCTGGCGCGACCAATCGCAGCTCGAACCCATCTCCTTAAGCTGCGCGGTGATGGTGGCCTCGTACTCATCCTTGAACGCCTGGATCTTCGCGATGAACTCATCGCGTGTGAACTGGTTGCGACGCTTGCCCTCTTCCTTCAGCACACGCTTCTCGACCACCGCCTGCGTGGCGATGCCCGCGTGGTCGGTGCCGGGCATCCAGAGCGATTCAAAGCCCATCATGCGGTGGGCACGGATGAGCGTGTCTTGCAGCGTGTTGTTGAGCGCGTGGCCCAAGTGCAACGCCGCCGTCACATTGGGGGGTGGAATGAAAATGGCGTATGGCTTGGCCTCGCCGCTCAGCACACGTGCCGGATCAACGTGAAAAGCGCCGCTCGCATCCCACTTGGCGGTGATCGCCGGCTCGGTCTGCGCGGGGTTGTAGGCCTTGGCCAGCCCTTCACCAACGGGCGCGGGGGCGCCATTTCCGGGCGTGTGGCCGATGTTTGGGCGGGTAGGATCCGAAGGTTTGGAAGACGTGTTCGGGCTCGACATGATGGCCTTCGCGAAGGTGTTTGGGAATCAGCCGGAGTGTAGGTTCCTCCGGGCAGAAATAACCGATACTCTTCGCATGGTGAACGATCCCAAACTTCCAACCAGCAAGTCGCTTTCCGGCTCGGGCCGACCGGTTATCGCGGGTGTGCTCGTGCTTGGCGCGGCCGTTCTCGTGATCGGTGGTCTGGCCCTTCGCTCCGCCATGAGCCCGCCGAGCGCGGCCAGTGCGGGCGAGAAGCCCCTGACCACCGCGAGTGCCAAGGCGATCGAGGCCGCGCTGGAGTCCGCTGCGAAGTATCAGCGAGATGGACAGTTCGAGCAGTCCTCAACCATCCTCTCCAAGCTTGTCGAAACCAATCCGCAGGACCCGGCCATTCGTCGCGCGTACGCGCAGACGCTTATGGGCATGAAGAAGTACACGCCCGCGTACGAGCAGTACGAGGCCGCGCTCGCCCTTCAGCCTCCCGGCACCATGCAGCGCATCGCCGCGGGCAAGGATGAGCAGGCGGCCCAGTTGCACTTCGAGGCGGGCACATGCGCGAGCGCGGCGGGAATGCTCGATCGTTCCATCGAGCATTACTCGATGGCCCAGACCGCGGCACCCGGTGAGGCGAAGTATCCGCTTTACCTCGCGATGGTGCAGATCAAGCGGGCCGGCGGAACCGACCCCGAGACCGAATCGGCGGCGATGGCCAGCCTGCTTCGCGCGGCCAAACTCAACCCCGATCTGGCCGAGGCGTGGGGCACGCTGGCCGAGCTTGAACTTCGGCGCGATCAGCCCGGGCTCGCGGCCCAGCACATTGAAAATGCCCGCAAGCTTCAGCCCGCGGTCGCCAAGTGGAGGTTGGTCGAAGCACGCATCCTGAACCGCAAGGGCGAGGCCGAGCGTGCGGCGACGCTGCTGCTGGCGCTCGACCCTTCACAACGCAACCAACCGGCGATTCTCACCGTGCTGGGCGAGTCGTACGGACTGATGCGCAAGCCCGCCGAGGCCGCGAAGCTGTATGCCGATGCCTTTGCCGCGAGCGGAGCGGCCAACGGTGATGCCGGGCCGAACGCGGAATATGCGTATCAGGCCGCGCTCTGGCACGAGCGTGCGGGCGACAAGGGCAACGCGGCGAAGTTTGCAACATCAGCCTCTATGCTCGGGCACGCTGATGCGAAAGACTTGAGCGTGCGGCTCAAAGGGAAGTGATGCCCACTTCGGCGTTCTCTGCTTCAACATTCAAATCAGGTTCCTGCCCCCATCAAGCCGAACAACTTCGCCCGTTACATACGAAGCGTCGAGGGTGAGCCACTTCACGACCTCCGCCGCATCTTCGGGTGTGCCAGCACGTCCCAGCGGGACCTTGCTCAGGTACATCTGCTGGGCCGCCGCGTCGGATTCGTACCCATGCTCGGGCCAGGCCACCACGCCCGGAGCAACCGCGTTGACACGCACCTTCGGTGCCAGTTCGCGGGCCAGGGTGCGAACCATTTCGACAATCGCGGCCTTTGACATTGAGTACGCCAGAAAGTCACGACTACGCGGCAGGCCATGCTCGCCGAGCGCGTGGATGTCGGCCATCGCCACGAGCGCGCCCCCGGCCGGCAAGATGGACCGCGTGAGCAACGGGCCAAGCCGTGCCGCAAGCACCGCCGAACTCGCGGCGTTGACCCGGAACGCCGACATCAGCTGATCGCCGGTGAGCGTGGCGAGTGGTGAGCGCTCGTAGGCCGAAGCGTTGAGGATCAACCCATCAAGCCGCGGCAGACCGTCAACCAGACGCTCGCCGAAATCGCTGACCGCGCTCAGATCATCAAGGTCAATGCTCATCGCGCCGGAAACTCCCTTGGTCGCTCCGAGAGCCACCGCATCGCAGATCACCCCTTCGGCCGCGTCTTTGCTGCCGCGATACGTGATGAGGACATCACACCCGGCGCGCGCAAGCGCAAGCGTGATGGCGCGCCCAACGCGCTTTGCGCCACCGGTGATAAGCACAATCGGCCGTCCGCTCACCGCTCGTCCGGTCGTGGTGGTGGTCATTGATTCGGTCCTCTATCGTTTGGGCCATCATCGTTCCCACCCTCGATGTCGTGCGGCGAGAGATCATCCGGATCGATGTCCACCGTGTCATCTTCTGACCCGGGAAGCAGCCCTCCCAAACCGCCCGGAGAAATCCGCCGACCTGATTCAAACCACGGGTCGGGCGGGGGTGGGCGGCGGCGGCGATTTCTCACGGATGAACCGGCCGCGATGCGTGCGCGGTGACGGCGCAACAGCAGAACACTGAGCACCCCAACCACCACGATCAGGATAATGGCCATCAACGAGAGCGATCCCGCACGGCGCATGAGGTCGTGGCGGTCTTTCGGGCCATCAGGGCTGGCGGCGACCCCGGTGGCCGTGTTCGGAGCGCGATCTGTGGGCGGTGCCTCGGGCAACATGTCAAAGACTATACCGAACTTCGTCAGCACCACAAACATACTTCAGCACGCCCGCCGCCACCTCGCACCGGTTTCCTACACTAGCCCACAAAGGAGCCCGTTCACTCATGCCCGCCGCCACCTCGACCACCGTTCGTCGCCCCTTCATCCGCGAGTTTGGCCCCTCACAGTTCATTCGTGGCACCTTTGCCATCGCCAACGCGCAGCTCGGGCGCACCAAGCAGGATAAGCCCTTCCTCAAGTGCCTCATCAGCGATAAGACCGGTGTCCTGCCCGGTCGCATGTGGTCGATCGATCAGGGTCAGTTTTCACGCTTGCCGACCGATGGCTTTGTGTATATCGAAGCGGAGACGCAGCCTTATCAGGGCGAGTTGCAGCTCATCATCCACTCCGTCGAGGCGGTCGAGCCTTCGGCTGAAGAACTGCGAGACCTCATTCCTTCTTCAAAGCGTGATGTCGAGGAAATGTTCGCCGAGCTTGCCGGTCTGCTCGGCACACTTGAACATCCCGCCGCCCGCGCGCTCGCCACCACCTATCTCGGCGATGAACACCTGATGGAGGCCTTCAAGCGTGCGCCCGCCGCCAAGAGCATGCACCACGCCTGGCTTGGTGGGTTGCTCGAGCACACGCTCTCCCTGCTCAATCTCGCCGATCGTATCTGCCCCCTGTACCCCAAGATCAGCCGTGACATCGTGATGCTCGGCCTCTTTTTGCACGATCTCGGCAAGACCCGCGAGCTGGTCTACGACCGTACATTCAGCTATTCAGATCGCGGCGAGCTTATCGGTCACATTGTCGAGGGTGCGATCATGCTCCACGACAAGGCCCAGCAGGTGATGCGCGTCACGGGTTTGCGCTTGCCCCCAAACCTCGTCATGGTCCTTCAGCACATCATCCTGAGCCACCACGGTGTTCCCGAGTTTGGTGCCGCCAAGATTCCCTCGACACCCGAAGCGATCCTTGTCAGCATGCTCGACAACCTCGACGCAAAGACCACCATCGCGCTCGCGGCCGCGCGCCCCGATTCGGTTGTGACCGATGCTTCCGAGCAGAGCGGCGGCGCCTTGCAGGGCAACTTCACCGAGAAGCAGTGGGCATTGGATACCAAGCTCTTCAGGCCCGACCCGCTCGCGGAATAGCATCGCTTCCGCCGGGCGTGCATCTCACTCACACGTGGTCGATCCCATCGCGCCCAAGCGGCGTTATGCCCAGCAACTCAAGATTCCGCTGGTTCGCTTTGAACCCCGCATCCACCAGGTCACCCACGATGGGCACCGTTCCGACAAGGGTATCAATCAGCACGTTGCCGGCCATCTTGGCGAGTGTCGCGTTCGAGGCACCAAGCCGCCGCCCCTCAAAGATGATGTAGCACGATGCGGCCAGCATCAGCACATCACCGACACCCGGTGCAAGCCCGACAATCGGATCGATACCGAAGCTATACTTGGTGCCGGGGATCGTGATGGCGCTGTCGAGCAGCCAAGCCAATCGGCGCAAGCGTCGCACAATGCGAGCCCGCTCCGAATGATCTTCAGCCCTCCACGAAAAAGTGTTGGTTGAAAGTGCCGTGGTCATACCTGCTTATTGGTGTTCGCCCCGCGCCGATTTCACGCATCCGCGTTCATCGCGACCGACTTTATCGCGCCCGATATCACCGCTTCATGTTGACATACTGAAGCGGAAGCTCCAGGCCAGCCCCGTCGAGCATCGCCCGTACCGTGTTCAGGTCATCGATCTGCTTGCCGGTCAGGCGTACCTCATCACCCTGAATCGAAGCCTGAACCTTGATCTTCGATTCCTTCACCAGCTTGGTGATCTTCTTGGCGAAGTCGCTCTCCAGCCCATCCTTCAGCTTGACCTCGCGTTTCGAGTTCGCCGCGGGTCCGGGCTCGCACTCACCCCACTCAAACGACTTCATGTGCAGCCCACGCTTGATCGCCGCGTTGATGAACATTTCGCGGATGGCCGACTGCTTGCCGTCATCCTCCGCGTGAATACTGATCTTCTTCTCCTTCCGATCAACCGTGATCTCGTATTTCGAGTTGCGGAAGTCGAACCGCGTCACGATCGCCTTCTTGGTGTTGTTGATCGCGTTGTCGAGTTCGGCGAAGTCGATCCGGCTGACAATATCCAGACTGGGCATGCGCAAGGTCCTGTGGGTGATCGTTTCTGTGCCGTGTTCGGCCCGTGCGAGTTGAACGCACAGCCAGCACAATATGTCCGTTCTCGATTCACAACCATAAAAAAGCCCCGACCATGCCGGTCGGGGCTCGTAATGCAATCTGCTGGCTCAGTCGATCACTTGATACCGTACTTGGTCATCGTGGCCGAAACCTTGTCCATCAGGGTCTTGGCCTGGCTCTTCAACTCATCGCCGATCTTGGTGAGGTCGCTCATGTTCCCGGTCTTGAGCTTGTCCCAGCCATCGGTCAGGCTCTTCAGGCCCGTGTTGATGTCCTTCATGTCGGTCGCGTAGGCCGCCTTATCTGCTTCCTTGACGCTCGCCGCACCGTTGGTCAGCGAATCGACCTTGGTCTTGATCGCATCGACCGAAGACTTCAGCCCGTCAACCAGCGTCGCCTTGGCGGCATCGGCGGTCGCGACAGCCTTGTCCTTCACAGCCTCGCCTGCGGCCTTGACCGCATCGGTCGTGCTCTTGGCGGCATCCTTCGCCGTGTCCGCAGCCTTTCCAGCAGCATCCTTCGCCGTGCTTGCGGCCTTGTCGGCGGCATCCTTCGCGCTGTTTGCTGCCTTGTTCGCATTGTCCTTCGCCTCGTCACAGCCAACCATTGACAAAGACGCGGCGACCATTGAAGCAATCAAAAACCGGTTCATGTGTGAATCCCTTAAGTAAGGACACCCCCAAAACAGGGCGGGGCATCAGGTGCGTGCATGTTCAGGCATTATAGGTTCGCTCCTGGTGCCTCGTCGCTCCCCATGCAACTTGACATCTTGAGAAGTCTGAAAGGCTCGTGCGCCTTCATCACTTGCCACCCAATTTTGTTCCCTTTGATGTGCCGTTTCTGACTCTCCGTCACACAGTGCTCAGCTCTATCGCTTTCCGACCGAGCACACTTATGGTGCGCAACGCGATGAATCTTCTGCGATCAGCGTCCACTTAAATTATTGCAATGAAAGAACTTATGGCTTTAACACTGAGAAAGGCCATTCAGGCAAATGTCGGAAGCATTTTGTTCGGGTCCTGAATAGTTCATGTTTTGTTTGTATCGCGACCACTCGGCCCAAAACTTTCCGCCCACCATCCATTCTGTCATTTACCAGCACCTCCTCATCATGTTCGCTAGCCCTGCCTTGCGTATGTTTTCCCGTTCTTCCTCCATGCCTGAACCCGCAAAAATCCTGACTTCGCCCATACTCACAGCACATGCGATCACCCACGCCTTCACCACGCGTCGCG